>JAIRSJ010000047.1 GCA_031255525.1 Campylobacteraceae bacterium
TGTGAGATATTTATGGGCGAAAAAGATACGATAAGACAAGAACTCAACGTATTTCGCATGAAGCTTTTGGGAGCTAAGGTACATAGTGTAAAAAGCGGAAGCAAAACGTTGAAAGATGCTATGAATGACGCCATAAGACACTGGGTAACAAATGCCAGAGACACTTTTTATGTTATAGGTACGGTTGCAGGTCCTCACCCATATCCTATGATGGTAAGGGATTTTCAAGCTATTATCAGCGCTGAAGCAAGAGAGCAAATTTTACAGGCGGAAGGAAAATTGCCCGACTTTGTCATCGCATGTATCGGCGGAGGCAGCAATGCTATAGGAATTTTCAGCCGTTTTTTAGAGGACAAAAATGTACAATGTATCGGCATAGAAGCCGGTGGTATGGGTATAGATACAAATCAGCATGGAGCGAGTTTAGCGCGTGGAAGCGAGGGTGTACTGCACGGACAGATGAGTTATCTTTTACAAGATGAGGACGGTCAGATACAAGAAGCTTACTCTATATCCGCAGGACTTGATTATCCGGGAATCGGACCTGAGCATGCGTATTTAAAAAGTTTGGATAGGGTTAAATACGACAGTATAACTGATAAGGAGGCGCTTGACGCTTTTGTATGGCTGTCTAAAATAGAGGGTATTATACCTGCATTTGAAAGTGCGCACGCAGTGGCATATCTGAAAAAAATGCCAAAAGAGATTATTAGGAACTCTGTCGTTATAGTCAATATCTCCGGACGCGGCGACAAAGATATGGCCCAAGCAAAAACAGTGCTTGAATTTTAAATAGGGTTTTTGATGGAAGAATTGTTTGGCGAACTGATTTTAAAATACGGATACATTATTCTTTTTTTGTGGTGTATCTTGGAAGGCGAAATGGCGCTCATTATGGGCGGTATACTCGCACACTCAGGAGCCATGAATCTTTGCTGGGCTATTTTGATAGCGGGGCTCGGAGGATTTACCGGAGATCAGATATATTTTTATCTGGGAAGATATTTCAAAAAAAATATCAATAAAAGATTAAAAAAACAGCGGCGGAAATTTGCTATAGCGCATCTGCTTTTGAAACGTTATGGCTGGCCTATAATATTTATGCAGCGTTACATGTACGGCCTTAGAACCATAATCCCTATATCTATAGGCATCACGCGTTATAGCGCAAAAAAGTTTGCCTTAATTAATCTCATAAGCGCATGGTGTTGGGCAACGGTTACGATACTGCCTGCTTATCTGCTTGGAGAACATATATGGAATATACTGAATTTTGCCAAAAAACACTGGTATTTTGCTATACCTGTGGTTATGATTTTCGCATGTATAATAATTTTTACCTTCAAACGAATAGAAAATAATTTTTATGAAAAGAAACTAAGGAAAAAAGATGGATATAAAAATAATAAATGAGACTTTAGAAAATATAGACGCACAAGCAGTCATAACTTTCATCGTAAACAAAAACTTCAATCACACTTGGGTTAAACACAAAAAAATTTTGGAAAATGTGAATTTTAAAGCCGAAAGTGAAGATGGGATATTGCTTGCAGAAAATAATCATGTGTACATAGGTTGTGAAAATTTACAACCTGATGAACTTCGTTTGGCAGCGGCAAAAGCTTTTAAATTATTAAGACAAACATCATACAAAAGTGTAAAAATAGGCTCATACGTAGAAGAGACAAATATAGAATCAATGGGGGCTTTGATAGAAGGGTTTGTGCTGGGAAGTTACGAATTTACAAAATACAAAAGCAAAACCGAACCGTTTAATTTACAAGAGATAATAATATCAACCGAAAACTATAACCAAAGCAAAGTTTCGTTTGAAACATTAATAGGCGTGAAAGACAATGCGCAAATTATAGCAAATGCCGCAAATTATGCAAAGGAGATTGTAAATACCGCTCCTTATGATTACACTCCTATTCAAATGGCTGAAGATGCATTAAAACTCTCGGCTATAGAGGGAGTAACTTGCGAAATTTTTGACGAAAAATTTTTAGAAAAAGAAAAAATGGGTGCATTTTTAGCGGTAAATAGGGCAAGTGTTCACCCTCCTCGTCTCATACATCTAACCTATAAGCCAAAAGAAAAACCCAAAAGAAGAGTGGTATTTGTAGGTAAAGGTTTGACTTATGACAGCGGTGGATTGAGTTTGAAACCAAGCGATTATATGGTAACTATGAAAGCTGATAAAAGCGGTGGAGCTGCCGTTATGGCTATTTTAAAAGGAGCAGCTGAACTAAGACTGCCTTTTGAGATTCACGCTATTATCGGCGCCACTGAAAATATGATAGGAGCAAACGCTTATAAACCCGACGATATATTAAGAGCAAAAAACGGCAAAACGATAGAGGTCCGAAATACCGACGCAGAAGGTCGCTTGGTGCTTGCGGATTGCCTTGTTTATGCACAAGAACTTAGACCTGATCTTTTGATAGATATGGCAACTCTGACAGGAGCTTGTGTCGTAGCTCTTGGCGAGTACACCACAGGCGTTATGGGACACAATGAAAAACTAAAACATGAACTCTTTCGTGCAGCCGCAAAAAGCGGAGAACTTGTAAATGCTTTATCATTCAACAGATATCTCAAAAAACTCCTAAAAAGTACGGTTGCAGATATCTCGAATATATCTTCATCAAGATATGGTGGTGCTATAACCGCCGCGTTGTTTTTGGATAATTTCATAGAAGAAGAGTATAAAGATAAATGGCTTCACTTGGACATAGCAGGACCGGCTTTTGTAGAAAAGGATTGGGGTTACAATCAAAGCGGAGCGAGCGGCGCAGGAGTACGAATGAATCTGTATTGGCTTATGTTGCAAAATCAAAATGAGGATAAACAATGAGTTTGGGCGTAGGCATCGTAGGACTTCCGAATGTAGGCAAATCAACAACATTTAACGCGCTTACGAAAGCTCAAAACGCCGAATCGGCAAACTATCCGTTTTGTACTATTGAGCCCAATAAAGCCGTTGTTCCGGTTCCTGACTTTCGTCTTTCCGAACTTGCAAGAATAGTAAATCCCGAGCGTATCCAGTATTCAACTATTGATTTTGTGGATATAGCCGGACTTGTTAGGGGAGCAAGCAAGGGCGAGGGACTTGGCAATCAGTTTTTATCAAATATAAGAGAAGTTGAGGTGATACTCCATATAGTGCGCTGTTTTGAAGATGAAAATATAACGCATGTGGAAGGCGACATAGATCCTTTGAGAGATATTGAGATAATAGAAACGGAACTCATTTTGGCAGATTTGCAGCAGCTTGATAAAAAAATTGAAAAACTTTCACGCCAAGCCAAATCAGACAAAAACGCAAAAGCACAGCTTGACGTTGCTCTAAAACTTGCAGATCACTTGGATAGTTTAAAAACGGTAAACTCTTTTGAGGATAAAGAAAATCCATCGTTTATAGCACTTAATAAAGAGCTTAGATTTTTGTCCGGAAAAACTGTGATATTCGGAGCAAATGTCGATGAAAGCACTCTTGCGGAAGATAATACGCACGTAAAAAAACTAAAAGAACACGCCAAAGCCATAAATGCCGACGTTATAAAATTGTGTGCAAAAATAGAAGAAGAGATAGCTGCTTTGAATGACGATGAAGCCAAAGAGTTTTTGAATGAACTTGGAATCAAAGAGAGCGGACTTGATAAAATCATACGTCTATCATTTGAAAAATTAGGGCTTATCAGTTATTTCACAGCAGGTGTTAAAGAAGTCAGAGCATGGACTATAGAAAAAGGGTGGAGAGCTCCTAAAGCTGCCTCTGTTATACATAATGATTTTGAGAAAGGTTTTATCAGAGCCGAAGTTGTCTCTTATGAGGATTATATCTCCAATAAAGGAGAAAACGGCGCAAAAGAGGCCGGCAAAGTGCGGCTTGAAGGCAAAGAGTACATTGTAAAAGACGGCGATGTAATGCACTTTAGATTTAATGTGTGATTTGCACGACACAAAATTTTGCTTTTATGCAATTTAAAGCCAATGTCTTGAACGTCTTGCTTGTATTTGAAAAAACAGCATCTTTCAACCAATAACCGCTCGCAATAACTTCTAATGTTTTTACGGTAGATTTGCGGCAAATGATTAAAGAACAGGCGTAGATTTATAGGATAATTGATTTTATTTTGCTTATCATATAAATTAACTACTATGATAAAAAGATTGAAATAGTTATAAAAATTAAAGTGCGAAGCGAAAATGCTCGGATAAAATATAACTTCAAGATTTAACCGAATTTATTGTGATGTGTTTACGCCGTTCAAATCAGTAAAAATTACAAACATTTTGCAACAAATATCAAAAACAAAAACGCTTATCAAGAAAAAAATAGCTTAAAAAATTGTTTTGTAATGCGTCTAAAAATTTGCTTTATGTCGGGCGGCAATTAATCTTCTATCCTGATATGCGTAACCCTTGATAAAAGCTCTGTAAAATTAGGGAAGGATGTATTTATGCATTCGGTATCTTCAACTATTCCGCCGCACATGATAGATGCGACGGCAAAACTCATAGCTATCCTGTGATCGCCGAAACTGTCGACTTGAAAAGGCTTGAACTCTCCGCCTGTTATATCGTAACCGTCTTCTCTTTCTGTTGCCTTTATACCACAAAGATTTAGATTTTGAACCACCGCACTTATCCTGTCGCTCTCTTTTACTCTAAGCTCTTTTGCGTTTTTAACCGTGCTAACACCTTGTGCGCATGCAAAAGCTATAGAAAGGGCGGGAAGCTCATCTATAAGCCACGCAATATTTTCACTAACCTCAACAGCTTTTAAAGGCGCATACTCTACTATGATGCGGCCAATATTTTCATATCTGTTCTCTTCTTCAATAAACTCCACATATGTACCCATTTTTTGCAAAATCTTATAAGCTTCTATGCGCGTTTTATTTAAAAGTACATTTTCTAAAATTACTTTTGAGTTTGGAGTGATCGCCGCGGCCACTGCGAAAAAAAATGCACTTGAAGGGTCGGCCGGAATTGTGATATCTATTGGTTGTAAAGGCTTTTTGCTTGGATAGATAATGATTTTGTCATCTTTGCATCTAATATCAGCGCCCATACCTTTTAACATTTTTTCCGTATGGTCCCTGCTAAGTTTTGGCTCGCTAAATACGCTCGGAACGTCATTTTTGGAGTTCAAAGCCGCCAATATCAGAGCACTTTTTACTTGCGCTGAGGATATGGAGCTTTTATAATTAAACGGCTTCAATTTAGAGCCTCTTACACAAATCGGCGATAAATTAGCGTTTTCTCTTCCATCTATTTTAGCGCCTATATCTCTTAACGGTGCAATTACTCTTTTCATCGGACGCAAAGCCAAATATCTATCGCCGTGCAATACGAAAAAACCGTTGCGCGAGCTTAAAAATCCTATCAAAAGCCGCATAGCCGTTCCACTATTGCCGCAATCAAGAATCAGCGGCGGCTCGATAATATCAGAAGGCGGAGTTATATATAAAATCTTGTTTTCATATTTTACATCAGCGCCAAGTGATTTTATGATATTTAACGTACAAAGCGTATCTTCAGCTTGCAAATAGTTTTTTACAACCGACATCTTATCGCTTAAAAGCGAAAAAATAGCGCATCTATGAGATATCGATTTGTCTGCTGCAATATTTGATATCTGCAAATCAAAAGAACCGGCCTTGCTTACATGCAAAACGCTCATATTTATATTTTTATCCTTGAAATTTTAAATTGCGGCTTTTTTTATCTCACCCTTTTTATCTGATTGTAATTTTCAAAACGATAAGAAGACCTTCTAAGATTTGTTCTATGAAACCATTTATCTCTTCATCCACAAACGTCTTTTCATCAGATTCAAACACAAAAGTTAAAGTAATGCTCTGTTTATCGCCTAAAGATTCGTCCGAATAGATATCTATCGGATAAAAATCCTTCAACTCTTTTGGGGCACGCTCTTTTATACATCTGCTGATATCATCGTATGTAATACTTTTTGATGCCAAAAGACTCAAATCCCTTGAAACACTTGGAAGCTTAGAATAGGGTTTTGCCATCTTGCGTTCATAGTTTAGCCCGTCAAACCCAACTTCGCAAATATAAGTTTTGTTTAGATCATAATCTTTTTGGACCGCTACTCTTCCTATGAATCCGACACTTTTGCTATTTATGATTATCTCTCCGAATTCATAAGGACTATAAAATTTATTATCCGGCTTACTCGGAATTATTTCAAAATCTCCCAAAACAGCGCCGATTTTTTGCACAAAATCAGCAAAACTGAACTCTTTTGGTTTGCCGTGATTAACCAAGCTTGGCATCTCACTCTCTCCGCTTGAGATAAATGATAAAACCACTTTTTCATTACGTTTTGCATCAAAAACCTTGCCGATTTCAAATAGACTCACGCTTTTTCTGCCTGCTTTTACATTGTTGCTAACAGCCTCTATAAGACCGAGTGCGCAAGTAGTGCGAAGCGTATTTAGTTCGGTTGTTATAGGATTTATAAGCTCTAAACTTTCATCTATGCATGCAAAACCATATAACGATTGTTTGGCTCTGCTGGTAAAAATATAACTTACATTTTCAAAAAATCCGGCAGCTGCGGCTTTATGTCTGTAAAGTTTTTTCTTTTCAAAATTTTTATAAACGTCATTTGTACGGCTTGCTTCGACGAATTTAAGCGCTCTGGCTCTAATATTTTCTATGCCGACTATCCGCACTACCTCTTCGCAAATATCTTGAATATTGGTTATATCATGTCTGAATGATGGAATATCCACCACAAGCAAATTTTGTTCCGGTCTAAACACAGGATAAAATCCGAGATTTTTTAATATAGATATGATATCTGTTTTATTTATCTCCGTACCAATAATGTTGAACATATCGTTAAAGTCAATATTTATTTGCTTTAAAACCTGCTCTTTTATCGTACGCTGCGAACCGGTAAGAACACCTACTTTTGAGTTCAAATTTAATAAAAAATTCAAATAATTTATACCAAAATCAAGATTTGTCTCGCTTCCTCTTAAAGAGCGGAACAGCGCCCAATCAGACTCTTTAACACTCCTTGCTCCGCTTTGTCCGAGTACATACGGATCTATAAAACTTGCCTCTATAACTATCAAATTATCATCGTCGCTTGGTTTTGAGCTATCGCTTTGCCAAACTCCAACATAAGATATTTGCTCTTTTCCAAATACCGCATCAAGACCATTTTCGCCCTTTCTGACGACAATCTCCACTTTTTTGCTTTCATCAGTACCGGAGGTTTTGTTCTCTACGTAAGCAAAAGTATCCATCTTATAAGCTCTTAGTATAACGCCCGTGGCATGAGTTACATAAGCCAAATATTTGTCTATAAGACTTTTTTTTGCATCGCTTTCTATCATAGCAAGACGCAAATCCATTATTGTGCTGCCCTTCAACTCTTTTTTATCCAAAACTTCATAGACCAAAGACGCGTCTATGTCGCTTTTTACGCTTAATTCCAAAACACGACCTATTCCTATTTGCTCTAAATCGTCAGGTAAAACAGGTGGGATCTTCACCTTAGTATTATAAGCTGCGCTTAAATCTCTCGCTATACCGTAAATACTCAAACAATCGCCTCTATTGGGCGTTAATTCTATCTCTATAACATCGTCCCTGAATTCGGGAATAGAGATAAGCGGTATTCCCGGTTTTAACTCTTTGGAATTATTATCCAGGAGCATTATTCCTTCATTGATTTTAGGATACCCAAGCTCCGTAGAGGAACATATCATTCCTTGAGATTTTACGCCTCTTAAAGTTGTCTCTTGTATGATTGTCCCATCAGGCAACTTGCACCCATCAAGTGCAACCGCCACAAATTGTCCTGCATCAACATTTTTAGCACCACACACAATTTGCAAATCTTCCTCTTGTCCTACATCCACGATGCACACGCTAAGCTTTTCAGCATCCGGGTGTTTCTCTTTAGTTTTTACAAAACCGGCTACACAATGTTCAACCATACGATATTCCGTAACCGAACTTACTTCAAATCCTATTTTATTCAATGTTTTGCATAACTCTTCCGTGCTTCTTTCGCCCAAATCTATCCACTCGTTAAGCCAATCTCTTGTAATTATCATTTGAACTGCTCCAACAATCTTAAATCTCCCTCAAAAAGCGAACGCAAATCGGGAATTTTATGCAACAACATAGCAAATCTCTCTATACCCAAACCAAATGCATATCCGCTGCTATTTTTATAGCCTACGGCGTTAAATACATTCTGGTCGACCGTCCCACAACCGAGCACTTCAAGCCAGCCGGTATTTTTGCACACTCTGCAACCGGCACCGTGACAAAATATACAGTTTATATCAACTTCGGCACTTGGTTCTGTGAATGGGAAAAAACTTGGGCGAAAACGCACCTTGATATCTCCAAACATATATCTTAAAAAATCTTCCAAAATTGATTTCAAATTGGCA
>JAIRSJ010000093.1 GCA_031255525.1 Campylobacteraceae bacterium
TCATCTTGGTAATTTATGCGCTTCTCTTCAATTACTGCGCAAGCCCTCTTTCCATCACCATTTATCAACCTCTTATCATATTTTAGTGCTACTATCAAATATCTGACATTCTTTGCAAAATTGACGATTGTCCGCAATTTTCAACTAATATCATATTAGCAATTTTATTGACTATTTATCCGCGACTATTTAAAAACTCTTTTGAAAAAGTTTTGAGACTTGCTTTTTAAATTTCAAGTAAATTTACTAAATTAATTTGACTACATGCAGATTGCGCTTGTGGTCAAATTTTGAAATCCTCTTGCAGCTTTTAACATTAGTATTTTGCGCTATTTTTTTGTGAAATAATCAAAATATTTTGGCAAACTACCCAAAACGGATATATTGTAAGAATATATTTATATATTTACTATTTTATATCGAGCACCACTCTAAAACCCAAATCATCATTTTTTGTAGTCGGCGTTTTATAGTACCTAGCGGCTGAACGCAAATGTTCGGCGCTATTTATCCAACCTCCGCCTCGTATAACGATACTTTTTAGTGAAGATTCACGGCTTATGGGATCTTTTAGAGAACTTTTCGAGTAATATTCCGGATCATAAAAATCTTCCGTCCATTCCCAAACATTTCCGTGCATATCGTAAAGTCCCCATTTATTCGGCTGCTTTTGACCTACAGGATGTGTTCGCAAAAGTTTTTTTGAACCTTCGTAATACCATGCATAAAGTTTAAGTTCACCGGCATCATTGCCAAACGAGTATTTATCTTCCGAAATTGCGCGCGCGGCATACTCCCATTCTGCTTCGGTAGGAAGACGGTATTTTGTCGTATTTTCGAGCGCATTTAATTTGGAGATAAATGTTTTCGCATCATACCAGTTGATAGACTCCACAGGATTTAAATCGCCTTTAAATTTGCTAGGATTACTATTCATAATTTTCATCCACTGTTTTTGCGTCACTTCAAACTTGCCAAGATAAAAATTACGACTTATAGTCACATTGTGCTGTGGAAACTCATGGGCTACTTTGATTTCCGCATTTTTGCCAGAGCCCATTGCAAATGAACCGGAAGGTATTAAAACAAACTCCATGCCGATACTGTTTACATGAGTTTTGCTTACACTTAAATCTTCTTTTGTATCCGAGCAACCGCTTACTACCACTAAAATTACCGTAAGGATAAATATAAATGTACTTTTCACAATCTGCTCCACTTATTTTAAGTTATAATAGAATAATTATTATTTATAAAACTTTAAAAATGATGCAATAATTAGCCGCGTAAACTTTTATATTGCTCATAATCACCCTTGAAATCTTCTATCATACCATCGTCTTTTATCCTGATTATTCTATTTGCAAACGCATCTATCAGTTCTCTGTCGTGGGTTACGCAGATAACCACTCCGTCAAACTTATACAAAGCTTCGCCCAAAGCTATTATAGCTTCCAAATCAAGATGGTTATTCGGTTCGTCCAAAATCAAAAAATTACCCTTCTCCAACATCATCTTTGATAGCATCATTCTATGTTTTTCGCCGCCGCTTATGGATTTTATGCTCTTTTTTTGCTCTTCTCCGGAAAAAAGCATACGACCCAGGCATTTTCGTATTTCATCCAAATCCTTTTTATCATCAAACTGCTGCAGCCATTCAAAAAGTTCCATATCGCCCTTGATGATATCGGTAGTGTCTTGCGGAAAATAGCTCGGCTCTATCGTCGCTCCCCAAAATATCTTACCCTCTTTTGGGAAAAGTTCGTGCATTAAAAGCTTGCAAAGCGTACTTTTACCTATACCGTTTGCTCCGATAAGAGCTATCTTATCGCCTTTTTCCACCTTAAAGCCTATATCTTTCAATACCTCTTTGTCGCCATATGAAAAAGATAAATTATCTATGCTCAAAACCTCGTTGCCTATATCTCTTTTGAGCCTGAATAAAATACTAGGATCTCTTCTTGAAGAGGTTTGTAGTTCGTTTATATTTAACTTTTCAAGTTGTCTTTGCCGACTTGTTGCTTGTTTGGCTTTTGAAGCATTTGCGGAAAAACGCCTGATAAACCCCTCTAATTCCTCTTTTTCTTTAAGCTTTCTATCATGCTCCATTTCAAGCTGTTTTTGAATAAGCGTCGAGGCTATATACCAATCATCATAATTTCCGCTAAATTCGCGAATTTTTCTAAAATCAATATCTAAAATATCAGTAACTACGGAGTTTAAAAAATGTCTATCATGCGAAATGACTACGATAGTTCCGCTGTGACGGTTTAATTGCTCTTCAAGCCACGATATAGCATCTATATCAAGATTGTTTGTCGGTTCGTCCAAAAATAAAATGTCCGGTTTCGGAAATAAAACTTGTGCTAAAAGCACTTTAAATTTTTCAGCGCTTGTTAAAGATTGCATCAAATCATTATGCCTTAAAGCCGCAAATCCTAACGATTCAAGAATTTTTTCTATTATCACTTCATATTCGTAAGTAGGATCTTCCTCCGCACAAATAATCTCCAAATCAGCCAAGCGATTATTAACGCTTTCATCTGAAAAATCGCCGCTTTCGTAAAGCTTTTCTTTTTCTCTTACGGCGTCGTAAAGCCTTTTATTGCCGCATAAAACCGCATCTTTAATGCTAAAATTTTCATAAGCAAATTGATTTTGTCCCAAAACACCCACTTTTAACGCACTGTTTATGGAAACGTTTCCGGAATTTGGCTCCAATTCGCCCGATAAAATTTTTAAAAATGTACTTTTGCCCGCACCGTTTGCTCCGATAAGTCCGTAACGTTTTGCGCTGTCAAGCTTAAGACTTACATCTTCAAATAAGATTTGGGAGCCAAAGCGCATAGTTATATTATTTACCTGAACCATAAAATACTTTTCTCTCTTTTTTGATAGTTGAAGCGTATTTTAGCAAAAAAGATGGACATTACGAAGCAATTTACAAAACAAGTCGACATCTCATGTATGATAAAACGCTCCCGAAACAAGAAATATTGATATTTGCATACCCTATGGTAGATACTTTTTAAAAACTTTAAGATATTTGGAGTACAATCTCATCTTCAAAAAATTCAGTACTTCCACAATCAAACACAAAGTACATTTGTAAAAAAATAAAAAATTGGAAAATAAAGATGATATTCACAAAAAATTTCATATATACGGCTTTGATAAACTTTTTTGTCTCTATGGCATACTACATGTTGTTTGTTATAAATGTGCCGTATGTATCGGATAAATTTCAAACGAGCGACAGTCTTGGCGGATTTATTGCAGGCATCATACTTATAGGCTGTTTGTGCGGCCGACTTATCGCGGGAAAGATAGTCCTCTTCTGGGGATTCAAAAAATTGATTTTTACCGGACTTGGTATATATATCTCAAGTCTTGCTTTGTATCTTATCGCGGACAACCTCTATCTTTTTATGGCTGTGCGGTTTATAAGCGGTATTGGTATTGGCTGCATCGGAACTGTCGCCAGCGTGCTTGTGGTGCATATCATACCTAAAAATTTACATGGTCAGGGCATAAACTATTTTAGCCTAAGCGCTGTCATGGCTATGGCAATAGGTCCTTTTCTTGGAATATATATGATGTCACATGTAAGCTTTCATACGATATTTATGTTTTGCCTTATTGTTGGCGTAATAAGTTTTATTTTCGCTCTTTTCGTTTCATATCCTCGTCTTGAAAATAACGAACAAAACAGCGCAAAAGGCTCTTTTCATTTAAGCCGTTATATCTCTTATGCCATCATTCCCATAGCTCTTGTAACTATGCTTATCACGGCAGGATATGGGAGCTTGCAAGCATTTTTGCCGGTTTATGCACAAAATATCGGTTTGGCAAAAACAGCAAGTTTATTTTTTCTGATCTACGCTGCAGCGACATTTGTATCGCGTCCTTTTGCGGGCAAAACATTTGACAAAAGAGGTGCTAATATCATTATATATCCGTCTTTAGTCTTAACTATCATGGGATTTATGCTTTTGTGTTTGACCTCAACATCTGCTTTGATGCTTTTATCTGCTGTGTTTTTAGGGCTTGGTATAGCCAATTTTCAAACCACCGTGCAGGCTGTATGCATAAAACTTGCCAAAGGCAAATCGATTCCGCAAGCTATATCTACATATTTTATCTTTATGGATTTGGGTATAGGCACAGGACCGTACATGTACGGACTTCTGGTACCGTATATAGGTTTTGAAGGACTTTTTGCAAGCGCTGCCGTTATCACTTGTATATCTATTTTTCTATACTATTTTGCATACGGCAAAAAAGCTTATACTATGTAACTTATAATCTTCACGACCTTTGTTATTTACAAAATTGCAAAAACTCAAAAAAATTAATGATTTTATACATCTTTTAGTATAATTTACGTTTGATGTTCCAAAGGAGATGCCATGAAGCTATTAGTAGTGGAAGATGAGATAAAACTCGGCAACTATTTAAAACAAGGGCTCATGGAGGCAGGGTTTGGCGTAGATATCGCAACCGACGGATTAGACGGGCAGCATTTGGCACTTACAAAAAAATATGACTTGATAATTTTGGATATTATGCTGCCGTTTATTGATGGATTGAAACTTATACAAACCATACGGCAAGAGAATATCACAACTCCTATTTTGCTTCTAAGTGCTCTGGATAAAACGCAAGATAAAGTAAAAGGGCTTGATGCCGGGGCTGACGATTACCTTGCAAAGCCATTTGATTTTGCCGAACTTTTAGCAAGAGTGCGAAGCTTACTCAGACGTAAAAATGAGGATATGAAACCTACAAAAATTGAAATAGACGATTTGTTTGTAGATTTGATAAAAAGGGTTGTAAGCAGAAACGGAAAAAAGATAGACTTGAGCAATAAAGAGTTTTTACTGCTTGAATTTTTGCTCTCATATAAAGGAGAAGTCGTCACAAGGTCGCTGATAGCTTCAAATGTATGGGATATAAATTTTGACAGTGATAGAAATGTAATCGACACTATGATAAAAAGGCTCAGAAAGATCGGAAGA
>JAIRSJ010000096.1 GCA_031255525.1 Campylobacteraceae bacterium
AATGTAAAAAATTATAATATCCATTCATACCAAATTGATAAATTGCTATATTGACAGTTATGACCGCATGTAGAAAATTGCAAATAGAAGCGCACTTAAGGAATATTTTAAAAAATTAAAAACAAGCAAAAAGAAATTAAATTCAAGTCAATTTGACATTTATCAAGTTTTTATGCCGAGCTTTTTACATATTAAGATGAGAGTGAGTAAGTTTTGATTTTTGATATTTTATACATACAATATATCTTTATATCTTTGATAAAAAGTACGATGCATTTTCAATTGCTCATATATTTTTTATAATAAAATAGTTAAAGTTAAATTGCTTGAAGAGATAATTTGGAAGAATTTCGCGTATTGTAAGTGTTTTATATAGATAAAAATACCAAATCAGGTTTTATTTATATGCAAAAAATTCCTGTTTAACGGCAGATTAAAAACTTGTATCGTATAATCTTTCAATTTTTTGTTCAAGGTCATAAAATGCAAGTAAAACCTTATCTTAGACAGTTTCCGGATACCGAGGGATATTTTGGAAAATTCGGCGGAGCTTATCTGCCTCCTGAATTGGCTCAGGAGTGTAAAAAGATTGAAGAAGCTTATCTGAAAATCGCAAATTCTCATGATTTTATAATGAAATTACGTGATATAAGAAAACATTTTCAAGGCAGGCCTACACCTATATATTACGCAAAGAGACTTAGCGAGAACGTTGGTGGAGCAAGGATTTATCTAAAACGTGAGGATTTGAATCACACGGGCGCACATAAACTTAATCACTGCATGGGTGAAGCGCTTTTAGCTTCTTATATGGGCAAAAAAAAGCTTATAGCAGAAACAGGAGCCGGACAACACGGGGTTGCGCTTGCAACAGCGGCTGCTTATTTTGGACTTAAATGTGAAATACATATGGGTGAAGTTGATATCAAAAAAGAGCACCCTAATGTTATAAGAATGAAAATGCTTGGTGCAAATGTTATATCTGTTGATAAAGGGCAAAAAACTCTCAAAGAGGCTGTGGATTCTGCGTTTGAAACATACATGAAGGATACTGAAAACAGTTTTTACGCGATAGGCTCGGTGGTAGGTCCTCATCCGTTTCCTATGATGGTGAGAGATTTTCAAAGCGTTGTGGGATTTGAGGCCAAAGAACAGTTTGTGCAAATGACTGGGATTTTGCCTGATAATCTGGTGGCGTGTGTGGGCGGTGGTAGTAATGCCATGGGAATTTTCAGCGCATTTATTGAAGATCCTTGTGAACTTTATGGAGTTGAGCCGTTGGGGCGCGGAACAAAACTCGGCGAACATGCGGCAAGTTTGAAATATGGTGTTGAGGGAGTGCTGCACGGATTTAACTCTATGGTGTTGCTAAATGAAGACAAAACACCTGCTAAAGTACACTCCGTTGCGAGCGGACTTGATTATCCGTCGGTTGGACCCGAACATGCGCATTTGCATTCTCGCGGGAGATTAAGACTTGGCGGGGCGAATGATGATGAGGCGATAAAAGCGTTTTATAAACTTTGCAGATTTGAAGGTATCATTCCAGCACTTGAGAGCGCACACGCAATAGCATTTGCAATGAAACTTGCAAAGGATAAACCTTATGAGTCTATACTTGTAAATTTAAGCGGACGGGGCGATAAGGATATAGACTTTATTTACGAAAATTATCCGCCTGAAAAATTTGCTTAAGATGACAATTACCGATGAAAATTTTGGAAAAATTAAAAAATCAAAAGAGATTGAATTATGAAGACGCTCTGGCTCTATACGAACTTGATCTTTTTACTTTAGGACATTTTGCCAATCTGAAAAGAACGAGCATGTGGGGCAAAAAGGTCTATTTTAATATAAATCGTCATATAAACCCTACAAACATCTGTAAAGATATATGCAAATTTTGCGCATTTTCTGCAAACAGAAAAAATCCAAATCCGTATAGATACACCAAAGATGAAGTTTTACATATCGTAGAAGAGGCTTTCAAACGTGGTATAAAAGAGATACATGTAGTATCTGCGCACAATGAAGAGCATGATTTGTACTGGTATATTGATGTTTTTAAAACGATAAAAGCGAGATTCCCAACTATTCATATAAAGGCTTTAACTGCTGCTGAAGTTCATTTTTTATCAACTTTGCACGATTTAAACTATGAAGAGACGATAGAAAAAATGATAGAAGCTGGGGTCGATTCTATGCCGGGAGGCGGAGCTGAAATATTTGATGAGAAAGTGCGTGAATATGTTTGCAAAGGAAAAGTTAAATCAAACGAATGGCTTGAAATTCACGAACTTTGGCATAAAAAAGGAAAATTTTCAAACGCAACCATGCTTTTTGGACATGTAGAAGAAAAAGAGCACAGAATCGACCATATGTTAAGACTTCGTGATGTTCAAGATAGAACAGGAGGTTTTAACGCATTTATTCCGCTTGTGTATCAAAGAGATAATAACTACTTGAAAGTTGATAATTTTTTAGGTTCGCAGGATATTTTAAAGACTATAGCGATAAGTAGACTTATACTTGACAATATTCCGCATATAAAAGCTTATTGGGCTACGACTACTTTGGGTCTGGCTATGGTTGCTCAGGAGTTCGGAGCCGATGATTTGGACGGAACGATAGAAAAAGAGGCGATACAAAGCGCAGGTGGTGCAAAAAGCGCCAACGGACAAGCCTTGCAGGATTTTTTAGACGTTATTATAACAAGCGGATTTGTTCCGGTTGAGAGGGATAGTCTTTATAATGAGTTGAAAGTTTACGAGGAGTCGGCCTGTGGCGTTTGTCAATGAAGAGATTTCAAAAGAGCAGCATGAAGTGTATAATATAAAAGAGATAGATGCAAGGTTGGGGTTTGGCACTCCAATAATGGATTGGACAATAGATAAAGAGAGAGATATTTGGCTTAGACTCTGCTATAAACATATGAGTATGGAGAGTACAATTAGCGCGATGTGGAATTTTTACTGGAAAAGCGTGCAATTTACCGTCTTTATCAAACAGCCTCCGCTTCCTCAACAAAAAGTTGGAATAGAAAATTATGCTTATATAAAGATACTTGATTTTTATATCGGCGATAAATATCGTCATAGAGATATAAATAGTTTTTCCCCCGATGGACTCCCAAGAGAGATTGCATATCAAAAAAGGCAAATACTTAGAGAATTTAAAGAAGCGCTTGAGATTTCAAATGTCGGGCTCGGTATCGCTTCAACGACAGGTAAATATACGATCGATTTGATATATGAAGAAAAGTTGATATGAGAAAATTCTTTTTATTAACTTTTGCTGCTTATCTATGCTTTAATGAAGAGCCTAAAGTAAGATTGTTAAGCTAAAAGAATAAAAAGATGACATTGATTAAAATTGTAAATTCAGTGAAAAATGTAAACACTAAAACATTATAGGATGAGACAATGAACTATATTCAAGAAGTTATTGATTTTTTGACTAAAAGTCCTGCTTTTTATGTAGGAACAGTTGATGAGGAGGGCAAACCGCGTGTACGTCCTTTTGATTTTGTTATGGAGTGGAAAGGCAAACTTACTTTTATAACAAACAATCAGAAGAGCGTTCACAAGCAGTTGCGTGCAAATCCTTATGTTGAGATTTGCGCCTTTAATCCAAGCGGTGAGTGGGTGCGGATATCAGGTAAAGTTATGCTTTTCCAAGATACGGAAGCAAATAAAAAAGCTTTCGATATAGCGCCTATGTTGAAAGAGATATATGTATCAGATACAAATCCGATATTGACGTTTTTTTGTTACGAAGAGGGCAAAGCTATTTTCTACTCTTTTGAAAATACAGGCAAACCTTTTAAGACTATGCAAATATAAATTTTCAGATAAATTCGGAGTTTTTATGGATTTTTTTAAGTTAAAACAAAGAGGAACATCGGTTAAAACAGAAGTGATAGCCGGTTTTACCACATTTTTAACAATGCTTTATATTGTTCCTGTAAATGCTTCTATCATGAGCAACAC
>JAIRSJ010000054.1 GCA_031255525.1 Campylobacteraceae bacterium
ACAAGCAGTGGTTTGAAGAAAAAAGCGTTTATCAGAAGATGAAACGCAAAAGAGCCGATAGAAGCATCGATTTTAATCTTCACGATGGCCCCCCTTATGCAAATGGAAATATTCACATAGGTCATGCACTAAATAAAATACTGAAAGATATAATTGTTAAAACTCACTACTTTTTTGGCGAGAATGTGCGATATGTTCCAGGTTGGGACTGTCATGGTTTACCCATAGAACAGCAGGTTGAAAAAGCTATAGGCAAAGAAAAAAAAGATGCTATGCCCAAATCCGAATTTAGACAATTATGTCGCGAACATGCGCAAAAATACATACAAATTCAAAAAGATGAATTTAAATCGCTTGGCATTGTCGGGGATTGGGATAATCCGTATCTTACGATGAAGTTTGAATTTGAAGCGGATATTTATCGTGCTTTATGCGATATTGCAAAAAAAGGTTTGATTATTGAACGCAGTAAACCTGTATTTTGGTCATGGGCGGCAAAAAGCGCTTTGGCTGAAGCTGAGGTTGAATATCAAGACAAAGAGGATTACTCAATATTTGTAGCGTTTGAACTGGATAAAGATGCGCTTTTAAAGCTCGGCGTTGATTTTGCAAAAGCTGTTATATGGACTACAACCCCGTGGACGCTACCTGCAAATATGGCCATAGCGTTCAATAATAATGAAGAATATGTTTTAACCGATGAAAATCTGATAATAGCCAAAGCTCGCATAGAATCTTTAAAAGAGCTTGGAATAACAAAAGGTAAAATCAAAAAAACTTTCAAAGCAAAAATCTTGGAAAATACACATGCGATAAATCCGCTAAACGGACGAAAATCGCAATTAATATTAGGCGAGCATGTTTTGATGGATGGCGGTTCAGGACTTGTTCACACAGCTCCAGGTCATGGCGATGACGACTACAAAATTGCGCTTATTTATGGTATACAAACCATTATGCCAGTAGACGAAGACGGCAAATACGACCAGACGATTGTACGCGAAAAACTTTTACCAAATGCGCAAGAGTTTGTCGGAATTCACGTGTTTAAGGCAAATGAGAAAATTTTAGAACTTTTGGGCAGTTCTCTTTTAAAGTGCTCGAAATTTGTCCACTCGTATCCTTACTGCTGGAGAACGCATACGCCAATTATCTATCGCGCCACAAAACAGTGGTTTATAGCTATGGACGAAGCAAAAGATAAGAATCTAAGAGCAAAAGCTGTCGACGAGATAGAAAAACTGACGTTTTATCCGCAATCAGGTTACAAAAGACTTAGCAGTATGATAGAAAACAGACCCGATTGGTGCATCTCAAGACAGCGTGATTGGGGCGTACCTATAGCATTTTTCAGAGATAAAACAACGGGCAAACCAATATATGATGGCGACGTTTTGGATAACACGGCGAATCTGTTTGAAAAATACGGCGCTGATATCTGGTGGGAAAAAGATATAAAAGATTTGTTGCCTGAAAACTCAAAACTAAATCCTGAAAATCTTGAAAAAGTCACGGATATTTTAGATGTTTGGTTTGACAGCGGCAGTACGTGGAAAGCTGTTTTGAACTCAAAAAATTATGATGGCGGAAGCTATCCTGCCAATATATATCTTGAAGGAAGCGACCAGCATCGCGGTTGGTTTCAAAGCTCGCTTTTAGTAAGTACGGCTATTAATGGCAAAGCTCCATATAAAAATATCTTAACTCATGGCTTTACTGTTGATGAAAAGGGTGAAAAAATGAGCAAATCCAAAGGAAACGGCGTGTCTCCTTCGGATATTGCAAAAAGATACGGCGTTGAAATCTTAAGACTTTGGGTCGGCACAAGCGATTATACAACCGAAGTAAAAATCAGTGAAAATATCATCAAGCAAGTTGCGGAACAATACAGAAAGATACGAAATACATTTAGATTTTTACTATCATGCATTGACGACTTGGAAAGTGTTTCGGACATAAAAGAGCTTGGGGTTGTAGATAGATGGATACTAAGCGAAGCCAAAGGGGTGTTTGACGAAGTAAAAAGCGCTTTTAAGGCGTATGATTTTTCAAAAGGTTATTCGCTTTTAAGTAACTTCATAGCTGCGGAACTTAGTGGAATTTACATGGATATAAGCAAGGATAGATTGTACTGCGACGCTAAAGATTCTATCGCCAGGCGCTCTGCTCAAAGTGCTATGGCTATGATTTTTGATACTCTTTTATCTCTTATCGCGCCTGTGCTTACATATACGGCAGATGAGATTGTGGAACATGCGCCCAAAATCGTCAAAAAAGAGAAAGCGGATGCTTTTGATATAGAATACACACCTTTACAGGATGTCAAATCGGAGTTGGACGCAGAATTTTTAAAACTTGCCAGAGAGAGATTTTTTGAAATAGTAGATAGGCTGAAAAAAGAGAAAATAATTAAATCTACATTAGAGTTGAATCTCGTAACAAAGGCAGATGAATTTAAAAAAATGGGACTACATGACGCTGAAGATTGGTTTACGATAAGCGAGGTTGTTTCGCTCTCAAACGGAGAGGTTTTGGGTGAATTTTACGTTGACAAAGAGCATTTCACTATAACAAGAGCCGAGGATAAAAAATGTCCGAGATGCTGGAAATTCAAATCAAAAAATGATGAACATTTATGTCCTCGCTGCGAGAGTGTGATAAATGGCTGATTTGACGGAACCCGCTCCATTTTTATATGTAGTAATAATAGTCGTGGTTATATGTTTGATTATCGCTATGGGAATATTTTTTGTCAATATGAGAACAAAAAAACTTGAATGCGCAGATAAAAAGTCAAAGGCTAAAAAATGATAACATTGAAAGAAGCGCTCAAATTAAACAAAGACGAGATAAAAGAGTTTAGGGTTAATTTGATAAATAAGATATATGAAAAAAAATTTTTAGGCGCTTACGTAGAACAACTTACAAATCAAGAGATAAACAGTAATGGCGATGGTATTCCCATAGCCGTTAAAGACAATATCCAAGTAGAAGGCTGGAGCGTTACATGCTCATCTAAAATACTTCAAGGATACGTATCTCCATACAATGCCACTGTAATCACGAATATGGCGAAAGCAAATTTGAGTGCGTTCGGCAGAACCAATATGGACGAATTCGCAATGGGCAGCACGACAGCAACGTCATATTACGGCAAAACGTTAAATCCGGCGGATCATGAGAGAGTTCCTGGAGGAAGTAGTGGAGGGAGCGCTGCTGCGGTCGCTGGAGGAATAGCTATAGCCGCGCTCGGGAGCGATACCGGAGGAAGTATCAGACAGCCCGCCGCTTTTTGCGGTTGCGTGGGATTAAAACCTACTTACGGAAAAGTGAGCCGATATGGCTTGACGGCATTTTCAAGTTCATTGGACCAGATAGGTCCTATCACACAAAATGTTGAAGATGCAGCTATTTTGTTTGATATAATCGCAGGATATGAGAGTAAAGATTCTACAAGCGCAAATATACCGCATACGCCGACGGCTTCAAATCTAAACCCAAGCAGAAAACTAAAAATAGCCGTCATAGAAAACTTTTTAAACGAAGCTTCAAGCGAGATTCAAAAAGCTATGCAAAAGGCCATTCAAGCTCTAAAAGACGCAGGACATGAGATAATTTACAAAAATATGTTGAACTCAAAATATGACGTTGCGACATATTATGTTATAGCTACAGCCGAAGCGAGTGCAAATTTAAGCCGATTTGACGGCGTAAGATACGGCAGAAGAGTTGAGAGCGATAACTTAAAAGAGATGTATATAAAAACGAGAAGCGAGGGATTCGGCGAAGAAGTAAAACGCAGAATTTTGCTCGGAACTTTCGTGTTAAGCAGCGGATATTACGATGCTTATTATATACAGGCTCAAAAAGCAAGACATTTAATAAAAGAAAATTATGAAAACATTTTTAAAGAGGCAGATTTGATCTTCTCTCCCGTTACTCCGACAACAGCATTTAAATTCGGCGAGATAAGCAATCCTCTTGAAATGTATCTTAGCGATATTTACACAATAGGTGTCAATCTTGCAGGAGTTCCTGCTATTTCGCTGCCGATAGGCGACAAAAATCAACTTCCGATAGGCGGACAGCTGATAGCCAAACCGTTTGCGGAACAGACGCTGCTTGACGGTGCGTTAAGTTTAGAAAAAATTTTAAAAGGAATATAATAGATGAAAATTCGCGCTAAAACTTTGACATTTGAAGATGTATTATTGGTTCCGAAATATTCGGAAGTTTTGCCCAAAGAGGTTAATGTATCAACGAAACTGACGCGCAAAATAGCCTTGAATATCCCGATAATCTCAGCCGCTATGGACACTGTTACCGAACATCGCGCAGCTATCATGATGGCAAGACTTGGTGGTATCGGAATAGTTCATAAAAATATGGATATAGAGTCTCAGGCGAGAGAGATAAGAAGAGTAAAAAAAAGCGAAAGCGGAATCATCTATGACCCTGTCTCCATAGAGGCAGAAGATACTATACAAAATGCACTTGATATCATGGCTGAGTACAGAATTTCGGGTGTTCCTGTTATAGATAAAGAGAACAAACTCATAGGTATACTTACAAATCGCGATTTGAGATTTGAGACCGATTTTAAAAAATCCGTCAAAGACGCTATGACAAAACCACCTCTTATTACCGCTAAAAAAGGTATAAATTTTGATGAAGCCGAGGCTATTTTCAGCAAAAATAAAGTAGAAAAACTTCCGATAATCAGTGAGGATGGCAAGCTCGAAGGTCTGATAACGATAAAAGATTTAAAAAAACGTAAAGAGTATCCGCAGGCGAACAAAGACGAATTTGGAAGACTAAGAGTCGGAGCAGCTGTTGGTGTCGGACAGCTTGACAGAGTTAAAGCTTTGATTGAAGCTGGGGTTGATGTGATAGTTCTCGACTCTGCGCATGGACACTCCAAAGGTATATTAGATACTGTAAAAGAGATAAAAAGTAAGTTTAATATAGAGATTATAGCAGGCAATGTTGCTACCGCCGAAGGTACGGAAGCCCTGATAAAAGCAGGTGCCGATGGGGTAAAAGTCGGAATAGGACCAGGAAGTATTTGCACTACAAGAATAGTAGCCGGTGTAGGTGTTCCGCAAATCTCGGTAATAGAAGAATGCTCCAAAATCGGACAAAAATATAATGTTCCGATTATATCAGACGGCGGCATAAAATATTCGGGCGATATCGCAAAAGCGTTAGCCATGGGAGCTGATTGTGTTATGATAGGCAGTTTGCTCGCAGGAACGGACGAGAGCCCGGGTGAACTTATTATCTTTCAAGGCAGACAGTACAAAACATATCGCGGAATGGGCAGCATAGGAGCTATGACGAAAGGAAGCATGGATAGATATTTTCAAGAAGGAACGGCGCAGGATAAATTGGTTCCTGAAGGTATTGAAGGACGTGTGCCGTACTCCGGAACAATCAAAAATGTTATTCATCAAATGATAGGCGGTCTTCGTTCATCTATGGGCTATGTAGGAGCGAAAGATATTGCAACATTTCAAAAACAGGCCGAGTTCGTGGAAATTACAAGTGCAGGACTTAAAGAGAGCCATGTGCATGATGTAATAATAACGCAAGAGGCACCCAATTATAGGATAAAAGAGTAGCTAATAAAGTTACCCCACATGCAATAAATATATTTGTGTGTCGGGTAAATTTTATATAGTTTTGTTTAGAATAACGCCGACTGCGCCTTGCAAAATAAACTCTCAAAATTTCTCATATTGGCAAATCGGTATTTTGCTTTAAAAGTTTTTTGCTGTCCGAATGCGAACGCTAAAAACAACTCTCAAGTTGCATTTATGCATAAAAGCCCGATTTTTTTATGCGTATACAAGTGCTTTTATCGCCTTTATATTTTAAAATTATTATGATCATTTTTGCTTTTATCGTTTTATCACGATTGATATACTATTGATATCATCATCTCTTCTTTTTAAAGCTTGCTACATTAAACGGTCGCTCTTGTTCCTTATGGCATTTTATATATTGTGTTTTTGAGTATTGCGTTTAATTTAAATTAACATAAATAGTTGGAAAATTTTATAACAAACGATATATACAAAATATTAGTAAGAGTTGTTTTTAAGAGATTTTTGGGTAAAATCCTTTCCATGTTAATTTACGGCAAACAGCTTTTTTTGTATCTGTTATCACGTTATCCCAAAAGAATACAGAGTGTTTATTTGGCTAAAGAGTGCGACAGGAAACTTTTTTATCGTATATCAAAACTTGATGTCAAAATCGAGAGAGTAGATGAGAAAAAAGCTCAAGCTATGGCAAAAGGCGGAAATCACCAGGGTTTTTTGGCTGAAATTTCACCTTTTGAGTTAGTGCCGCTGTCATCATTGAAAGAAGCTGATTTTTTAGTTATGCTCTTTGGCGTTACAGATATGGGAAATATAGGTGCGATTATCAGAAGTGCATACGCTTTTGGCGTTGAAGGGATAATAGTCGCAAATTTGAAAGATTTAAAATTGGAACAAATTTTACGCGCATCTAGTGCGGCTGCATTTGAGATGCCTATAGCTCTTGCACCGAATGCATACGATGCGTTAAATGAGTTAAAATTGGAAAATTTTAATGTGTATGCAGCAGATATGAGCGGTGAGAGTGTACTTGATATTAAATTTGATAAAAAGAAACTTTTGATTTTAGGCAGCGAGGGAGATGGCATCCCTAATCGCATACTTGAAAAATGCGATAAGAAAATTTGCATAAAGACGGTGAGAGAATTTGACTCTTTAAACGTTAGCGCCGCAGCGGCAGTTTTGTTTGATAGGATATGCAATGGCAAAGGGAAAGAGTAACGACAAGAGCAGCATTGAACAGCTTGAAGAGATAGGTCTTAGAGAAGTTTCACGCAAAACATACATAGAGCTTAATTATCTTAAACTTATGGCAAATAGAGAATTTTCAAAATTACAACGTATAAAGACATTGGGATTTGTCAAGATTATTCAACGAGAGTATGGCATAAAGATGGACGATTGGGTTAAAGAATTTGATGAGTATTTTCAAGAAAACGATGACAGCAAACCAAAAGAGAAAAAGATAGATAATGTTTTAAATCCACCTAAAAACGTGGCTTTAAATAAAAAAACTTATGTAGTTTCGGCAGTTTTATTTTTGATACTTTTTGTAATATTTGCTTATAGTTTTACAAAAGGGCGAACGGGACATATAGAAAATACTTTGGCGAGCTCAAGCATCATATATGATGAAAGCGACATAAATGAAACAGGCAATGATGTATTGCAGCCGACTAATATCCAAGAAGAGGCAACCGACATATCAACTGAGATTGATACTGCACAGACTGCTACTGAGACTGTTATATCCAATAATACACCAAAACCAAACACCATTGAGAGTTTTAGTGCGACAATATCTCCCAATACAAATATTTGGGTCGGCATAATAGATTTGGCTACTGCCAAAAAACGCACTTACATGCAAGAAGAAGAGATAGATTTAAAGCTTGATAAAGAACAGTTGGTTATAACGGGGCATGGCGACTTTACACTAAAAATGGAAAATAGACCGGATAAAAAGTTTAATTTACAAAACAGAGCATATTTGTATATCAACGGCGGTACGATAGAAGAGATAAGCGAGAACGATTTTATGTTGCTAAATGGCGGTAGAAATTGGTAAAAGCTGTTTTTTTAACGCTGATTATTTGTGCTGGAATATATGCGCAAAACGCCAGCGAAAAGGCAAGTGAATTCATAAGCAACAGCAAGCTCAATACATCAAAAAACCTAATCTCATTTTTATTTGCCAACACAAACAAATATTATAATGTCAACGGCGAGATAGATGTCGTTTTGATTTTAAAGACGCTAAAAGATAACGGGCTTTTGGAACTTTCTTCAAAAGAGCCGCAAGAGTTGGAATTGGTATTTGTCACAAAGCAAAATCCGCTCATTTTCATGAGAGTCATAAGCGAGTCTTTAAATTCTATGGGTTATAACCTTTTTTTGACCAAAAAAATCTCAAAATCAATTGATGAATTTGTCTGGCGCATCTCTTTGTCAACGCAAAATGTGCCCAGCCCGCTTTTATTGGATAGCAATATGAAAATGCACGGATGCGAAATTTTAGATATCAAAAAAGACGGCAATGTTTGGAGTTATGTTATTGATTCCCAAAATGCGAAAATTAATGCGATAAAAGTCGAACAAAACAAAAAAACGGCTTTGGGGAAACCTTTTGCTCCATATATCTTAGAATTAAACGACAACACAAAAACGATTACTTTGGAGGCAAATCCGTCTGATTACTGGTATCCTAAGATTAATTTTTACAATGAAAATTTGTATTTGATTCGTACTGTCAAATCTGATAAAAGGGAGACGGCAATGAAGCTAAGAGTTCCTCAAAATTCAGTTTATATGAAAGTTGACGATAGATTTATTTTGGAAAATATCAAAAGAGGGCTTGCAGTTACTTTTGAGTAGCGAGCCAAAAAAATAATGGAGGAGACTAATGTTTGATGAAATAAGATTTAATACCATAGAGAGACTTCCAAATTATGTGTTTGCTGTAGTTAATGAATTAAAGCTGAAAGCAAGGCGCGCAGGTGAAGATGTTATAGATTTCTCTATGGGCAATCCCGACGGCAGAACACCGCAACATATCATTGATAAACTCATAGAATCGGCAAACAAATCCAAAGTACATGGTTATTCGGCAAGTATGGGCATATATAAATTAAGATTGGCGATTTGCAACTGGTACAAAAGAAGATACGGCGCAGATTTAGACCCTGATAGCGAAGCTATAGTCGGACTTGGCAGCAAAGAGGGATTTGCTCATCTTGTACAAGCTATCACGAATCCGGGAGATGTAGCGGTAGTGCCTGATCCTGCATATCCTATACACTCTTACGCTTTTATATTAGCCGGAGGAAATGTACACAAAATCAATCTGGATTTTAATAATGAATTTGAACTGAATAAAGAGAGTTTTTTCATAAAATTAAAAGAGACATTTGACAAATCTGTTCCGCGTCCAAAATATGTAGTGGTAAATTTTCCTCACAATCCAACGACTGTAACGGTAGATAAATCTTTTTACAAAGAGTTGGTAGAGTTGGCAAAAAAAGAGCGTTTTTATATTATTAGTGACATTGCTTATGCCGACTTAACATATGATGGATACAAAACACCATCGATATTTGAGATTGACGGCGCGAAAGATGTGGCGGTTGAGAGTTTTACTCTCTCGAAAAGTTATAATATGGCAGGCTGGAGAGTAGGTTTTATAGTCGGCAACAAAAAACTCATAGCGGCTGTGAAAAAAATAAAATCATGGCTTGATTACGGTATTTTCACACCTATTCAAGTAGCCTCTACAGTAGCTTTGGACGGACCGCAAGAGTGCGTTGAAGAGATAAAAGAGATTTATAAAAAAAGACGAGATGTGCTTTGCGAAGCATTTGACACGGCAGGTTGGCATATTGAAAAACCAAAATCAACAATGTTTGTTTGGGCAAAGATTCCAAAAATCGCCGAACACTTAGGAAGTTTAGAGTTTTCAAAACAGCTTTTGACCGAAGCTAAAGTAGCAGTAAGTCCTGGTGTGGGATTTGGAGAACACGGTGAAGGATATGTGCGAATAGCTCTGATAGAAAATGAAAATCGCATAAGACAAGCTGCCAGAAATATTAAAAAATATTTAAATTCATTAGAGAAGAAAGCATGATAAAAGTTGCTGTTTTAGGTGTAGGCACAGTAGGTTCAGGCGTTGTAAGGATTTTAGAAAAAAATGCCGATATTATACAAGCAAGATGCGGCAA
>JAIRSJ010000060.1 GCA_031255525.1 Campylobacteraceae bacterium
CATCTATCAGATATATGGCTGGGTTTTTGCATGTAACATTAAATTCGGTAGAATTTACATCTTCAAGTTTAAGTACGTTTCTGCAAAACTCAATGATAGACAGCTGCATTCCAAGGCAGATACCAAGATAAGGTACTCCATTTTCCCTTGCATATTTTATAGCGGCTATCTTGCCTTCTATGCCTCTTGTTCCAAAACCTCCGGGAACCAATATGCCGTCCACATCGTTTAATGCGCCGTTAGCTCCATTTTCTTCTATGGATTCGCTATCTATCCATTTCAAATTTACTTTCGCATCCAAATGTGCGCCTGCGTGTATAAAAGACTCGGTGAGAGATTTATACGATTCTTTCAAATCAAGATATTTTCCAACAAATCCTATACTCACCTCATCTTTTGGAGCAATAACTCTTTTGACCAAAGTGTTCCAAACTTCCATATTGAGATTTTGTTTTTGAAGCTCCAAAGTTTCGGATATAGGGGTTAAAATATCCTCTTTCAGGAAATTAAGCGGGACTTGATAGATGGTCGGTGCGTCTGTGGATTCTATAACGCCGTTTCTCTCCACGCCGCAAGAAAAAGCCAATTTGTTTTTAAGCTCTTTCGGTAAAGACATTTCTGTTCTGCAAATAAGCATATCGGGGGTTATGCCTATGCGTCTTAACTCTTGAACGGAGTGTTGTGTGGGTTTTGTTTTAAGCTCGCCGGCTACTTTTATGTACGGAATAAGCGTCAAATGTATATTGTAAGCTCTCTTTCTACCCACTTCATTCCTCAAAGCTCTTATCGCTTCCAAAAACGGGAGTCCTTCTATGTCGCCTACCGTACCGCCTATCTCTACGATAAGCACATCTTTATTTCTGCCCGCTTTTTTTATTCTTTCTACTATCTCTCCTACGATATGAGGAATTACTTGTATGGTTTTACCAAGATAGTCTCCGCGTCTCTCTTTTTCTATCACGCTTAAATATACCCTGCCTGTGGTAAAATTGTTCAGCTGCGAAAGATTTTCATCTAAAAACCGCTCATAATGCCCCAAGTCCAAATCCGTCTCTGCCCCATCGTCCGTTACAAAAACTTCTCCATGCTCAAGCGGACTCATTGTGCCCGGATCCACATTTATATAAGGGTCGGCTTTTAATATACTGACTTTAAGCCCTATATGTTTTAAAAGAGTAGCCAGGCTTGCTGCTGCTATGCCTTTGCCCAAAGAGCTCAAAACTCCGCCCGTTACAAATATATATTTCGTATCTTGCGACGATGTCATAAAAATTTTCCTCTATTGTTTTTAATTTTACGATTATAGCCAAGTAAAAGTTATAAAATCGTTATTGAGGCCTGCAAGATCACAATTTATCTTAAAAACAAAAATCCGCATGTAAAAATTAAGCCAAATGATGTGATAATGCATCAACTTAGCAAATCTTAAAAGGAGATAATTATGCATATAAAATCATTGCTTCTTTTGCACATATTGATTTTGGGAACAGCCGCAATAGCAGATAACACAAAAAATGTCGAAATGCCTATAAAAAAAGTTTCTTTATTCTCTTCCGGAGTCGGCTACTTTGAACATAAAGGTGTTTTGGACGGTTCTGCCGAAATCTCTTTGCCGTTTCAAAACAGCGCGATGAATGACGCGCTAAAATCTCTTCTTGTTTACGACCCGTCGACTTTAACTCCGTTTATCAGCTATCCGTCCGAAGAAACACTCAAAAAAACGCTGGAAGATTTAAAGATAAATCTCTCAAACAATCCGACAGTACCGCAGATACTAAACTCTCTCAGAGGAGCGCAAATAGAGGTTTATACACCCGATAAAATAACGGGAAAGATTATAGGCACACAAGTTAACAGAGAAAAAAATTGTGACGAGTTATCGCTTTTTGTTGATAAAAGCATAAAAATTATTCCCCTGAACAATATAACTTCGTACAAATTTACAGATACTAAAATATCTGAAGACTTTAATAAAGCACTTGAAATTGCCCTGAATCTGCGCAATACAAACATAAAAAACATATATATAAATCTACCATCAAATACAAAGAGAGATGTTACTCTAAGCTATGTGATAGCTTCTCCCGTCTGGAAAGCAACTTACAGGCTTGATTTGAGTGAAAAAAATCCTTTTTTGCAAGGATGGGCAATAGTGGATAATGTCGGCAGCACAGATTGGAAAGATGTCGAACTCTCATTGGTAGTTGGCAAACCCGTCTCATTTATCCAACCTCTTTATGCGCCGTATTATACAAATAGACCGATCCTGCCGCTATCAATAGCAGGATTTGCCAAAGCTACAGTTTATGACAGAGGATACAGCAAAGATGTGGACTCATACAATAGAATACCTATGTCTAAAATATCAAAAGCGGCAGAGTATGAAATGAGTTATATGGAAAATGGGCAACAAGCTTCGTCGTTAGCGCAAAATTATCAAATGACTAACGCCAAAGAGGCCGGAGAGCAGTTTGTATTTACCGTAAAAAATCCGATAACTCTGCCACGTCAGCAAAGCGCTATGATACCGCTTGTACAAAGTCCTCTCAAACTTAAAAAAATATCCATATTTTCAGCGCATGAAATTTCAGTGGGACAAAACGTAAATCCTTCGCTTGGAATTGAACTTACAAATGACTCCGGTTTAAAATTGCCCGCCGGTCCGATATCGGTATACGAAGAAAGTTCTTACGCTGGAGACGCGCTGATGGAGTTTTTGGGACAAAACGAAAAACGTCTTATCTCTTATGGCGACGATTTGGAAGTTGCCGGACTTTTATCACTATCCCAAAGCTCTTATATAAGTTTGGTAAAAATTAACAAAGGGGTTTTGCAAATAACTCAAAAGAGTGTTTATGAGAAAAATTACGCTTTTAAAAATTATTCCCAAAAACCCAAAAATCTGATATTAGAACACCCTTTTATCAATAATGCCAAATTGGTACAACCCTCAAAATACAGCGAGAAAACAGGCTCGCTCTACCGCTTTGAAATACCCATAGGAGCAAATAAAGAGTTGAGATATACCGTAAAAGAGGAGTTACCTTACGCTGATGCTTACTCTATTTTAGACTTTGACATTGAAACTTTAGTAAGTTACTCCAGCAATAAAGAGATGCCGCAAAATGTAAAAAATGCGCTTGGAAAAGCTGTCGCTCTTTTTGGCAACATAAATGATGCTGAGGACAAACTTAGCGCAGCACAAAAAGAGTTGGCATCTATCAAAAGTGAACATGAAAGGATTATCAGCAACATACAAGCTGTTGGTAAAGATAGTATTGAAGGTAAAGTGTATATAGCAAGATTGACCGCTCTTGACGCTGAATTTGACAAAATAGGAGCGAAAATAGAAAAATCGCGCAATGATTTGGCAAAAGCTAAAAAAGCTTATAAGGATTATGTGGAAAATCTAAATATATAAGTGATAAATTCACATGCAGAGTTTTAAACACTGCATGTGAATATTTTATGCAATCATACGCTTTTAATCTCCAACTATTATTTCTTTATATCAAGCAGTATTTCATTTAAAACAAATCATATTGCGCGCCTTTTTATCAACCAAACATAGCAAGATAAAAAATCAAATAATAAAATACAAGATATGCGACTTTAGCTACTCTAAACCCTTAAAAAAGATAAAAACATTTGATACTCCGCTGCGTTCAAAAAATGTAAAAACAAACAATACGGACTCACAAAAGCTGTTAGTTTGCAACTGACTTGCAAATACAAAAGAGTTGATATTGTGAGGTAGAATGCGTCCAACTCCCGCTTTGCACAAATAGCTTAACAAAAGTTTGTAGCAAGACAGCCTCATAGCTATCAAGCAAACTTGCTTTTAACGGTTTCAAACGATTGCTATTCTATCTTCCCTTTATTTGATGGATTTTCAATATATTTGGTGCAATTCAAACAAATCCGATCTGAAATAGCACCTGCGGTTTGTATTTATGCTCTCAAAGCGCAATATTCATTCTGACAAATATGATAAATGTGACTTATCCCCGTTGTCCACGCCGTTTTCGAATGCAAAGCAAATTTATTTTGATAAAAACAGACGTCATATATCTTTTGCGAGCTTTTTTATCGCTTAATTGTCGACACACGATTGTGCCGCACATTCAAATTTGCCATTTCGTCAAATGTGCGATTTTGCGACTTTATTTGATCATTCGCTTTTTTTCTTATCTTTTTTGGTTATCTTTTCAAGCCACTCAAGTAGCGTTTTTTCAAAACCGATACCATTTGATTGATAAAAGCTAACCGGAATTTGTGTATATTGTTGTTCAATCCATCCGCCAAAATCATGCGGATAGAGATACCCTTTATTTAAAGGGCTTTTGAGATGCTCGGGGATTTCCAAAGCACGCTCTTCGCTAACATACTTTTGCGCTTTGCCTATGGCAACGTAAGAGCTGTTAGATTTCGGACTGGAGGCAAGATATACGGCGCATTGAGCAAGTATAATGCGCGCTTCGGGATAACCTATTTTACTAACGGCTGTTAGTGTGCTTGTTGCAAGATTTAGCGCATTTGGGTTTGCATTGCCGATATCCTCGCTTGATAGAATTACGAGTCTTCTCGCAATAAAATCGGGGCTTTCACCTCCTTCTATCAATCTCGCCAAATAATACAAAGCGGCGTCCACATCGCTGCCTCTTATGCTTTTTATCATGGCAGAGATAAGATTGTAGTGGGTATTATCACTACTAACACCGTCTTTTAATGCGTGAGGGCGAAGGTTTTTTAGCAGTTTCAAGTCGATATTGTTACTTGCATGCAAGGCATATTCCAAAAGATTTAGCAGAGATCTGCTATCACCTGCACTGGAGCTTATAAGATATGTTTTTGCCTCTTTATCTATCGTAAATGCGAGTTTTTTTTGCACGCGTTTGAGTATCTCTTCCATATCTTTGAATTCAAGTTGTTTAAACTCAAATAACATGGCGCGCGACCTAATACCTGCCGTTAATGAAAAATAGGGGTTTTCTGTCGAAGCTCCGATAATTACGGCGGTATTATTTTCCATAGGTATCAACAAAACCTCTTGCTGTGTCTTTGAAAGCCTGTGAACCTCGTCTATGAAAACGATGGGTTTTGTGAGAGTGTTTTGATATTGTGCAAAGATTTTGCGAAATTCTTCAACCTTTAAGCTCGTGGCATCAAGTTCATAAAAAGGACTTTCCATCATATTTGCCACAACTCTTGCCATAGTTGTTTTGCCGGTGCCGGGAGGACCAAAAAACATGGAGTGAGGCATTTTACCGCTTTTTAAAAGTTTACAAAAAGGTGCATTTGGATTTGTCAAATGTTTTTGCCCGCTTATATCCTCTATCTTTTTGGGTCTGAAAGCAAGGCTCAAATTATCCATCAGTAATAGACTTTGTTCTCTTTCAAAAAATCACGCAAGGCGTCATATTCGGCATTTGTTAAAAAACGGTATCTGCCGCTTTTTAAAACTCCAAGGTCTATTATGCCGTAACTTACGCGTTTTAGATCAACTATTTCCGCATTAAAATGGGCAAAAAACCTCCTAAGTTCTCTGTTTTTTCCCTCATTTATCATAACCTTCAGCTTTGTATATCCACCACTGCTTCCAAATATCTGATATGATAAAAACGGCGCGAAACTCATGCTTTTTATTTTACTGTGCGAATGAGCGCCTTTAGACGCGTCAAGAAGTTCAAGTCCATTTTGCATCGCATGTATTATGTCATCGCCGACAGAACCTTTTGTCTTTATGTAGTAAACTCTCTCGAGATCGCTTTTCATCAAAGTCGAAGCAATGGCTGCCGCATCTGTTAGCAAAAGCAATCCCTCACTCGCAAAATCCAACCTTCCAACGCTTGTAAAATGAGCAAATTTTTTAGGTAGGGTATCGTATATGGTTTTTCTACCTCTATCGTCTTTTTTGCTCACAAGCTCGCCTTTTGGTTTATTGTAGACAATGACGGTAAATTGCTCTTTTTTAAATACTCTATTGTTATTTACTTCAATTGTGTCATCGTAGCTTACTTTGGTTGACAAATCCGTATGCGTTCTGCCGTTTACTCTCACCTTACCCTCTTGTATCAACTTATCGGCTTCGCGGCGTGAATATTTTGTGTTGTGCGAAATAAACTTATTCAGACGCATAGCCTCGCTCATCGTGATATCCCCGCTTCTATCAAATCATGAATATGCAAAACTCCAATCGGTGTATTTGTTTCGTTCACAATAATCAAAAGTTGTATTTTATACTCTTCCAAAAACGCTAATGCATCGGCTGCGAGCATATTTTTATTATTTACCGTTTTGGGATTTTTTGTAGCGTAATCGATAGCTTTGGCATCTACGGTAAAATCCTCACGAATTAGAGCGCGTCTCAAATCTCCATCGCTTAAAATCGCCGACAATCCGCAGTCTTTATTGGTTAAAATAACATTTCCTATCATGCCGTGCGTCATTTTATCTATAGCCATTTTAAGCGTCGCCGTGTCGCTTACCGTCGGAAACTTGGTCCTCATGATATCTTTTACCTTCACAAACAATTTTTTGCCTAAACTGCCGCCCGGATGAAAGGATGCAAAATCCTCTTTTTTGAAATTTCTCTTTTTCATCAGACAAACAGCAAGGGCATCACCAAGAGCCAGTGTCAAAGTAGTCGAGCATGTGGGAGCAGCGTCCAAAGGACACGCTTCTTTTTCCACATCTATAGGCAAAAATATATCGCTCTGTCTCCCAAGAGAGCTATTTTTTGACTTGGCTACACCGATAAGCGGAATATCAAATCTTTTAATGTGCGGCAATATGCGAATAAGCTCTTCACTCTCGCCGCTGTAACTGATAGCAAGCACTCCGTCATCTTTGCCTATCATTCCAAGATCCCCATGCATAGCTTCCGTCGGATGCAAAAAAAAGCTGCTCGTTCCCGTGCTGGCAAAAGTTGCCGCTATCTTAGCGCCTACAAGCCCGCTTTTGCCAACTCCAGTTACTATCAACTTGCCTTTTATCTTGTAAATTACCTCGACGGCTGCATTTATATCGTCTGTTAGTTTTTTAGCCGCGCGCATTATCTCTTGCGCTTCAAGCTCCAAAACACTATTTGCGATTTTTTTAAAATCCATTTTCTGCCTTACATAATGAAAATTGTCGGAACAATAGTCGGATATTTTTTGAGACTTCTGAATATATGCTTGCGCACGACTTGACGCACTTCATTTTCCAAAACTCCTCTATTTTCTATAACATCTTTTTTTGCATTTGATAAAAACTGAGCAAGTACGTCTTCCATCTCTTTTGAAAACTCTTTATCATTTTTATCGGCTACAAGTCCATAGCTCACTACTTTTGGTTTTGAAATAAGTTTCTTCTCTCTTTTGTCTATTTGCGCAATAATCATAACAACGCCGGAGTCTGCCAATTGCTGACGATCCATGACAACATCATGCTCTATTTGTTTATTTATCTGATTATCGATAAAAATCTTTCCGGCCTTTACGGTTTTTAGTTTCTTTATATAGTTATAACATAACTCAATCTGATCTCCATCTTCCATAAGCAGTATGTTTTTTGGCTGCACTCCGCATTCGATAGCTGTCTCTTTATGTTTTGTTATATGGTTAAACTCTCCGTGAACAGGCAGAAAAAATTTCGGTTTTATCAGGCGAAGCATAAGTTTTTGCTCCTCTTGCGCGGCATGTCCGCTTACGTGTATCTCGCTAAAATCCTGATATGCAACGTTAGCGCCGCTTTTGAGTAAAAAATTCAAAACCGTAGAGACACTGCCCTCATTGCCCGGAATTGCCTTGGCAGAGATGATGATTTGATCTGTCGGTTTTATCTTGATATGTCGATGTTCGTCCGTAGCCATTCTATAAAGCGCCGCCATAGTTTCGCCTTGAGAACCTGTAGTTACTATCAAAACTTCATTATCGCTGTATTTACTTACCTCGTGAGCATCTATAAATATATTTTTGTCCAAAGTTATATATCCGAGCTCTATTGCCGTAAAAATATTTCTCTCCATAGAGCGCCCTATGACGCATACTTTTCTGCCGTAATTGAGTCCGTGGCAGATAGCCTGGTAAACTCTGTGAATGTTTGATGAAAAGGTGGACATAATTACTCTACCTTTGGCTTTAGCAAATATAGTATCGAACGTTTTGCCGACAGAACTTTCAGAGCGCGTAAATCCCTCTTTGTGCGAATTTGTACTATCGCTGAGCAAGCACAAAACACCCTCTTCTCCGTAATATGCAAGTCTGTGCAAATCGGCAGGATATCCGTCTATTGGAGTGTGGTCTATTTTAAAATCACCCGTATGTACGATAGTGCCGGCTTTTGTTTTTATCACGAGCGCAGAAGAGTCTACGATTGAATGTGTAATATGCACCCATTCCACTTCAAACTCGCCTATTTTATAAATCTTTCTCTTTTCGACGGGACGGAACAGACCTCTTGCGCTCTTTAATCCGTGCTCTTCAAGTTTGTTTGATATCATACCAAGAGGCATAGGGGTCGCGTAAAGCGGCAGCTGCATCTCTTTAAAAAGATATGGGATAGCCCCTATATGATCTTCATGAGCATGCGTTATTACGATGCCCGCAATTTTATTTTTTATGCTTTTTAGATAGCTAAAATCAGGAACCAATATATCGACTCCAGGCATATCGTTATCCGGAAAACTCATACCCGCATCAATAACAATAGCGCTCGTGTTAGTCTCTACAACTGTAATATTCCCGCCTATTTCGCCAAGACCGCCAAGCGGTGTTATTCGGATTTTGTGGGAATTTTTTTCTATCTTTTTGAACGAATCCAATCTATCCTGATGCGATTTTTTGTTAGCGTTTATTGCATTTTGAAGCGCCTTTTGCCAAGACTCGTTTCCTCCGATTGGAGAAGGGGGGAGATTGGTTCTTTTGCGTCTTTTAGCAGCGTTTTTGACGACATTTTCATCATTCGCAACATTAGTCGTATTTTTATCGTTCTGCTTCATATTTTGATGAGCATTTGATGTTTCACTCTTTTTTTTTCTTCGCGAAAAACGCTTTTTTTGCGTATTTTGCGTATTTTCATTTGCCTCATTTTTGCTTTTATCCATAAACTTTTTACCTTAATTTGTTTTTTCAGTCGGTCAAACTGTTAAAAAGGCGAAAATGCGACTTAGCTGCAAGTTCATGAGGACGAAGGTTTGTGTCAATTTCAAGCTTGCTGAAAATTTCAAAAAGCCTCTTTTGATCGTAGTAGATTGAAAGATTTTTTTTCAGCGTTTTTCTGGGACTTTTAAAAGCTTTTGACAAATAAGCTTTAAATTCGCAAAAAACAGCTTCGGAAATTCCATTTTTTTCCACTTTTATCACTGAAGAGACAACTTTTGGAGGCGGACTAAACGCCTCTTTCGGCACATCAAATAAAATACGTGCGTCGCTTAAAACAGATGTTAAAACAGATAAAGAAGAGTACGAGGCGGTTGAAGGAGAAGCTGTTAGTTTAAGAGCTACCTCTTTTTGTACCATCAGCACCACTCCAAGACAATTTATGTCTTCATAAACCTTATAAATAATAGGCGTTGTTATATAGTATGGTATATTGGCGACTATCCAATATAAAGAATTTTTCAAACTCTTATCTCGCCAATGCTCCATAACATCGCCAAAAACAAGCTCTAAACGCCCTGTTTTTATCTCTTCTTCGAACACTTTTTTTAAGTGCTCATACAAATCTTCATCGATCTCATAAGCGCTTATAGCGTACTGCTCAAGCAGCGCTTTCGTCAAATCACCTAATCCAGGTCCGATTTCTACAAGACCGAAATCTTGCATATCGGGCATCGATTGGATAATTTTGTTTATAACAGTCGAATCCGTCAAAAAATTTTGACCAAAATATTTTTTCGCTTTTATACAATTAACCATTTTTTGAGCTAAACCAAGTAGTATATCCCATTTTTGCTTATATAATTGTTACACCTGAGGACTATCAATGGATTTGTACTAATTAAAGAGCATTTCAGTCGTTTTTTTTAAATGGTTTGCTATCATCGTCAAAAAGTTTTACGGAGTTTTTCATGCAGACTTTTGCAAAGAGGATCATACCCTGTCTCGACGTTAAAAACGGTCGTGTTGTTAAAGGGATAAATTTCATAGACCTTCAAGATGCGGGTGATCCTGTGGAAGCAGCAAAAAGATACAATGACGAGGGAGCAGACGAGTTGTGTTTTTTAGACATTACGGCAAGCAATGAAAAAAGAGATACTATAGTTGATTTGGTGGCTAAAGTTGCTAAAGAGGTTTTTATACCGCTAACCGTCGGCGGAGGCATTAGAAAACTTGAAGATATATATAAACTACTGCATGTAGGGTGCGACAAAGTCAGCATAAATTCTGCTGCGATTGACAATCCTGAACTTATAACGAAAGCCGCTTCACGTTTTGGCTCTCAATGCATAGTAGTTGCGATAGATGCGAAAAAAAGCGATGATGGCTGGCATATATATAAACATGGCGGACGAATCGATATGAAAATTGATGCGCTCGCTTGGGCAAAAGAGGTCGAGAACAGAGGTGCGGGTGAAATACTTTTGACGTCTATGGATAAAGACGGCACGAAAGACGGATACGACATAGAACTTACTTCAAAAATGAGTAAAATGCTTAATATTCCCGTAATCGCCAGCGGCGGAGCAGGAAATATGGAGCACATAAGAGATGTATTTTTAAATTATGCGGATGCGGCATTAGCAGCTTCTATATTTCACTTCAGGGAAATTGGTATTATGGACCTAAAGCAGTATTTAAAAAGCGAGGGAGTTACCGTCAGACTATGATAGTGAGCGCAGGAGCCAATGAAACATTTTCGTTCGCTGTCCCGATAGGCGTCGGGCTTGTTAACGCTTCCATCAATTTAACCCGTATTATAATGGAAAAAAATCCGAAAAATATACTGTTTATCGGAACTGCCGGAAGTTACGGAAGGTGCGAAGAATTTCAGCTGCTCACCGCTAACAGAGCTGTTAATATAGAGGTAGGATTTTTGCAAAATCTCTCGTACAGCCCTATTTTAGGCGAAGTTAGAGGAATTAAACTTAATGTTCCACGTGAAACATTACAAAAAACAGTCGTGAATTCAAGCAATTTCATTACTACAGATGTCGCCCAATCAAAACTCTTTTTAGAATACGGCTTGGATATAGAAAATATGGAGTTTTTTGCCGTATTAAAAACAGCGAAAAAGTTTGATATACCATCACTTGGGCTTTTTTGCATAACAAACTATTGTAACAAAGATGCTCGCCAAAACTTTTTCAACAATCAACAAAAAGCCAAAGAGATGTTGGAATATACTGCGTTGTCTGATTTTAAAGATTTTCTATGACTACCATTTTAGATGCGACAAAAGATGAGCTTGAAAAAGAGATACGGCCTAATTTTAGAGCAAAACAGATTTATCAATGGATATATCAAAAGTATGTAAACTCTTTTGATGAGATGTTAAATCTACCCAAAAATCTGCGTGCCGAACTCTCAAAAAAATATACTATCTCCCCCCTTAGTCTAATCAAAGAGGAGCAAAGTGGGGATGGAAGCAAAAAATATCTGTTTGCCTTGAGCGATAATTTGACGATTGAGACGGTTTTGCTTCCCATGAAACTTGAGGAGTTTGACGAGAAAGGCATAAGGGTTCATCATGCAAGATATACCGTTTGCGTTTCTTCTCAAGTCGGCTGCAAAATAGGTTGTGCTTTTTGTCTTACGGGAAAAAGCGGATTTGTAAGAAATTTGAGTGCGGGCGAAATAGTGGCTCAGGTTCTTTTTTTAAAAAAGATGAACAATATAGACGCCGAAAGACGTGTGAACGTGGTCTATATGGGTATGGGCGAACCGCTTGACAATCTGCAAAACGTTACAAAAGCGATAAATATTTTTGCAGATCTCGATGGTCTTAGTATCAGCCCAAAAAGACAAACCATTTCCACAAGCGGACTTAGCCCGCAAATAGTAAAGCTCGGCAAAATGGATATGGGCGTACTTTTGGCCATATCCTTACATGCGATTGACGATGATACAAGAGTAAAACTTATGCCGATAAATAAAGCTTACAATATAAAATCTGTCATAGATGCCCTCAAGACTTTTCCTGTTAATATGAGAAAAAGAATACTATTTGAGTATTTGATCATAAAAAATGTAAATGACTCCATGCATAGCGCTAAAAAATTGCTCAAACTATTGGGCGGAATAAAGGCAAAAGTAAATCTTATATATTTCAATCCTCATGCAGGAAGCGACTTTCAAAGACCTGACGAAAAAGACGTTGTAGCTTTTGCCGATTTTTTAAATTCGCACGGATTGCTTTGTACCATACGTCAGTCAAAAGGTCTTGATATAAGCGCTGCATGCGGACAATTAAAACAGAGGAAAGAGAATGAGTTGGCTTGATATATCGCAGATTATATTTGTAGCGCTGGTGGCAATTACGGGCATAGTTTGGATGACAAAAATTATATTTGCCGATGATGATAAAAAAGAGTGAAACCAAAAACGCATATAGCAAAACGTAGAAAGTTGCACGAAATCTTTTGGGCAATAGTCTAAGCAATAATAACTGAGGATATTATTCACAAGCAGTAATTGCGTCTAAATTTGCAATGCTTTTGCTTGTTTGTCTTGAGAACTTTAAAGGTTTTTATACCTCTAAAATTATGCGCGCAAAATACCGCTTTTTATATGCAATGGTTAAAAAATCAAAAATCCTACAATTTTAATCCGGCAACTTTTTTAACAAAAATATTTCAAAATATCATTTTGTCATAATACTTGCCCAATCGTCCTTCTTGATAACAATATAAAACGCGCAACCTTTCTCTAATGTTTTGCTGTTTTAAAATGCTTGGCTGTACCTATCTTTTCCATCAAACCTGTAAATACGTTGTTTTAAAGGTTTTTGAAAATTTGCAGAATATCTCTTTTGATAAACTCTTTTATCTTTACTTGCTATTTAAAAGCATGGAATGAGACATTAGTGCAACAAACTCTAAAACAGCGGCATTGTCAAAATTCGTTCTCTGCTCTAATAAATTCTTGGTTTTAGCTATCTTTGATTAAATTAAAAAAATTTACGGCAAAAAGTCCTTAATTCACGCACTTGCTCTGCAATAAAACTCTTCAATGTAAAGTGGTTTTGATCTTAAAAAAATACCGAAAGCAAAAACATTTTACTTTCAAACTCTATCGTATACTCTTTATATGCACAAACGATCCGTCCTAAAAATATTCCCTTCGTCAAAAGAATATTTTTATATATTTTTGGATATTTTCTCAAACTCTATTTTTGCGTTATAACTTGATTTTAGATTGTAACCAAAGTCTTTGTATGTAAACGAAAGAGCGTGTGCATGAAGTAAAACCCTTGGCGCTCCGCACAACTTTATCCTGTCTTCTACACTCAATTTTCCATCTAAATAGTCGGCTCCTGTACGCAGTGTTTGTCCGTAAATCGGATCACCCACTATAGAATGTTCCACGTGAAACATATGTACTCTTATCTGATGTTGTCGTCCGGTTTTAGGAACTGCTTTTATCAAAGTAGCATCTAAATATTCAAAATATTTTATCGGAAAAATTTCGGTAATTGCTTCTTTACCCCGTTCATCTATGCGAACTTTTAATTTTATCTCATCATAATTGCTATTTACCAATATCGGAGCGTCTACAATAAAATGCTCTTTTATCTCTCCTCTTACAAGTGCAATATACTCTTTTCGTACGTTTTTATTTTCAAAAAGTTTTTTGAGTTCTCTCTCTTCACTTTTATTTTTTGATACCATCAACAGGCCGCTTGTCTCTTTGTCAAGTCTATGTACAATATTGGCGTTTTTACCGTAGAGATATTTTATCTCATCATTAAGCGAATAAGCGGTCGTTCTGTCTCTTGGATGAGCTAACACTCCGCTTGGTTTATCAAAGATAGCAAAAAACTCATTTTCGTATATAGGCAACAACCCCTTTGGACGCGGCTCGTAAACTAAAAGCGTTATATTTTTGCTTATTATCTCCGACTTTCTTCCTACCACATTGCCATTTTGTAAAAGCTGTTTTCTGTCTATAGCTCTTTGTGCTTCCTGCATACTAAAACCGAGCTTACGTGTCAAAAATGCCCATGCTTTAACAGGTTCATTTAAAGTAAAATCTTTTGGGATATAAGGCAAGTTTTACTCTCTTTTGGATAGAATTTATTTTTTCAAGATATCAAACTTATTGCATGTATTTAATCCTCTTATGACGCCGAAAAGAGAAAATGCAAAAATCAATTATACCCAATTAAAGGCTCGCTTATGGTAGATAGATACTCAAGAGAACGGATGAAAGAAAAATGGACTCTTAAAGCCAAATATGACGCTTGGTTAAAAGTTGAAAAATCAGCTGTTAAAGCTTGGAATAAATTGGGGTTTATACCTGACGATGATTGTAAAAAAATACTTAAAAATGCCGCATTTGATATAGAGAGAATTGAAACAATAGAAAAAGAGACCAAACACGATGTTATTGCATTTTTAACCTCTGTTTCCGAAAGTCTGGGAAGCGAAAGCCGCTTTATGCATTATGGCATGACAAGTTCGGATTGCATAGACACGGCAACGGCTCTACAGATGAAAGAGTCTTTGGAGCTTATAATAGAAGATGTGAAATCTTTGTTGAACGCCATAAAATTAAGAGCAAAAGAGCATAAATACACTCTGATGACAGGGCGCAGTCACGGCATACACGGCGAACCTATAACATTCGGGCTCGTTCTTGCTATCTGGTATGATGAGATAAAAAGAAGTCTTGAAAATCTGCTGCATGTAAAAAAAGTGATAAGCGTCGGAAAGATAAGCGGTGCTATGGGTAACTTCGCACATGCTCCTGTTGCGCTTGAAGAGATGGTTTGCAGCGAACTTGGCCTCTCCCCTGCTCCCGCCTCAAATCAAATAATACAAAGAGATCGTTACGCCGCGCTTTTTAGCGCGATGGCTTTGCTTGCATCTTCATGCGAAAAGATAGCTGTCGCGATACGCCATTATCAGCGAACAGAGGTTTATGAGGCGGAAGAGTTTTTTTCCAAAGGACAAAAAGGCAGTTCGGCAATGCCACATAAAAGAAATCCTATCCTCAGCGAAAATATTACAGGACTTTGCCGCATGATAAGAAGTTACGCCGCGCCTGCTTTAGAAAATGTAGCCTTATGGCACGAAAGAGATATAAGTCACAGCTCTGTCGAAAGATTTATACTGCCCGATAGTTTTATTACGACCGATTTCATGCTCGTGCGTTTAACAAAACTTGTACAAGATCTTGTTGTGTATCCGAAAAATATGTTGAAAAACTTAAATCTGACAGGCGGACTCGTATTTTCTCAGCGCATTTTGCTTGAACTTCCCGCAAAAGGCGTATCAAGAGAAGATGCTTATAAGATAGTGCAGCGAAATGCTATGATGGTTTGGGAAGATTTGCAGCAAGGAAAAAACGCGATAAATGAAAAGAGCGAGAGTCTCTTTTTGCAAAATCTACTCTTAGACAACGACTTAAAAACGAAACTTACGGAACAAGAGATACGAGATTGCTTTGATTATGATTATTATACAAAAAATGTCGATAGAGTTTTTAATCGTGTTTTTGAGGAGAATGAAAAATAATGCTTACCGTTATCAAAAGAAATGGCAGAACCGAACCGCTTGATATCTCAAAAATCAAAAAATATACATCCTCAGCCGTAGAAGGGCTTGAGAACGTTAGTTTAAGTGAGCTTGAAGTAGACGCAAAGATACAATTTCGCGATCAAATAAGTACCGCTGAAATACAGCAGACTCTTATCAAAACGGCTGTTGATAAAATAGATATCGACAGACCCAACTGGACTTTTGTCGCGGCACGTCTTTTTTTATACGATTTATATCACAAAGTAAACGGCTTTTCAGGGTACGGACATTTGAGAGACTATCTTATAAAGGGCGAGAAAGAGGGAAGGATAGTTTTAGGACTCAAAGAAAAATATGATTTGGACGATTTAAACAATCATGTAGATGCTTCGCGCGATTTGCAGTTCACATACCTTGGCGTAAAGACACTGCATGATAGATATCTGTTGAAAAATCGTAAAGGTGAGCCGATAGAGCTTCCTCAACATATGTTTATGGCAATAGCTATGTTTTTAGCACAAAACGAATTTAATCCGCAAGATTGGGCAAAAAAATTTTATGATCTTATAAGCAAATTTGAAGTTATGCCGGCCACCCCTACTCTCTCGAATGCAAGAACTTCGCGTCACCAATTAAGCTCTTGTTATGTCGGTTCGACTCCGGATAATATAGAAGGGATCTTCGATAGCTTCAAAGAGATGTCGCTTTTAAGCAAATATGGCGGCGGTATCGGCTG
>JAIRSJ010000004.1 GCA_031255525.1 Campylobacteraceae bacterium
AAATTATTTTAAATTTAAATGATTAAAATAAAGGATAAAAATGGATAGAAAAATTGTCGCTGAACTGATGATGAAAAATCACAATATGATGCATAAACTCGCAGAAAAAATGAACGTAATGTATGAAAAAAAGTATTCTCGTCACAAAATTTTTGCCTTGATATGGCTTAGTAAACTTGGCAAAAAAAGATTGAAAGACATTGCCGAACATATAGGAATGTCATCGTCTTCATTGTGTGTTGCATTCAGTGAGTTGGAAAAGGAAGGTCTTGTATTAAGAGAGATTGATAAGAGTGATCGCAGAAACACATATTATTTCTTAAGTAAAGAAGGGAAAGTGGTGATCGCGAATATTTTAGAAGAGATCAAAGCGATCATTTTGCGTATACTTGAGCCGCTCAAAGAAGATGAGATAAAAGAAATTGCCGAAGCTTTGAGTGTCATCAATGAAATTTTAGAAAAGTATCTGTAACAAAATATCTTATATATAAAGAGGTTAGTGCAAAGATGAATATAAATAAAAAGTCTTTTACCATATGGTTGCTGATTGGAATATTAGTAATTGGCGTTTATCTGTTGTTTTTTAGAAATTCGGAAAATGTAAGATATATAACCCAAAAAGTCAAAACAGGCAATATAACAAAGAGCGTAAATGCCATAGGAGAGATAGGCGCTATAAAATTAGTAAATGTAGGAGCGCAGGCGACAGGACAGATAGAAAGCATACATGTAAAAGTGGGTGATAAGATTAAAAAGGGGGACTTGATAGCTCTTATAGATTCAACGTCTCAACGAAATGAAGTTGATGCAACAGCAGCAAAGCTGGAGAGTTACGAAGCTCAACTAAAATCTTCCAAAGCCGCTTTGAAAACAATAAAATCAAAATATAACAGATCGCACACACTTTTAAACAGCCATGCGATTTCAAAAGAGGAATTTGAAAACGCTGAAAATGCATATGAGGCGGCTGAAGCTAAGATAATTGAAGATATCTCGCTGATAAAACAGACTCAAATCGCACTTGAAACTGCCAAAAAAAATTTGGATTATACCGTCATAACTGCTCCACTTGAAGGAACTGTCGTATCTTTGCCGGTAAAAGTCGGGCAAACCGTAAATTCTGCATTAAATACTCCGACTATCGCGCAGATTGCGGATTTGAGCAGAGTTGAGATACTAATAGAGATATCTGAAGGTGATATCTCAAAAGTCAAATCCGGACAAAACGTAAAATTTTCTATACTATCAGACGATACTATTTACGAAACACTTATAAAATCCATAGATCCCGGACTTACTACATTAACAGACGACAAGTACACAGGTGTCACGGATGAAAATCAGGCCATATATTATTATGGAAGAGCTGAAGTTTCAAATGAAGATGGGAGACTTCGCATAGGTATGACAACACAAAATCTTATAGAGATAGAAAGCCTTGATGATGTTTTAATCGCCCCTGTAACCGCTATTTATGTAAAAGACGGTCGCAAATATGTCAAAACCATTACGAATAAAAAAATACACGCAAAAGAGATAATTACGGGACTCTCGGATGATTTAATGATAGAGATAAAAAGCGGATTAAATGAAGGAGAGGAAGTTGTAGTAGCGCAAATGTCTACAAAAGAGCTTGAAATCAAAGAGAGTGAATTACCGGAAGGTTTTGATTTATAAGGCAAAATATGAAAATAATAGAGTTAAAAGAGGTAAACAAATATTTTGGTGTTGGTAACAATAAAATATGTGCACTTAAAAATATAAACTTATCAGTAGATAAAGGCGATTTTGTTGCGATTATGGGACAATCAGGCTCGGGCAAGTCGACACTTATGAACATTTTGGGATGTCTGGATTCTTTTTCGTCCGGCTCATACAAAATAGACGGCATTGAAGTTGCCAATATGGATAAAAATGCTCAAGCCGAACTTAGATGCAGAACATTTGGATTTATATTTCAAAAATATAATCTTTTGACAAGTTTAAATGCTCTTGAAAATATCGCCCTGCCCTGCATATATTATGGTATGAACGATAAAACAAGAGTAGAAAAAGCGAAAAAACTCTTAAGTGACTTTGAACTTGAAAACAGATCCGACAATAAACCAAACGAACTCTCCGGCGGTCAGCAGCAAAGAGTAAGTATCGCCCGTGCACTCATAAACGGTGCAGAGATAATACTTGCTGACGAACCCACAGGAGCTCTTGACAGCAAAAGCGGTGAAATGGTTATGAATATCATCAAAAATTTACATAAAAAAGGGCATACCGTTATTTTGGTAACTCATGATAAAAATATAGCTTCATATGCAAATAGGATTATTGAGATAAAAGACGGAGAGATAATATCCGATACAATGAAAAACAGCGTTTTGCATAAAGCGCAAAAAGAAAGGCTAATAGATAAAAAGAGTAGATTTGATTATATAAGATATCAAATCTACGAGAGTTTTAAGATGTCTCTTAAGGCCGTCAAAACACATAAAATGAGATCTTTATTAACGATGCTCGGTATTATCATAGGAATAGCTTCCGTAGTATCTGTCGTTGCACTTGGCAATGGCTCAAAGGAGAAGATTATGGAAAACCTAAACTCTATAGGAGCAAATACCATTATAATATTTCCGGGCAAAGGATTTGGCGATAAAGAGGCAAGCAAAATAAAGACTCTAAAAATAAGCGATGCGAAGATTTTTTCAAAACTTAGTTATGTTGATAGCATTAGTCCAAACATTGCGGCGCAAGGCTTGATAATATATAAAAACAAGTCGGCAATCTCTTCTTTGGACGGCGTTAGCGCAGAATTTCTTGAAGTTAACAATAAAAAGCTGCAGATAGGAAGAAAATTTAATGTATCAGAAGTCGAAACTGCAGCAGCAGTGGCGATTATAGACCAAAATACCCAAAAAGAGATTTTTGGCAATAATAGTGCACTCGGAGAAATTGTTATATTTAATAGACAGCCGTTAAAAATTATAGGCGTTATGGCGCAAGAGGATAATTTTGGGCCTCCCGACGTAAACTTAAACATATATACTCCATATACTACAGCTATGTATAAAGTACTGGGAAATCATGAAATATCAAGTATAACCATAAAAGTCTCGGACGATATAAATTCATATTTGGCCGAGAGCGATTTGACAAAGATTTTAATTGCGCTTCACGGTAAAAAAGATTTTTTTACCATGAATAGTGACAGCGTACGAAAAATGGTTGAAAGTATAGCAAATACTATGACGATTTTGATATCCTCTATAGCCGTTATCGCTCTTGTAGTAGGCGGTATAGGAGTGATGAACATCATGCTTGTATCGGTAACGGAGAGAACTAAAGAGATAGGCATAAGAATGGCCATTGGAGCCAAACGAAAAAATATACTGCAACAATTTTTAACGGAAGCCGTTTTGTTATGCCTAATGGGCGGAATAGTTGGGATTTTACTAACGATGTTATTTAGTTTTCTATTTAACAATTTTATTGATGATTTTAAGATGATTTTATCTTTAGACGCTATTTTGATAGCTCTGTTCTTCTCAATGACGATAGGGATTTTATTTGGATATATGCCTGCACGCAATGCGTCAAATTTAAATCCTATAGAAGCGCTGGCAAGAGACTGATTTGTTGATCAAAAAAATATGGAAGCGATTTTGGCAGTCTTTGGCGATAAAATTATCTCAAACAAATATCATAAACATTGATAAACATATTTTATGTTTTATGTTTTTTTGGAAAATCAAAAAAGAGTTTCTTGCCGCTGTTTGGCGATATTTCATCGAAGGTTTTGACATTAAACTCCATGCTAAAAATCCCGCACGTAGGAATATTGCCTATAGAAATGCCGCTTAGGTTTTCGCAAACTTCAGTGATTGTTGGATTGTGTCCCACTATGAAAACAATACTATACTTATTATCTATCTGGCGAATAATGTCTAAATAAATTTTCGGTGAAGTCAGGTATAAATTTATATCGGTTTTAAATATTTTCTTTGCTATATTCAATCTATCTGCAATCATCTCCGCCGTGTCCAAAGCTCTTTTGGCAGGACTTGAGATAATAATATCGGGTTTTATGTCGTACTTTTTAAGACGCTTTGTCATAAGCTGTACATCTCCCAACCCTCTTTTATTTAATCCTCTGTCAAAATCATCACATTCGACACTCCAGTCAGATTTGGCATGTCTTATAAAATAGATGGTTTTCATGACTTTTCAAAATCCTTTGTTTTGAGAATTTTTTTTCGCTCTTTTGTATTATTATCCAAAAAAGATAAAATGCATGGGTTGTGCTGCTTTTATCATATAGCATATAAAAGTTAAGGTTGATAGAAAGTTCAGATAAATATCTGTTTTTTGTACATGCAATATTAGAAAAATTTAAATCCTTCCCCAAGATAATATGTCCTCACCGCCTTGTTTTGTGCCACTTCATCACTTGTTCCGCTTGCCAAAAGCGAACCGTCTTTTATAACATAAGCTCTGTCGCAAATCGCCAAAGTTTCGCGCACATTATGGTCTGTAATAAGGATACCGATGTTGAGTTTTACTAAATCTTTCACTATATTTTGTATATCATTTACCGCTATGGGGTCAACTCCTGCAAACGGTTCGTCCAAAAGCAAAAATTTAGGCATAATAGTAAGCGAACGAGCTATTTCGCATCGTCTGCGCTCTCCGCCACTGAGACTCACACCTTTTCTTTGACGTACAGGTTGAATATTTAAAAGATCTAAAAGCTCTTCAACTCTGCTCTCTTGCTCCTCTTTACTCTTGCATGCTATCTCAGCTGCCAAAGCCAGATTCTCCTCCACACTTAAATCCTTAAAAATGCTTGATTCTTGCGGCAAATAACCTATACCAAGTTTTGCTCTTTCATGAAGCGGTTTTGCCGATATTTTTATGTCATCCAGATATATATCTCCTTTTGTGGGTGGAATAAGTCCGCAAATCATATAAAAAGTCGTTGTTTTTCCGGCACCGTTTGGTCCTAAAAGCCCCACAATTTCGCCGCTTTTCACTTCAAGCGAAATATCATGAATTATCTGTGTTTTTTTTATGATTTTAGCTAAATTTTGTACTGATAACTTATGCATTATGCACCTTATATATTCTTTTATCTTGCGCTGACAATACTATCTCAACAACAACATACGGCAACGCATATCTCTTTAACATCTCTTCAAGTTCCTCGCAACCCCACTCTACAAGATGATATCCTTTTTGTTGTAAATTTTCAAAAAGTCCGCTCTCTATGATACCTTGAATCCCTTTTTGATATATATCATAATGAAAAAAATCAGGTGCATAAGCGTTCATTACCGAAAAAGTGGGACTTGAAACAATCTCTTTTTTTATTTCGCAAAAGGATGCTATGTGTTTCACAAGAGTTGTTTTGCCGGATGCCAAATTGCCTCTTAATAAAACTATCCCGCCATTTGGTAAAAGATTTATGATAGCTTTAGCCGCTATGTCTATCTGACTTTTTTTTAATTCAAACTGCATATTTTATCACAATATTTTTTACATTGAAGCTTACATGTGAAGATTAAAACATATGCGAAAATTTTATAATCTCATCAAGTTTATCTTTGGCTTTACCGCTCTGTATAGCCATTCTTGCCATCTCAAGCCCCTCTTGCACATCTCTTGCCTTATTGTCCAATATAAGCGCAAAAGCCGCATTGATAAGCACTATATCTCTTTTTGCACCCTTCTCTTTATTTGTTAAAGTATCAAATGCTATCTTGGCATTTTGTAAAGCATCTCCACCGATAACTTCTTGTTTATCCGAAATTTTTATACCATACTCTTGCGGATCTATCTCAAATTCGGTAACTTTACCATCTTTTAACATAGCAGCTTTTGTAGCGGAACTCACGCTTATTTCATCCATACCATCGTTTGAGCTTACAACAAGAGCTGAAGTACTATTTAAGAGTTTCAGTGCGTTTGCTATTTTGATATTAAAAGTGGGATTTAAAACTCCTATCAGCCCTTTTTTAGCGCCTGCCGGATTACATAAAGGTCCTATGATATTAAAAATCGTAGGATGTGGAATACTTCTTCTGACGGGCATAATATAAGACATAGCCGGATGATGATTGACGGCAAACATGAAAGTAAAATTGGTATCTTCAAGCATCTTAATCTGCCCCTCTTGAGGAAGACTTAAATTTATACCGATAGCCTCCAACATATCCGCGCTGCCAGAATTACTCGTTATCGCCCTGTTCCCATGTTTTGCCACATAACAGCCAAGCGAAGATAAAATGATAGCGGCTGTACTTGAGATATTAATACTCTTGCTCTTGTCTCCGCCTGTACCTACAATATCTATTATCTTATCTTGCAATTCAAAAGGAACTAAAAGTCTTATGGAATGACTTCTCATAACAGTAGCAGCAGCAGCAATCTCTTCTTCGTTTTCACCGTTTTCATATAAAGTCGTTAAAAGCGACCTTGCTTCCCATTCACTCAATTCATTTTGAAAAAGTGCGGCAAATGCCTTTTTGGCTTCCAAAAAATTCATACCATTTCCTTTACATACCTGTTTTGTTCCGTTTTTAAGATAGTTTTTGTATTTGGCATCTGCAAAACCTCATATTTTACACTGCGTTCTAAATATGTGATTGTTATGATATCACCAACCTGCACATTTTTTGATGGTTTTACGACTTTACCATCAATACTTATGACACCATTTTTACACATATCTTCCGCTATAGCACGACGTTTAACGATATTGACATATTTTAGGTATTTGTCTATTCTCATCGTGTAATTGTAATAAAAAATGTTTAAATTAGGCTGTTTGGATATAGTCCTTAAACTTTAATTGGATAATTTTGGCTATCATTCTATCTATAAAAATTAATAGGAGCAAATATGTCTTCTTGTCCAATCGGAGCAAACGCGAACAGCGCGCATATAGGAAAACTCATTTTGAGAGTTTTAGTGGGTACACTTATGTTTTTGCATGGTATCAGCAAAATAACACACGGTATAGCTTCCATAAAAAGCATGTTATCAACTTCTATCTTTCCCGAATTTCTTGCTTATGGTGTATATGTCGGTGAAATTTTAGTGCCTATACT
>JAIRSJ010000053.1 GCA_031255525.1 Campylobacteraceae bacterium
GTTCAAGTCCGGCCCCGGGCACCACCTTTTTTGGGTTAAGTAGGGCGACATGGCCAAGTGGTAAGGCACGGGCCTGCAAAGCCTTTACCCCCGGTTCGAATCCGGGTGTCGCCTCCAAAAAAATTGAGCAGAAAGTAAGATATTATGCGTTAAAATGTCAGTTGTTTTAATAACTGAATTTTGTGGCGTTGATAATTGGTAGATTTTCTGTTGTTTTTCATTTCGGGAGATGGCTGAGCGGTTTAAAGCGGCGGTCTTGAAAACCGTTGAGGTGAGAGCCTCCGGGGGTTCGAATCCCTCTCTCCCGGCCACGTTAAATTTATTCTTAATGCAGAACGTTTGGAAAACCATAATTGACAAGAAAGCTTTAATCGCTTGAAATAATATATAACTCCAATATGTAGCTTAATCAAAGAAACCAAACTTATTTGACAAAACAACACATTTTACAAAAGTATGCTCTCCAATCATCTTTCAAATTAAACTCCTAAAAAGGCGAACCGATAAACTGTAAAATTATATCAAACCGTTTTCTGTCACCATATGGCACTTGCTATCATATAAATGATTGTATTTTAAGTATTAAAGAGTATTTTGGCATATACAGCTGTTGATTTTACTATGTGCTATTTGCATATTGAAATTTCACAATTACCTTAAAGCGGTTATATACAGCCGATTTGACAGATAACAAATAACTTTTAACAATAGCCTTGCAAATACAATATTATATCGCTTTTAAAACTACTTTTTCTAAATACCGTATTGTGGTTTGATTATTTTTTTATAAGTAAACTCTTCATTCTGACTATCGGTCAAGAATCTCTTGTTTATTCACACAACCGCTGAAAATAGCATTGCTGCTAAAATACCCATATATAAAATTATATTTTTCACAATACCACTCCTTATTAAAATTTATAATTATAGCCGACATACAGTCCCGCTTTAACTTGTATTGGCAATATATCTACATCATAATAAGTGTTACCTATCTTTCTCTCTCCTGCTTTTTTCTCCTCAAAAACAGAACAGTTCACCTTTAACCCAAACTCGATTTCATTATTGTTATTTATATCATAAAGGATACCGACCTTACCGCCAAAATCAATACCATTATAAGAAGCTGAATGATCTCCTACTATAGATTTCAATTTGGCGTATCCGAGATTTACTCCTGTAAGCAATCTGGAGTTTTCGCTGATTTTTACAACAGCAGCATCATAACCTATTAAAACTTTAGTGATTTCATTAGAAAATTTTATATCATAATCAGTATCTTCGGCTTTGGTATTTTTTTCGAACATAGCATATACCCTCATATCAGAATCCCTAAAGTACCATCCGGCTTTAACGCCGTAATTAAAAACGCTGTCGGAATAATCGTCATATTCATCTATTATATATCCGCTGTACTTGTCGCCGTCATCATCTACCAATATCGTATCCAGATAAGTCCAGCTGAGAGCAAATCCTCCTTCAAGTCCGATAAATAACCCACTCTTTTTAGCAGCAGATGCATCTGTCGGTTGCGCCAAAATAGGAGCAACAAATACTCCAAACAATCCGACTAACCCTATCAGTATCTTTTTCAAAATGTTCTCCTATTGTGATAAATTATACGGAATTATATTTGGTTTAATCTTGCAAATAACTTATCTTTAGTAAAACATTGATTGAAAAAATATTGAAAATTTTTCAAAAATATACTTTGTAAAAATCGCTAAAATAGGTTTTTTAACGAAAATGGCTAAGATTATATCGGCATTGTAAGTAACTGCTTAAACGTTGCTATTTACTATTTTTATACATAGCTCATAGCATATATTCGAACTTAATTTATGTATAAAGTATGACATATAAAGCTAAAATTATTATTTATTTTTTAAGGTTACTTTCTAAGGTTATTTTGTATAGTTGCAATAAGGTTTTACTGCAAAACTCTAAAAAAATAGAGGTATTTTTATGCTCACTACTATACTCAAACGTAATGGAACAACGCAAGAATTTCTCCCTTACAAGATAGAAGACGCTATACGCAAAGCCTTCAAAAGCGAAAAGACGACTTACGACCACAATGTCTTCTTAAACCTTATGGAGCGTTTGAAAACCAAACGAATAGCGGCCGTTGAAGATATTCAGGATATGATAGAGCAAGAGTTATATCGCGCGCGTTATTTTGATGTAATGCGCTCATTTATGATATATCGACATACTCACAAAATGCAGCGCGAGCACATCTTTGGACTTAATGAAGATACGACTTATATAAACTCCACACAAACTATAGAAGAGTATATTAGCGGGAATGACTGGCGTATCAAAGCCAATTCAAATACGGGATATTCAAATGCCGGGCTGATAAACAATACCGCAGGAAAAGTTATAGCAAATTACTGGCTTGATAAGATTTATTCGAAAGAAGAAGGGCAAGCTCATAGAAACGGTGATTATCATATTCACGATTTGGACTGCTTAACCGCTTATTGCGCGGGTTGGAGTTTGAGAAATCTTTTAAACGAAGGATTTAACGGGGTCAGAGGACGTGTAGAAAGCAGGGCTCCTAAACATTTTAGAGAAGCTTTGGGACAAATGGCTAACTTTTTAGGTATCTTACAGGCAGAATGGGCAGGAGCGCAAGCGTTTAGCTCATTTGACACTTATCTTGCGCCATATGTTTTTAAAGACAGTTTGTCGTTTGCTTCCGTAAAAAAAGCTGTGCGAAGTTTTGTCTATAATTTAAATGTGCCTGCTAGATGGGGACAAAGTCCTTTTACAAATATCACGATTGATTGGGTAGTTCCTGAAGACTTAAAAGAACAATGTCCTACGATAAATGATATACATATTTTCAAAAATATAGAAAATGACGCATTGCTTTCGAAAGCAAAAGAGCGCGGCGTAAGGTCATTAGAAGAGCTAACATATAAACATTTTCAACCAGAGATGGATTTGATAAATCGAGCATATTATGAAGTTATGACCGAAGGAGATAAAAACGGTCAGCCCTTTACATTTCCGATACCTACGGTAAATATTACGGAGGATTTTGATTGGTATGGAGAAAATACGGATATTTTATTTGAAAATACTGCAAAAATAGGTTCAAGTTATTTTCAAAACTTTATAGGAAGCCAATACACTAAAGATGAAAACGGAAATATAATTCCAAATGATAAAGCATATAAGCCAGGACACGTAAGAAGTATGTGCTGCCGTTTGCAACTTGACTTAAGAGAGCTTTTGAAACGAGGGGGGGGACTTTTTGGAAGCGCTGAAATGACGGGGAGTATCGGCGTAGTTACAATAAATATGGCAAGACTTGGATATCTGTATAAAGGTGATGAAAAAAGACTTCACAGTGAGCTTGAAAAATTGCTTGACATGGCAAAATCGACACTGGAAAAAAAGCGTGTGTTTGTACAGGAGATGTATGACAGAGGATTGTATCCTTATACCAAAAGATACTTAAAAGGGTTTAACAACCACTTCTCAACTATCGGCGTGAACGGCATAAATGAGATGATTTTGAATTTTTCAAATGCCCAATACGATATAACCGACAAAAGAGGCGAGGATATGGCTGCAAGAATATTGAATTTTATAAGAGAAAAAATGACACACTACCAGGAGAGCAGCGGCAATCTTTACAATCTTGAAGCAACACCTGCCGAGGGCACAACTTACCGTTTTGCAAAAGAAGATAAAAAACGTTTCTCTGACATTATTCAAGCAGGTGAAGGAGAAAATATCTACTATACAAACTCTTCACAGCTTCCTGCTGATTTTACCGACGATCTGTTTGAGGCTCTTGAAAGACAAGACGGGCTTCAATGCCTTTACACGGGTGGAACGGTTTTGCACCTATACATGAGAGAGCGTATAAGTTCGGCTGAAGCTTGCAGAAAACTTGTAAAAAGTATTATAGCAAACTATAAACTTCCTTATATTACAATCACACCTGTTTTTTCCATTTGTGAAAAACACGGCTATTTAGCAGGAGAACATGAGTATTGTCCTAAATGTGACGAAGAACTTTTGATAGAATACCAAAAAGAAAAAGGGGTATCGGATGACGAAAGAAAAATTGGCTAAAGAATTAGCCCATAAACGCACAAAATGCATGGTTTACACAAGAGTTATGGGTTATCATCGCCCTGTTGAGAGTTTCAATCTCGGCAAAAAAGGCGAACACAAAGAGCGTGTAAAATTCACTGAGAAATGCTGCGGCTAAACTTATCTGCATATTATATAAAATAAAAACGGCTGCGATTAGTGAGAAATCACGAAAATAGCGCTAAGAGCATTTTTGATATAACCTCTTTTACAATGCTCGATTACCCTGAGCATTTAGCGTGTATTGTTTGGTTTGCAGGATGCAATATGCGCTGTCCTTACTGCTACAATCCGCATATAGTTTTAGAAAGGGGCAAAAAAAGCGAGCAGGAACTTTTCGAGTTTTTGCAAAAACGCACAGGACGGCTTGAAGGCGTAGTTTTGAGCGGAGGAGAGTGTACGCTTTATAAAAAATTGATTCCTTTGTGTGCCAAGATAAAAACGCTCGGATTTAAAATTAAACTTGATACAAACGGAAGTAATCCTAATGTTTTAAAACGGTTGATAGAAGAGGATTTGATAAATTTTGTCTCACTGGACTTTAAAGCACCAAAAACTCTATTTAAAAGTGTTACGCTATCTGTTTTTTACGATGCTCTTATCAACTCACTGCAAATTTTGCAATCAAGCGGTATGTCGTTTGAAGTCCGTACTACCGTACATACGGATATGCTAAATGAGAATGCAATCAACGAAATAATCGATATTTTGTTTCAAAATAATTATAACGGCATCTACTATATTCAAGACTATCTACATGTAAAGCCGACTTTGGGCGAAACGCAACCTCCGACAAAAGTTCTTGATAAAAGTTTATTATCTAACAAAATAAAAATTGCGTTTAGAAATTAAGAGAGAATATTGTAAAATTCGGTTTTATTAATTAAGGAATAAGGCAAAATGTCTTTTATAATAATATATGCAAAATATCTTTACAAAATACCAAATTTATTTATACGTACTGTTGCGGAACTTATACCGGTTAAAAGAAAAAGGCAAAACTTCAGAAATAAACTATTCAAAGCTCATATTAAATATTTCTACAAAAAACTATCGGTAACAACATTGAGCAAAAAAATAGTCATCTGCAGACCGCACGGCGGATTTAACGATATGCTTGTAAGAATCGAAAAATGTTACGAATATGCAAAATTGCATGATAGAGTTTTATATGTAGACACGAGTCGTTCCGGATTTTTAGATGATTTTGACAAATATTTCATTGCGCCAAAAGGGGTATTTTTGAATCTTGCTCCCCTGCTCTTTCTCTCTCAAAACATCAGCAAATCTGACTATGAAAAATTAAAAATAATTATCAACAGTCCATTTGATACTGAAGCTGTGTTTGATTTTTCAAAAGATTATGATGATCAGATTTTGATATACGAAAAAAGTGGCGGCGGAGATAAATCTATCCTAATGTTTGAAAAATTATCGCTTAAAGACGATGTCAAATCATACATTCGCAATATTATTGACTCTCTTGGCGAATACGATGCTTTGCATGTACGAAATTCCGATTATAAAACGGACTATAAAAAGTTTTTTGCCGAAATTAGCAATAAATTAGACAAAAAAATCACTCTTTGCACAGATAGCCACGAATGTCAAGTTTATGCAAAAGAGCTTTGGGGTGATAGGCTTGAAATAGTCGCGAATGCTCCCAACATAAAAGGAAAACCTTTACACAATAATAAAAAGCTGGACAGATTTCAAACAAATATGAATGCACTAACCGATCTGTTTGTTTTAGCATGCAGCAAAAATCTTTACTTTACTACGATGAAAAAGGGTTGGATTTCCGGTTTTGGCAATCTTGCTAAAAGTCTGCACGAGCGTCAGGACTTGATTTATAGACTACTATATCAATAGCCGTATCATTTAAAAAACTCGGATAACAAACGCTATCTTAAGATTATCTGTGTAAAACCGGCTGTATTTATCTATCTTTTCAGTGTCAAAAAGCGACAAATTTTTTTTGGCAATACAAAAATTATTCCACAGATATTTCTGTTCAGATTCAACTTTATATTTTAAGAGTATAATACGAAATTTCCAAAAAATGAGGTTGGCAATGAATAAATATGTTATCGATATCGCAAAAACATGTCTTGGCTGCAAACGCCCCTCCTGTCAAAAAGGCTGTCCCGTAAGTACGCCGATTCCCGATATGATTAAACTATTTTTGGCAGGCGATATTAAAAATGCGGGTGAAATGCTGTTTGCAAATAACCCCTTATCTGTTGTCTGTTCTGTTGTCTGTCCGCACGAGAAACATTGCGAGGGACATTGTGTACTTAATAAAAAAGGCGCGCCTGTAAGCGTTGGGAGTATAGAAAATTATATTTCGGACTTTTATATCAACAGAATTCGTTTCGAAAAACCAAAACATACCGGTAAAAATATCGCTATTATAGGTAGTGGACCTGCTGGAATCGCACTCGCATTTATCATGGCCAGCAAAGGACACGGCGTAACAATGTATGAAGGCAATGATAAAATAGGCGGTGTTTTAAGATATGGCATTCCCGAATTTAGACTACACAAACAGATACTTGATACGCTCTCGGAAAAACTTCAACAGCTTGGAGTTGTGATCCGTCCAAACACCATGATAGGTAAAAATTTAACCCTTGATGAGCTTTCAAGAGACGGTTTTGATGCAGTGTTTATCGGCACAGGCGTGTGGTCACCGAGAAAACTTAGCATAAAAGGTGAGACTCTTGGAAATGTGCACTTTGCGATTGATTATTTGAAAAACCCCGAAGTTTATAAATTAGGAGGCAAAGTTACCGTTTTGGGTGCGGGAAATGTCGCTATGGATGTGGCAAGAACAGCGGTAAGACATGGCGTACGCGAAGTCGTGGTTATGTACAGAAAAGATGAAGAGAGCATGAGCGCAGAAAAACATGAAATAGAGTGTGCAAAAATTGACGGTGTAAAATTCGACTTTTTCAAAGAGCCCGTGGAATTGACAAGAGAAGGTGTTAAGTACTTGACTACAGACGGAAGCAACATGGAGGGTTTTTTAGAATCAGACTCTATTTTAGTAGCCGTCTCGCAGGCTCCAAGAGATTTAATAGTAAAAAACAATAAAGGCATAGAGGTCAAATCTAACGGCTTAATCGTAACGGACGATAGCGGCAGAACAACCAAAGACGGCGTATTTGCATCGGGAGATGTGGTAACAGGAGCAAGAACGGTTGTAGAAGCAGTTAGTTTTTCAAAGCGCGTAGCAGAAGCCATGGAAGAGTATTTTGTCTCTTTAAAATAGCCGTTTTAAAAATCGGGGTTTGTGTTATGATAGGTTTTGATAAAAAAATAGAAATCCCTTTTAGTAAAGGCAAATCCATACTATGTTTTATCGTTTTCATAGTATTTATGGCGAATGGTATTTGTGTAATTATCATTTCTAAAGCTACTGATACACGTATTTTGGCAATATCGGTTGCTGGAGTTTTATTGTCCGCATTTGGCGCTATTTTTTTCTTGAAATTAATATTTAATAAGAAAATGGGGATTATTATTAATAGCTTCGGCATAATTGATAACACAAGCTCAATGTCGTTTAGACGTATTCC
>JAIRSJ010000023.1 GCA_031255525.1 Campylobacteraceae bacterium
AGTTTTTTTGCCAATTGATTTGCCTTTGATAATGAAGTATCTTTTTTCATTGTCTTATAAATTCTATTGATATACTCCTCAAGCATTTGCTGGCAATTTATCTCTTTAGCCTCACTTGCATTTTGCTTTGTATATTTACCATCAACTCCAAGCTGCCAGCTTAAAATATTATCGTTAAGCTGTACTTGCAAAATTTCAAAAAGTTTTTTTTGGAGAGTTTTATTTTCTATCGGTGTCATAAGTTCAAGTCTTCTTTCCAGATTTCTTGGCATCCAATCGGCACTTGAGATAAATATACTGGGAGATGAGTTTTTAAAATAAAAAATTCTCGCATGTTCCAAATATTTCCCAACAATTGATTTTACCGTGATATTTTCGCTTACATCTTTAATGCCCGGTCTTAGGCAGCATATACCGCGTATGACTAGTTCTATCTTAACGCCGCTACTTGAGGCGTTATATAGAGCTTTTATCACATCATAATCCACAAGAGCGTTCATCTTTGCGATAATATGTCCCTTGTCTCCCTTGCTTGCTTCGTTGTTTATCATGGCAATTACACGATTTTTTATCTGCATAGGCGACATAGAAAGATTTTCGAGCTTTTTATTTTTTGAAAAACCTGAAAGAATGTGAAAAAATGTGGTCGAATCTTTTGCGTAATTTTCTCTTGAAGTAAAAAAGCTCACATCTGTATATGCTCGCGCACTTGAAGCGTTGTAGTTGCCTGTGCCAAAGTGCATATAAAATTTTAATTTGCCGTCTACTTGACGGATAATTTGTGTAATTTTTGCGTGGACTTTAAAACCCGTTATACCGTAAATCACGTGCGCACCTGCATTTTCCAAAGCTTTCGCCCAATGAAGATTATTCTCTTCATCAAATCTCGCTTTAAGTTCCACCATGGCTGTAACTTGTTTGCCGTCGCTCGCGGCATTTATCAGCGCTTGAACAATAGGCGAATTTTTTTCCACGCGGTACAGCGTCATACGGATAGAGACAACTTTAGGATCTTTCGCAGCTTCTTGCACAAATGAAGTTACCGGATCAAAACTCTCGTAAGGATGAGCTATGAGTATATCGTCCTTATCTATAGTTGCAAACATAGACTCATTTGTATTTAGAGGTGGCAAAATTTTGGGTGTATATGGAGGAAGTGTCAAGTGTAAAAAGTCTTTATTTCCGACTATCTGCCATAAAGCGCCGAGATTTAACGGAATACTGTATTCATAAATATCTTTTTGGAAAATTTGCATATGAGTATTCAAAAAATCAATTATATCAGGGTCTGCATTTTTTTTGACGGCAAGTCTTACAAAAGCTCCTTTTCTGCGCAACTTAAGTCCTTGTTCCATCATAAGCATAAAGTCGTCCGCCTCTTCTTCTTCTATATTCATATCGGCGTTTCTTGTTACTACAAAAGGAGCGGAAGCCATAAGGGTGTAACCCGGGAAAATATCTTCGACATGCCATTTTACAATAGACTCAATCGGTATATAAACATTGCCGTCCACTTTGTAAAATCTCGGCAACACGCGCGGAATTCTCACCATACCGTATTTTACTTTGCCGTTTTCTGTATCTTGCAATTTGACTGCAAGCGCAAAACTGAGGTTATTTAAATGAGGAAACGGATGAGTTGCATCAACGGCTATGGGAACTATAACAGGGAATATGTTTGAAAAGAAAAATTCATCGGCTTTCATTTGCAGTCCGCGTTCAACTTGGCTGTATTTTAGTATTAGAAGATTCTCTTTTGCCAATGCTCCTATGATTTCATTATAGCTCTCTTCGAGCACATCTTTTTCGTCTGTTACATACTCTCTGATGGCTTTTAATTGATCAATCGTAGTGTACTGATCATTGCCTGTGGTTACGATACCCGCGGATAGCAGCTGTTTAAGTCCGGCCACTCTTATCATGTAAAATTCATCAAGGTTTGTTGAATAAATAGCTAAAAATTTCAATCTCTCAAGAAGCGGCAACTCTTTTTTAAGCGATTCGTTTAAAACCCTTGTATTAAAATGGAGCCATGAAATTTCTCTGTTGAGATATAATTCGGGATTGTTCATATCGCTCATTTGTTATCCTTTTTAAAAATAATGAATAATTTTTAATTTTACCCAAAAATAGATAAAAAAGCGTCAATTTTTATCTTTCGTAAAATTTTTTTTACAAAATAAAAAATAGTTTTAAACGCTTAGATAGTGAAAAACTCACAACGGCAGATGTGTATTTCACAAAAATCACTTCAAAATAATTCTTATAACATATAATCGTGCGGCATAAGCTTTTAATTATTAAAATATGATAAAAAGCGTTTGTTTATCTAAAACAATTCACTGCTTTTTTATAAGATTTTATCAAATGAAGTTTTTTGTATTGATGTTAGGGTATTATCTCCGATAACTTTTGCTGATAAAAAGCTGATAAAAAGACAGTGATAAACTAAAAAATTCAGGCGAATAAGACTTTTATCAAACTCTGTTAAAGAGTTTAAAATTTTAAGCCGAAGATCGAAAATATTTGCCATGAAACAGTTGCGCCTTGTTTTCAGATGTTTCTAAAATCTATAATTCCCTTAACTTTGTTATCTCATCTCTTAAGGCCGCAGCTTTTTCAAATTCCAGCATTTTTGCAGCTTCGTGCATCTTTTTGGTTAGCTCTTTTATTATCTCTTTTCTTTGAGATGGAGGGATTTTATCCATTTTTTTCTTTTTATTTACAAGTTCTCCTTGGTCTTCAACACGCAAATTTTCATCAAGTTTTCTTATCGTTGTTTTTGGAATTATGTTATGTGCTTTATTGAACTCTTCTTGTATCTTACGCCTATTTGTCGTGATATCTATAGCTTTTTTCATTGAATTTGTCATTTTTTTAGCAAATAGTATAACTTTGCCGTTTTCATTTCTGGCACATCTACCCATAGTTTGGATAAGACTTGTCTCACTTCTTAAAAATCCCTCTTTATCCGCATCAAGCACGCCGATTAGTGAAACTTCAGGCAAATCAAGGCCTTCTCTTAAAAGATTTATTCCAACTAAAACATCAAATTCGCCAAGTCTTAGACCTCTTATTAATTGATTGCGCTCTATCGCATCAATGTCTGAGTGCATATATTTTATCTTTAGTCCAAGCTCAGCATAGTAACGTGTAAGCTCTTCCGCCATCTTTTTTGTCAAAGTCGTAACAAGAATGCGTTCATTTTTTGCTATAACTTTTTTTATTTCATCAAATAATATTTCGACTTGATTGTCGCTTGATTTTATTTCTATCACAGGATCAAGCAAACCGGTCGGTCTTACTATCTGTTCGGCTGTATTTTCATTTGATAGTTTTAATTCAAGCTCTGCAGGAGTTGCTGATACAAATAGATAAGAGGGGGCTTTGTTTATAAACTCATCAAACATTAAAGGGCGATTGTCAAGAGCGCTTGGAAGACGAAATCCATACTCTACCAAAACTTCTTTTCTACTTCTATCTCCTGCGAACATTCCACGAAATTGCGGCAGGCTTAAGTTTGATTAATCAACGATTACCAAATACTCTTTGCCCATAGCTTCAAAATAATCAAACAATGTATATGGAGTCTCTCCTGTCTTTTTACCTGTTAAATGACGTGCGTAATTTTCTATCCCTTTACACATCCCGGTAGCATTTATCATTTCCAAATCAAACTCTACTCTTTGTTTTAGCCGTTGATACTCTACTATCTTATCCTCTTGTTTGAAAAATGCGAGTCTTTTTGCCAACTCATCTTCTATCTCTTCTACGGCAATTTTTAGCCTTTCTTGACCTACGATAAACTGATTTGCGGCATATATGATGACTTTGTCCATGGAGCGATATTTTTCATTTGTCAAAGTATCAAAATAGACGATATGCTCAACTTCATCTCCAAAAAACTCTACATGCAAAGCCTCTTCTTCACTATATGCAGGATATATATCTATCACATCGCCTCTAACTCTAAAATCGCCTCTATCAAAAAAATTGTCATTTCTTTTATAACCCATATCAACAAGTCTCAAAAGTAGCGTTTTTTGGTTGATTTGCATACCTTTTTCTATAATTTGCACCATGCTTTTGTACTCGTTTGGATTTCCAAGTCCGTAATTTGCGGAAACCGACGCAACACATATAATATCATCGTAACTTAAAAGCGAAGCGGTTGCTGATAGACGCAAACGTTCAAGCTCAGCGTTTATCGAACTATCTTTTTCTATAAACAAATCTTGTCTTGGTATATAAGCCTCAGGTTGATAATAATCATAATAACTTATAAAATACTCTACATGATTTTTTGGAAAGAACCCTTTAAATTCGCTATAGAGCTGCGCTGCTAAAGTTTTATTGTGAGTCATGATAAGTGTAGGTTTTTGTGTTTTTTGTATGATATTTGCCATTGTATAAGTTTTACCGCTGCCCGTTACACCTATCAATGTTTGATATCTATTGTTGGCTTTTATGGAGGAGGTTAATTTCTCTATTACTTCAGGTTGGTCGCCCGAAGGTTTATAAGGCGATGTAAGTTCAAATTTTGCCAAAAGTCATTCCTTTAATATTAAGAGGATTTTTGTTACAATTATAACGCAACTTCAAAATAAATGGAGGATAATTTGCTATGCAAGAGAGCGATAAAATTTCCGTGACTCTTAGCGATAAGATAGAAAGATTGATAGTAAAATATCATGAATTGGAGAATGAAAATTATACTCTCAAAAATGAAGTGGAGAGTTTGAGGGCTGAAAATAGAGATAAAGAGGTGCAGATACTAAAACTCGAAGAAGAGTTGAAAAACAAGAGTTTAGAGACGGATGAACTGCTTGGAAAAATAGAATCCGTACTCGGAATATGAGAAAAATAATCATATCTATAGCGGCGAAAAGTTTTGATATAACGTTAGAAGACGATTTTGCCGATTTTTTTGAAGCTGAAATGGCAAGATTATTCAAAAATAAAAATAATATAGAGATAAGGGATATTTTAGGGGCTTTTATACAAGAGTGTCATGATAGGTTTGAATCGCAGAAGATAGAAAAAGAGCTAATTTTAAATATTGATAGTAAAATTTTAAGAAAACATTAATACTATAATAGTAGAATTACCTTATGTCAATAAGTGTATTGACAAATTGTATTTTAAGGAGTTTCTTATGAAACGCGGTTTTACTATGATTGAGTTGGTCTTCGTGATCGTTATTTTGGGTATTTTGGCATCTATTGCGATTCCAAGATTGGCTGCATCAAGAGATGATGCAAGAGCGGTTTCTTTAAAGCAAGATATTGGTACTTTGGTTCAAGCGATTCCTGCTTGGTATCAGGGTCAAAGAGAAGTTAGTATAGAAAACGCTATGAGTTTGGATACTTCGCTTTGGGTACGAAGTAGTACCAACCTACAGTATATTTACAATGATGGCAGTGGCGGTAGGATAACGGCTACATTGTGCTCTGCCGCGGTAGGTACGCAAGCTCAAGCAATAGAAGATGGCACAGTCACATGCAACATTATTGATGGCGGTACAGGTACTGCAGTGCCTGATAATGCCACAGCTTTTACTACCGGCAACGGTAGCGAGCCTTGGTTAACAGTAGGACTTACTGCAGGTAATACGGGTGTGGTTCGTATGCTTATGAATGATATGAATGTTACAAATCAAACCGTTCCTATGGCAGGCAGAAGAGTTGTTTGGAATTGATACGGCAACCCTGATATTTATATAACAAGGCAGGAGCAGGTTTTGTTCCTGCCTTTTTTTATTTGAAGGATTTGTAAGATGAAACGTTTTGCTTTTACGATGGTTGAACTTGTTTTTGTTATAGTGATTTTAGGGATTTTAGCAAGTATTGCCGTTCCAAGACTTGCAGCTTCAAGAGACGATGCCAAAATAGCAAAAGGTAAAGCCGATGTTGCTGCTATCAGGAGTTCTATAACATTAAAAAGGAGTCAAAATATTTTAGCCGGCGTTACTGGTCATCTGGATCTGAATGGAACAGCGTTTGGTAGTGGAATATTATTTGACGGAGTTTTGGACTATCCCATTGAAAGTGGCACATCAGGTTGGACAGCCACTAGTGAAACAGAGTATTTTTTTACTGTGTCAAACGAACAAGTGAAATTCACATATAATGCAACTGATGGCAAATTTACATGCGATACTAACGGCAGTCTTTGCCGGCAATTAACACAGTAAATTGTTTTACTACAAAGTCGTACTTTTAGGTTCGGCTTTAGAACCATTAACGTACATCTCTTTAAAAGAGATAAACATAGGTTTTGTGGTAAAAGTCACATTGCAAGGCAAAGAGCGTTTGGGAGTAATCCAAAAAAGCGCTCTATCTCCTGACTTTGAGTGTCAGTCTATAATAAAAACAACAGATAATTTCTTTACCGTTACGCAGCTTTTGCTTGTCGAGTTCATAGCTGATTATTATTGTTGTTCGCTTGGCGTCGCTTTGAATATTTTTACTTTTCATTTGACGCAAAAATCCATTTTTCAAAAACTAACCATAACTCCTCCAAGTCTCACAGATAAACAAAAAGAGGCATTTGATTTTTTAAACTCTCATGATTACTCTTTGCTTTTCGGCGATACTGGAAGCGGCAAAAGCGAAATATACATCTCTTTTATATGTCAAACATTAAAAGAGGGCAAAAATGCTATTTATCTGCTTCCTGAAATAGGTCTTACTCCTCAGCTTGAATTTAGACTTAAAGCTTTTTTTGGCGATTTGGTTGCTATTTGGCATTCAAAGCTTGGCAAAAAAAGAAAAGAGGAGATTTTAAAAGAGATATACGAGGGTAAAATCAGAGTAATTTTGGGTGCTCGTTCGGCTCTGTTTTTGCCGTTATATAGTGTCGGTCTTATTATTGTTGATGAAGAGCATGATGAAAGCTACAAATCAAATAATGCTCCAAGATATAATGCTAGAGATTTAAGTTTAATGATGAATAAAAAAATGGGTGCGAAGGTGATATTGGGAAGTGCTACGCCAAATGTTACAACAATCGCAAAAATTCCGCATTTCAGGCTGAAAGGGAGTTTTTTTGAGAGCAAAAAAGAGATAGTTTACGAAAATGCATACAATGAAATTTCACAGAAGATGTTATGTGAGATAAAAAGCGCATTGGACAAAAAGCGCCAGATTATCATCTTTTTACCTACTCGCGCTCATTTTAAATACGTTACATGCAAAAATTGCGGTGCTGCCGTAGAGTGTCCGTTTTGTTCCGTTGCGATGAGTTTGCATAAAAATATAAATGCGCTAAAGTGCCACTACTGCAATTTCACTTCAAAAATTTTAAAAATATGTTCAAAATGCGGCAGTGATACCATGGAAGCAACGAGGCTTGGAACTGCGGAAGTTGTCGATAGATTAAGAGAGTTTTTTCCGGACAATCATATAGAAAAGTTTGATAAAGATGAGATAACAACGGATGCGAAGTTAAATAAAATACTTAAAAGGTTCAAAGAGCGCGAAATTGATATTTTGGTAGGCACGCAGATGCTTAGCAAAGGACATGATTATCATAATGTCGGCCTTTCAATCATTATGGGTATAGATTCTCTTTTGGCGATACCGGATTTCAAAGCGAGAGAAAAAGCACTTTCGCTTGCTATACAAATTGCCGGACGAAGTGGGCGGAAAGATGAGGGCAGAGTTTTTATACAAAGTAAAAATCAGGAATTTTTTGAAAAATTTTTACAAAATTACGACAAGTTTGTTGAAGAAGAAAAAAAGATCAGAGAGGGGTTGTTTCCGCCGTTTAAAAAACTTATGCGTTTGCTCATATCCCATAAAACAGAGCAGAAGGCTAAAAATATTACGGATAAAGCAGTAGAGAATTTAAGAGAATGTAAAGATATTGAGATAGTAGGGTACGGCAAAGCGGATATTGCCAAAATAGCGAACAAATATCGTTATTTCGTACTGATAAGAAGTTCCAATGCAAAAGCGCTTTTAACGGCCGCTAAATTTATCAAAAATGACGCTATCCAGATAGATATGGATCCGCTTTCATTCTCATAGGCTTTCTTTTTTCAAATTAAAATCCCGCTGAAGAATACGCGATATTTCTTAATATAAAATTTTCACGTATGCAACTATCTTACTAAACGTTTTTTTATTAATTTTTGCTATTATTTTAACTTATGAAAGAGGCGGCAAAAATATGCAAGAAAGATATAAAACCAAGCGGATAAATGTCGGAAATGTACCAGTGGGAGGGGATGCACCCATAAGTGTGCAATCTATGACATTTTCCAAAACGCGCGATGTAAAATCCACAATTGAGCAGATAAAAAGACTTCATTTTGCAGGGTGTGATATTGTGCGCGTAGCTGTGCCGGATTTTGAAGACGCACATGCCTTAAAAGATATAAAATCACAAATTTCACTGCCGCTTGTTGCGGATATTCATTTTAATTATCGTTTAGCTCTAATTGCTGCTGAAGTTGTCGATTGTATTAGAATAAATCCCGGAAATATAGGTTCAAAAACAAGAGTAAAAGAGGTGGTAAAAGCTTGCAAAGAGAGAAACATTCCTATCCGTATCGGCGTAAATAGCGGGAGTTTGGAAAAAGAGTTTGAATATAAATACGGCGTTCATGCAAAAGGAATGGTTGAATCTGCGCTTTACAATATAAAATATCTGGAAGATTTGGACTATTTGAATTTGAAAGTTTCACTGAAAGCAAGTGACACAGCCCGCACTGTTGAAGCTTATAGAATGTTACGTCCTTTGGTTGAATATCCTTTTCATCTTGGCGTTACAGAAGCAGGAACTTTGTTTCATTCGACTATAAAGTCATCAATTGCTTTAGGTTCGCTTTTGCTTGACGGTATCGGCGATACATTGAGAGTTTCAATTACGGGAGAGCTTGAAGAAGAGATAAGAGTTGCAAAAGCTATATTAAAAGATAGCGGCAGGGCAAAAGAGGGATTAAACATTATCTCATGTCCCACTTGCGGGCGTATACAAGCTGATTTGGTAAGTGCGATAAATGAGATCGAGAAAAAAACCGCACATGTAAAAACGCCTTTAAATGTTTCGGTTATGGGTTGTGTTGTGAATGCGATAGGCGAAGCAAAAGAGGCGGACGTGGCAATAGCTTACGGAAAAGGCAGCGGACTTATTATAAAAAAAGGTGAGATTGTGGCAAAACTTGATGAGAAAGATTTGGTTGAGAGATTTTTAGAAGAGGTAGAGGCAGAAGCGGCAAAAAGGAGTTTTAATGGATAATTTGCATAATATAAATATAGAACGCTCTATCCTTAGTTCCATTATATTTAATCCTGCGCTTTTTGAAGAAGTTTCTTCAAAATTGAATCCGCTTGATTTTTATCTACCTGCTCACAGGCATATATTTTCTGCTATGATTGACTGCGAGAGGGGTAATTTTCCGATAGATGAAGAGTTTTTAAAGAAGATATTAAATCAAAACGGCGTTTTTGATGAAAACGCAATGCTTGATATCCTTTCTACAAACTGGATACCAAATGTAAACGCATATGCCCAAGAGATAAAAGAGAAATCCGTCAAAAGGCAGCTTGTCGCATTGACCGGTGATATTAACAATGTGGCGGTGGAAAAAGATTTGCCTGTGCATGAAGTTGTTGATATAGTCCAGCAAAAATTATATCAAATCACGCAAGAATCGGGCGAAAAAGAGTTTAGAGAATCTCCAGAAATGATTAGTTCCGCAGTGGAGTATATAAAAGAGATGAAAAGCAGAGGTAATAGCCTTATTACCGGCATTGATACAGGCTTTTATGATCTAAACAAGCTTACAACCGGATTTAACAACGGTGATTTTATCGTTATTGCCGCGCGCCCTGCTATGGGTAAAACGGCATTTTGTCTGAACATCGCGGGACATTGCTTGGATATGGACAGAGGGGTTGCTGTCTTTTCTTTGGAGATGCCTGCAGAACAGTTGATGCTAAGAATGTTAAGTGCAAAAACTTCGATACCGCTTCAAAATTTAAAAGTCGGCAACCTGGCAGATGAAGAGTGGGAGAGGCTTTCGGATGCCGCAGATGAATTTTCAAAAAAGAAGTTTTTTGTAAATGATCAGGGTAATGTCAATATTCATCATATACGCGGACAACTCAGAAAACTAAAGATGAAACATCCTGAAGTATCCATTTGTATCATAGACTATTTGCAATTAATGACAAGTGTTGCAAGCGGCAAAGAGAGACATCTTGAAGTAAGCGACATAAGCAGAGGATTAAAACTTTTGGCACGCGAACTTGATATGCCTATCATCGCTCTTTCCCAGCTAAACAGAAGTCTTGAAAGCAGAAGCGATAGAAGACCAATGCTAAGTGACATAAGAGAGTCCGGCTCAATAGAACAGGATGCAGATATTATACTTTTTGTTTATAGAGACGATGTGTATAAGCAAAAAGATGAAAAAGAGAAAGAGGAGAGATCAAAAAAAGAGAAAGATAAAAGCGGCAATATAAATCCTTATAAAAGTAATTTTGTCGAAAAACCAATTGAAGAGGCGGAAATCATTATAGGTAAAAACAGAAACGGACCGACAGGCGTTGCGCACCTTTTGTTTCATAAAGCTTTTGTGAAATTTGTAGATAACGCAAAAAAGAGTAATGAAAATGATTTTACGGCTACAAAAATGGATTTGGATTCTTTGCCGCGAGTGTAAATGAAACCTTTTTTACCGCTGTTTCAAACAAAGTTTGAGATGATAGCGGCGATAGCCGTTTTAGGCGTTATCTTTCTGATTAATACAGGTTTTAAGTATCTTGATTATATAGAGTTCAAAAGTCACAATTGGGTTACCATACGCGGCAATATTGTTAATATTACACATTTGATTGCAAAAAACGGTAGGGAGTATCAGCGTTTATCTATAAAAAATGACGATGGTTTGGTGCTTGGCATAACCTATATGTCAAAAGAAAAACTTAAACAAAACATGCGTGTAGGATTTCGCATCAAAACAAATGAGGTTGATTTTATCTCATTTTTTGCCAAAAGATTTTATGCCACAACTCCTGTTTTAGTATGGGCAAATGAGATAAATGATACAAGTGTAAAGTCAAAATTACAAGACATTCTACATTCTCAGCATAAAGATACTTTGACAAAAGAGCTTTATGGCGCACTTTTTTTGGCTACGCCAATTTCTAAAACTTTAAGAGAGCAAGTGCAAAGATGGGGTATTGCTCATATAATAGCCATCAGCGGATTTCATCTTAGTATTCTGTTTGGTTTTTTGTATTTTATGTCTAAACCGGTCTATACTTTTTTTCAAAGTAGATATTTTCCTTATAGAAATGTCAAATGGGATCTATCACTGATAATTTTCATATTTTTGGGATATTATTTATGGTTGATAGATATGACACCCTCGTTTTTGCGCTCATATGCTATGGGAGTTTTCGGATTTTTGTTTCTTTGGCGCGGCATACATGTATTAAGTTTCGAGATGTTATTTTTTACGTCGGCATTTTTGGTAGCCTTTTTCCCGCAATTAATCTTTAATATAGGTTTTATACTTTCTGTTTTCGGCGTCTTTTTTATTTTTGTTTTTATAAAACACTTTGGCAAGACTTTGAAAGTTTGGCAAAGCGCTATTTTGTTAAATTTTTGGTTATTCGCAGCAATGAATCCGATAGTGCATTACTGGTTTGGAGTAATAAATTTGCAACAGTGGGCATCTATACCTTTGAGTATATTCTTTATAGTTTTTTATCCCGCTATAGTTTTTTTACATGCAATAGGTTTTGGGGGAATCTTTGATAATTTTATGGTGCAATTTTTGTCTTATGAGAGCAAAAGCATAATTTTTAATACGCCTTTTTGGCTTTTAGCCATCTACCTTATTTTTGCCGCTCTTAGTGTTTATAGTCCTATTTTTATGTTTTTGATTGCTATTATGGGTATTGGTTATTTCTCTTTTTTCTTGTTCTCTTGAGTGAAGAATATAGCAGACTTTTACTCCGTAAAGAAATATGATCCATGAGCAGTATATCCATATGAAAAAGAATAGTACGATGCTAAAAGAACCGTAAATTGTTAAATAAGTTTTGTTGTAAGTTACATAAAACACAAAAAGTGCTTTTGATATATACCAGATGAATGAAGCTAAAAACGAAGATACACATCCTGCGCGTAAAGATATTTTTGCGTTTGAGGATATCATATATATTGCAAAAAAGAGCGCCCAGACTACAAGATACGGGAATAGAGCCAAAAAATTTACATTATATCCCTGAGAGTTTAAAAAATCCTGCAAAATATTTGATATGTAAAAAGAGAAGCCAAGCAATACAGGAGATAAAGTTATAAGCGTCCAATATGCCGACAGCGACTGCCAAAAAGAGCGGGAAGAGGCATGCATAATTTTATTGAAAATATTCTCATAATCTCTGAAGAACATCATAGATATCACAAGTACGGTTATGGTTCCAAAAATTCCGATTTGAACGGTATTACTCAAGAATTTATTTATGTATTCTGATATCATTTCGGATTGTGAAGGCATAAGAGAGTTAAATATGAAAGACTCTATTTTTTTATGGTACTCGTCAAAACTCGGCATTTTTGTGAAGATGGAAAATGTTATCAAAAGCACTGGAATAACAGAAAGTATCGTATGAAAACTAAGACTTGAGGCGTATGTCATCAGATCTTTGTCATTTATGTGCAAAATTAATTTTCCGAGATTTTTGCACTTTTGAATAAAATTTTTCATCTAATCAAGTCCCATTTTGTAAGGATTTAGTATATTATTCGGATCAAATGCTTTTTTTATAGTTCTAAAAAGTTCCATCTCTTGCGACGTAAAGGCAAGCTTCATAAAAGGTGCTTTAGAGATGCCTATACCATGCTCTCCGCTTAGCGTACCGCCAAGTTTCACGGCAATTTCAAATACCTCTTCAATAGCTTTATGACCAAGTTCTACCTGTTCTTTGTCGTTTCCATCTACCATAACATTTGTGTGGACATTGCCATCACCTGTGTGTCCGAAACACGGGATAAGCAGATTGTATTTTTTTGAAATTTTGCTTATCTCATCAAGAAGTTCCGGCAATTTACTACGTGGAACCGTAACGTCCTCATTTAGTTTTTTGCTTCCGTAGACTGTTATGCTTTGCGAACAATTGCGTCTGGCAAACCACAAATCTTTCGCTTCTGTCTCATTTTTGGCTATTTTAAATTCGCTGCAGCCATTTAATTTAAAAACCTCATCTATTTTTTTCATCTGTTCATCTAAAATATTTGGCGCCGCAGCGTCCACATCCGTTATGAGTATTGCACCGGCATTAATGGGGAGCCCTTTTTCAAATCTCTTTTCAACGGCTTTAATACTAAGGTTGTCCAAAAATTCCATTGCAACAGGTGTTATACCTTCTGCAAAAGTTTTATAAACTGCGTTCATAGCATGTTGCACACTTGGAAAAACACCGAATGCTGTTTTTGTATATTTTGGTTTGGTTATGAGTTTTAGCGTTATTTCGGTTATTACGGCAAGAGTGCCTTCGCTTGCTATCAAAATGCCAGCGATATTATATCCTGCTACATCTTTAATTGTGCGTTTCCCCGCTCTTATTATCTCTCCGCTCGGCAATACTGCGCGCAAAGCCATAACATAATCTTTTGTAATTCCATATTTTGCCGCTCTCATGCCACCCGCATTTTCACTTACGTTACCGCCTATTGTTGAATGCTCTTCGCTTGCGGGATCGGGCGGGTAAAAAAGCCCTTTTGCTTCAACACTTTTTTGTAAATCCATATTTATAACACCAGGTTGCACTACTGCTACCATATTGTCCATATCAATCTCAAGAATTTTGTTCATATGTTTTTCAAAAGCTAAAATAATTCCGCCTTTGATACTTAACGAACCGCCGGTAAATCCGCTTCCGGCACCTCTTGGAATGATTATAATTTTATTTTCGTTGCAATAGTGTAAAATTTCGCTCACGTCTTTTTCATCTTTCGGAAAAACAACGCAATCAGGCTCATATTTCGCCCTTGTTGCATCATACGAATAGGCGATAAGATGAGCTTTGTCGGTGTATATATTATCTTGCCCGACTATATTGCTTAAAGCTTTTACGTGCAATGTGTCAAGACTCATTTTATTCCCAACAACTGTTTATAATAAGAGTTATAATCTTTTATATTTTTGTCGCCGATAACAAGAGGCGAAGTTTGTATATTGCTTGAAATTCTGCTGTAAAAAGGCGTTATGAATTGTTTTTCATCATTCGTTTCTGTCAGGGTGAATGTTTTGACAACTTTAAATGAAGTACAATCTATAAAATAGCCGTTCTTTTCTATATTAAACAATATAAGTCCGGTTAAATTTATACTGCAAAGCTCGCTAAAATCTTTTACATTTGGATTGGGAGTATATTTTTTTGCTAAATATGCAGCCGGAATATCAGGGTGAACCCAATTTATTTTTGGAAAAAATTCAGTGATTTTTTTGTAATTATCATAATCGGGAGCAACAATCAAAGAACGTTCATATAGATAATTAAGACGTATTTCATCTCCGCTTTTGGGTGCTATTGCTAATTTCGGAAATGTGTTTTGCGCAAGTGCGTCGTAGGGTCTTAACTCTACCAAAGCGCTTATCCCATCTTTTGCCAAAACAATTGCTTTTGCTATGATAGTCTCTTGCGAATTGCCGAATCTGCGCACGACAATACCGCTTGAACCTACTACGATTGAAGGTGAATCATCAATAGTTGCTCTGTTTTTATTGACAGTTCTTAGCGTTACGGAGTACTCTTCAAAAAGAGATTGTTCGTAAGCGCAAAAAAGAGATGAAATCAGTAAAGATAAAACCATAAAATATCGTAAAAACAAACTGTCTCCTATAAGCTTGGATTGAGAAGGAATTATACAACAAGTGCTTTAAAAAAAGATTGATTTAAGTAAAATACCGAAGCTTATACACTGTATTGGAACTTTAGATAATTAAAGTCGATCCTTTAAAGTTTTAAGCGCTTGATTATAGTTTTTGATATTTATACGTATCATTTAAAAAAAATCGATAAAATTTTGCATGTAATCTTTGAGATTTTTAGCTGTTTACAAAGACTGCGCAGATGAATAATGTTATAAATTATCCTCAAACTGTTATGTTTTAAAGCACATTAAGTAATTTAATTATAATAAATATCTATAATTCAGAGAAAATAGATATCACAACATAAAAATGTAAGAAAAAATAGGTTAAAATCTCAAGTTTACTTTTTTTAAATCTATTTTTAGTAATTTATTTTTTTAAGGTTTTCTTATGGCTCGTCTCTTTCTTTTGTGCGCTTTTTTTATTAGTTTTACTTTTGCTTCAAAAACAGAAGAGTATTATTGGGAAAAAGGTGAAACGCTGTTGAAGTTTTTAGAAAGAAATGAATTGCCGTTCTCTTTATATTACGGGCTTGATTATGAAGATAAAGAGGTTGTTTCTGAAATTTACAGCGGAATAAAATACTATCTTTTAAGAGGAAATGAAGGCGATATAAGACAAGTGTTGATTCCTGTGGGCGGCGGGGAGTTGCAGCTTCATATATATAAGGAAAAAGATAACAATTACACGATAGGTCTTGCGCCGGTTGCATATCAGGAAGAGACAAAAGAGTTTGCGTTTGAGATGCAAGTTTCTCCATATCAAGATATCATAACTTTTACAAACAGCACTCTTTTGGCGCATGAGTTTGTGAATTCTTTTCAAGGAAGTGTTGATTTCTCCAGACTAAGAGCCGGAACAAGTATAGTTATTATCTACAAACAAAAGATGAGACTCGGTTCGCATTTTACAAATCCAACTATCATAGCGGGTATGGTAGAGAGCAAAAGCAGCGGTAAAAAAGATTACGTGTTTTTTTATGAGCCAAAAGGCAGATATTACAATAATGAGGGCAAAGAGATATCCGGATATTTTTTGATAACTCCAGTGCAATATACAAGAATCTCATCACCATTTACGCTTAAACGTTGGCATCCTGTGCTGCAAAAATACCGCGCTCACCTTGGCATTGATTATGCTGCGCCTATGGGAACTCCGGTGAAAGCTGCGGGAGATGGTAAAGTCACGTTTGTAGGCACTATGAACGGATATGGTAAAACTGTAAAAATTGCGCATGAAGGCGGATATTCAACGCTTTACGCACATTTAAACGGATTTGCAAAGTCTTTAAAAAGCGGTAGTTATATTAAAAAAGGACAAGTTGTGGCTTATGTGGGCAATACAGGCATCAGTACGGGTCCGCATCTGCATTTTGGTCTTTATAAGAATAATCAACCGATAAATCCGTCAAGCATTATAAAAGTGGCAAAAAGCGCCCTTAATGGCAATGAGAAGAAATCATTCAACGAATATGCCAAAAATATGCGTGCTAATTTGGATACCATAAGAGCAAGTTACGATTATTCGCAAAAAGAAGAGCAGTTTGCTTATTTGACAAATATCAATGAATAGCAAAACAACAAAGCAAGAGATAAAAATCGTAAAGATAAAATCAAACGTATCGTCTCAATATATACAGCCTTTTAGAGTTTTTTACATCCAAAATGACAAAGAGAAAAAATGGGATTTTGTGAAGACTCACGATAGCGTCGCATGTCTTTTATATCATACGCAAAAAGATGCTTTTTTGCTTGTCAAACAGTTTCGACCACCCGTTTATCTGCATGGTAAATGTGACGGTTTTACTTATGAGATGTGCGCCGGGATTTTAGATAAAAATAAAAGTTTAGAGCAGACAATGAAAGAGGAGATTTTGGAAGAGTGCGGTTATGATGTAGCTTTAGAAAATATAGAAAAAATCACATCTTTTTACACGGGTGTTGGTTTTGCCGGCTCAAGACAGATGCTCTATTTTACTGTTATAGATGAAAGCATGAAGATGCAAGAAGGCGGAGGGGTGGAAGGAGAAGAGATAGAACTTTTCTTTTTATCAAGAAGCGAAGTAAGAAACTTTATGTATGATGAAAACAAAGCAAAAACCCCAGGCGTGCTTTTTGCTATATTTTGGTTTTTTGAAAATAAACTCGACTTATTTAAAAAAATAACTTCACCGTTGTAGCGGCAAGATAAAATCACGTTACTAAAAAGTCTAAGTTTAAATGTCATTACATATTGCCGATTGCTGCTGTATTTGTTGAAAAATATGCAAAAAAGAACCCGAAGCTGTTTATTGGTAAAGCAGGCAATTAAAATTAGAAAAACTTTACAATGTGCAAAATCAATCGTTCAAATCGTGCTTTTTATTGTGCGGAGGGGTTTGATAGCCATCATTTATATTTTCATCGTACTCAAAGCGAAAAAAGCGCTCATATCCTAATTTTTCCAACTCATCGTCCAAGCGTTGCGGAAGGATATTTTTTTGCTTGCATTTTTCCATGACAATATCTATGTCATCTTCGCTGACACCGCAAAAGCGCATTTCTAAAATTGCTTCCTCTTTTGTCATCGATCCTCTTATGCTTTAAGTGAAAATCACAGATGCAATTATAATATATATTGCCCTTAAGATATAATTAAATACTCTTTACAAAGATAAATCGCGTAAAATTTGTAGTGCAGCCGCTTTGCCATCAGCAGCAGCATTTACAACTAAAGCCGTTCCTCTTGCGCAATCTCCGCCGGCATAAACGCCGGCTTTGCTTGTGCGATGTTTGCTATCCACGACAATAACTCCGCGATTATTGACCTCTATACCGTTTTCTGATAAAAACATAGGATTGTCCGGACTAAATCCAAGCGCAAAAATAACAACGTCCGCATCAACTTTAAAATCTCCGCCTTTAACTATCTCTACACTTTGTCTGCCGCCTATAGTCGCATTACTCATGATAGTTTTTTGCATATTAATGCCAATTACACTGCCTTCGCTATTAATTATAATATCTTTCGGTACTGCATTGTATACGAATGTAGCACCTTCGTCCAAAGCATTTTTAAACTCTTTTTTGGAACCTGGCATATTAAATTTATCGCGTCTATATAAGCATGTAACACTTTTAGCGCCCTCTCTTATTGCTGTTCTCAAACAATCCATAGCAGTATCACCGCCGCCTATCACCGCGACATTTTTATTTGCTACGTCGATGGAATTGTCAAAATTCTCTTTGAACTGCTTTTTTTGTATATTGCGTAAAAAATCTATCGCCGTAATCGTACCTTTTGCATTTTCATTTATAATATTGGCTTTGTTTGATTGCTCAGCGCCTATTCCCAAAAAGATGGCGTTGTGTAAATTAGTAAGTTCTGAAAATGATATATCCTCACCTATTTTAATGCCTGTTTTAAGCTCCATTCCAGCCTCTTTTAACCATTCAATGCGTCTTGCCACTATCTCTTTTTCTATCTTAAATCCCGGTATTCCGTAAGTTAAAAGTCCACCGGCTCTATTTTGTTTTTCATACATACTAACATCTACACCGGCTCTTAAGAGATATGTGGCTGTAGCTATGGATGCAGGACCCGAACCTATTACGGCTACTGATTTCCCGACTTTTTTTTGCGCAAATCTTGGTTTTAATCCGTTTCTTATCCCATCTTCGCTTATGGCAATCTCTATCGCGCCTATAGTTACGGCTTTATATCCATCGCTTAGCGAACAATCTCCTTCGCAAAGTCTCTCTTGCGGACATACGCGCCCTGTGATTTCAGGGAAAGGATTTGTTTCGTTTGAAAGCGCAAATGCCAAATCCATATCACATTTTGAGCCGACAGCTTTGAGCCAAAAAGGTATTAGGTTATGAAGCGGACATTTGTTATGACAAAACGGGTTTCCGCACTGAATGCAACGACTTGCTTGCTCTTTCATGTCATTTTTTTGCAAAAGTTCGTAAATCTCTTTGTAATCTTTTGTTCTTTCAAGTTGCGAACGCTTTTGCGGTTCTATTCTATCTATAGTTAGAAAATTTTGCATCTTAATTCCCTTCGTGCGGATTTAGAGGTAATCTGGTCATATCTTTGGGGTATATCATCCAAAAATCTCTTATGGCATGTCTGAATGTATCCATTACAAATTTGGCTTTTATGCTTCGCGTCTCATTTATATGCATTCTTAAAAGTTTCTTTAAAGTATGCCTTGCTTCGTCCATTTCATCCGTATCTATACGTACGACTTTTACAAGTTCTTGATTTAATTTGTCTATAAAATTATGGTTTTTATCATACACAAAAGCTACTCCTCCAGTCATTCCTGCGCCGAAATTCATTCCTGTTTCACCAAGTATCAGCACTTCCCCGCCCGTCATATATTCGCATGCATGATCTCCCGTACCTTCCACTATTGCCACTGCACCCGAATTTCTTACGCAAAATCTTTCACCGACATTTCCTGCGACAAAAAGCTGCCCGCCTGTAGCGCCATAAAGACACGTATTGCCGGCGCATGAAAAATTTTCGCCTTGTATTTTCGGCGTAATTATTATTTTGCCGCCATTCATGCCTTTGCCCACATAATCATTGGCAACACCATTTAAGTGAATAGTTACGCCGTTAATCAAAAATGCGCCCAAGGATTGCCCGGCTACACCGTTTAGGTTATACACTATACTATTCTCTTTAAGTCCTTTATTGCCATAAAATTTTGCTATCTCTCCGCTTGTTCTTGCGCCGAAACTTCTATTTGTATTGGCTATGGTTTTATCTAAAACTATATGTTCGTTCGGATTTTCTATAGCTTTGTAAACATCTTTCAAAATCTCATTTTCAAACTCGTTTTTATCATAAGGAGGGTTGTTGGGTCTTTTGCACGTATTGGCACCTTCAATATTGGTCAAAATGGCGCTAAAATCAAACTTTTTGGCAAACTCATCGTTTTTTACACTTAAAAGATCGCTTCTACCGATAATTTCTCCAAGCGATGTATATCCTAAAGATGCCAATATTTCTCTTATATCTTCAGCCAAAAGCGTGAGATAATTTACTATGCTATCCGCTGTGCCTTTAAAATTTTTTCTCAGTTTAGCATCTTGTGTGGCAACTCCAACAGAACATTTGTTTAAATGACATACTCTTAACATTTTACACCCGACAATACTAAGAAGTAATGTGCCGAAAGCATAACTTTCTGCTCCTAAAAGAGCGGCTTTTACAACATCCAATCCTATTTTTAAACCGCCGTCTGTTTGGACATGCACAAATTCTCGTAAGTTATTATATTTTAAAGCATTTTGGGCTTCGCTAAGTCCTATTTCCCAAGGATTTCCGGCAAATTTTATAGATGTAAGCGGAGCAGCTCCTGTTCCGCCGTCATTGCCGGATATGATAATTTTATCAGCGTATGCTTTGGCTACTCCGGCTGCGATTGTTCCGACTCCTGTTGTTGAAACAAGTTTAACCGTAATAATAGCTTGCGGATTTACCTGTTTTAAGTCAAATATAAGTTGTGCCAAATCCTCTATAGAGTAAATATCGTGATGAGGCGGAGGAGATATAAGCGTGACTCCCGGGGTTGTATATCGCAAACTTGCAATCAAAGGCGTTACTTTATGACCGGGCAGCTGTCCTCCTTCTCCGGGTTTAGCGCCTTGAGCGACCTTGATTTGTATCTCCGAAGCACTTCTTAAATACTCCGGGGTAACGCCAAAACGCCCTGAAGCTATCTGTTTGATTTTTGAGTTTTTTTCGCTTTTTAATCTATCTGTTGCTTCGCCGCCTTCGCCGGAATTTGACATACCGCCTATTTTATACATAGCGAGCGCAATGGCTTCGTGCGCTTCGGGAGATATTGACCCTAAACTCATAGCTGCCCCATTAAAGCGCTTGAATATTTTTGATACGGGTTCGACCTCTTTGATGTTTATTGGTTTTTTATCTGATTTTATATCAAAAAAGTCTCGGATCATTTTGAGTCTTCTCGAGATAATTAATCCTTTTAAATATTCATAATCCTCTTTTAAGCCGCTTGAAGCTGCTTTGTGAATAGCGTGCATGATTTTTGGGCTATAGTCGTGATACTCTCCACCATCAAGATACTTATAAAAACCACCTGCCTCAAGAGGGAATATCTTTTCTTTTTTATATATCTCAAAAGCTTTATTATGATTATGTTTAATGCGGCTTTCTATATCTTCATAATCGAGCCCGCTGAGCGTAGAGGTTGAATTTCTAAAACAGTCTTTTACTATCTCTTGCGATAATCCTATGATATCAAAAAGTCCGGAATTTCTGTATGAAGCTATAGTCGATATACCCATTTTAGATATTGTTTTTAATAAACCTTTATTTAGAGCGTGCAAGACATTTTTAAATGCTTCTTTTGTTTCGTAATTATCAAGATTTTGTTTTGTTGTCTCTTCCAAAACCGTGGCAAACAGCAGATAAGGATAAACACCGCTTGCGCCACAAGATATCAAAGAGGCTATGGAATGCGAATCAAATGCCTCTGCGCTTACAGCTATAATAGAGGTTTTATGTCTCACGCCGTTATCCAAAAGCGCATTATTTACTCGTCCCACAACCATAGCCATAGGTATGGCATTGTGGGTTTTATCTATATATCTATCATCTAAAAAAACGATATGAATATCTTCATATCTTACTGCTTCTACAATATCATAAACCAAATCCTCCAAAGAGCCTCTCAGATTGTCTTCATATAGCGTTGAAAATACACGGCATTTATACTCTTTTTTATAAAGCGGTTTATCAGGATATCCGAAAGAACGGAGCACTTCTATCCTTTCTTGATTTAATATGGGTGAAATGGATTTAATGCGAGAAGCGTGGCTTGGGGTTTCGTCCAGGATATTATTTGTTTGTCCGAAATCCGTATTTAAACTCATAACAACCATTTCTCTTATCGGATCTATAGGTGGATTTGTAACTTGAGCAAATTTTTGTTTAAAAAAGTCGGTAAAAGAGCGTTGAACTTCGCTGAAAGCAGCAAGAGGAGTGTCGTCCCCCATAGAACCTGTCGCCTCTTTACCATTTTTCATCATCGGTTCTATTATCATCTCTTTTGTCTCTTGGGTGATATTGTTGTAACGTTGCAAAAGAGTAAGATTGTCGATTTTATAATCGCTTGTTTTGGCGAATAGTATATCCGCATATTCTTGCAGATAAAACATGCTTTTGTTGAGCCATTCGGTATACGGATGAGAATTTTTGAGATAATCATCTATCTCACTGTTTTTCATAACTTTGCCAAATTTCAGATCAATCCCGAGCATTTCACCGCTTTGAAGGCGTCCGCGTTCTAAAATATTCTCTTCATCTATCTTAAGCACGCCGTATTCGCTTGCAATCAATATCCTTCTATCTTTTGTGATGATATATTTCGCGGGTCTAAGTCCGTTTCTATCCAGAATACACGCAATATAACGTCCGTTAGTTAGTGAGATAGCTGCCGGTCCATCCCATGGCTCGAAGCTATTGCTTGCATATTCGTAAAAAGCTCTAAGTTGAGGATCTATATGAGGCGAGTTTTGCCAAGGGGCTGGAATTAAAACGCGTGCAGCCTTGAAAAAATCATACCCGTTTGAGAGTAAAAATTCAAACATATTGTCAAGACTTGCACTGTCGCTTATATCATCACTCGTTACAGGAAGGATAGAATTTAGCTCTTTAGGCGAGTAAACGGAGCTTTTAAGAAATTCGCTTTTTGCTTTCAAATTGAATCTATTCGCGGATATAGAATTTATCTCACCGTTGTGTGCAAGCGTTCTAAATGGTTGAGCAAGTCTCCATTTCGGTAGAGTATTTGTGGAAAAACGCTGATGAAACAGAGCAAAGACAGATTTGAAGCTGCTGTCTTGCAAATCTTTGTAAAATTCTCTTATATGGTTTGGCATAACCAAACCTTTATATGAGATAACTGTGCTTGAAAATGACGGAATATAAAACTCATCATCGTCTTTTAAAGCATTTTCTATATTTTTTCTGGTGAGATACAGAAGAGACTCAAAACGTTTTGTGGCGATCATAGAGTTGGGTATAACGAAAACTTGCGTGATTTTCGGAAGAGTTTTGAGAGCTAATTCTCCAAGAGCACTTATATTGATTGGTACGTCGCGACAGAGTAAAACTTTTAAATCGTTCTGCTCACAAATTTCAAAAAAGACATCCTTTTGTTTATCATTGCTGAAAAAAACCATAGCAACCGCAAACTGCCTAGGCAAATCAATACCAAGTTTAGCTGCCTCTTTAGCCATAAATTCTACAGGTAAAGAGAATAACAGTCCGCTGCCGTCCCCACTTTTTCCATCTGCAGCTATAGCGCCTC
>JAIRSJ010000055.1 GCA_031255525.1 Campylobacteraceae bacterium
AAACAGCCCCCGGTCCATACATGTTATTTGGTGCGCCAAACATATTTTTCGCATCTTCATCTATAAACGGGGAGCTTGAAGACTGAAAAGTTGCACCGCCTCTAAATCCGTAGTAAGAATCCGTCGTATAATTCAAACGAACGGCAAAATCCAAAATATCGGCTTTTTCATCACCTGTTTTTTGATTGAAATAATAAGAGCGCAATTCACCCGTCACATTACCGTTTTTAAACGCGTCTGCTAGTGATTCCGCAGCATCGGCGCACATGCCAAAAGCGATCAACATTGATACATTTCTCAAAGCTTTCATAGTTCATTTCCTGCAAAAAGATTTTATAAGTTTAAGAGCGTGTTCTAACAACAAAACAACATTAATATTAATTTAAACTTAAATTATATATTTAAAAGCATCATTATAATTTTGCAAGTATAAATAATCTGTTGGAGTTCTCATTTATTGCATATAAAATCGCGTATAGTATGCAAATAGAAATTTATTAAATTTTTCTGATATAATCCTGTTTTATTTTTTTGGAAATAGCTTTGGAAATAACATTAGAATTGATAATATATTTGCTGTCTTTAGGGTTGATAGTCGGCTTTATGGCCGGACTTTTAGGGATAGGCGGCGGCGGAATAATGGTTCCTGTGCTCTCAGTCATTTTTATCTATAAAGGTATAAATGTTGAAAAAGCAATCCCTTTGGCGCTCGGGACATCCATGGCTTCCATAGTTATAACGTCATTTTCCAGCATGAGGGCGCATAAATCCAAAAATAATGTTGCTTGGAATATATTTAAGTCAATGGCTCCCGGAGTTGTTTTGGGAGTTTTAACAGGTGCCTTTTTAGTCTCCGTAACAAACTCTTTAGTGCTTTGTATATTTTTCAGTATTTTTATGGCTTATATATCCGTGCAATTGTTTTTGAACAAAAAGCCAAAACCGACAAGACAGCTTTTACCGAAATATTGGTTATTCGGTGCAGGCGGAGGTATAGGAACGATATCGGCACTTGTCTCCATTGGCGGCGGTTCTTTGACCGTACCTTTCTTAATCTGGCAAAATATTGACGGCAAAAAGGCTATCGGAACTTCAGCTGCACTCGGTTTTCCGCTCTCGGTAACGGGTGCATTTAGTTATATGGTAATAACCGGAATCGGGAATATAGATACACAAACATTAACTTTCGGGTACGTATATCTGCCTGCTGTATTTTTTATATCGGCAACAAGTTTTTTTACGGCAAAACTTGGAGCAAAATGCAGCCAAATTCTGCCCATTTCCGTACTTAAAAAGATACTTGGCTCTTTAAATATGGTACTTTGCATAAAAATGCTTGTGTCGGTTATATCGGAATTTTGATTTGCACAAAAAAATGTAACTATGTCTTTCGTGTCATATTTTGGGGTTTGATAGAATGTTGATAGATTTAAAAAATATAGAAAACCGCAAAATATACAGTCTAATCATTGTCTCTATAATCGCATTTGTTATTTTGGTTTTTTCAAGTTTCAACTATGTCAGTTCGGAGTTGAAAAATTTATCGAAGCAAAACAGAAATCTTATCATAAAAGAGATGCGTTATCTGACAAAGTCGTGGCTTAAAGAGTGCATCGATATATTAGGGTTCACAGCACACCGAATAGATGAAAATTATGCAAATGAAGAGAAGATTAAAAAAATTTCACAGACTTACTCACAGTACGATAAATACTTTGATGCTTTGCAAATATTGGTTGTAGACCATTACTTTTATGTCAACGGCATAAAAGTGGATGATTATAAAAAGCATATCAGATATCAAAGCAATCTATGCAATTTTAGTAACAAAGACAACCAAAATACCGAATTTATAAAAACATGTTCAAATAGTACCGATGAGATTGTTTACCAAAATTTCAGTGAAGAGCATTGGTATCTTGGTACAAAATGGTTTCAAGATACAAAAAACAGCATGAAAACAAATATGCAGACAATGAGCGTACACGGACTGCTGTTTGAGAAAACCATAAATTTATGCACTCCTATAAAAGACAATGAAAAAAATTTCAAGGGGGTTTTTTGCGGAATTATAAAAGCAAATTTGGTACTGCAAAAAATAAAAACATTAGAAATTCCTCAAAATTACTATTATTTTATAAGCGATAAAGACGGCGACATATTAATAGCAGTCGGAAATCATGAGTTGATAAATAAAAATGCAAAAGAGATATTCTCCAAAAAATTTATAAAAAATATCTCAGGTACACAAGATGTGATTGTCAACAACAGTGTCGTTACTATTGATAATTTGATAGATTTTGATTGGTATATCGGCGTAGGCGTTGATGAAAAGGGGCTTCACAGTTATGCCGTACAGAAGTTTTTCAAACACTCCGCAATAATTTTTGGTTGTTTCGTGCTGTTTATCATCATAATTAACAGCTCTTATACATTTTTATACAGACGCTCGGAAGCAAAAAGAGTAGAATATGAAAAGATGCTGCAATACCGCTCAAAGATAAGCGAGATAGGCGAATTGATATCTGTAATGAATCATCAGATTCGTCAACCCATTACCGCGCTTGCATTACTGATAAATAACGCTTTAAATAAAATATCTTCAAAAAAATCTTTAAATAAAAAAGAGCTCGAGCGATATTTGAAGCTTTCTCAAAAAGATATATTGCTGATAAACAATACTATAGATATATTCCGAAATTTTTATAGCTTTAATGATGTTATCACAGAATTTAGTCTTAAAAACTGCATTGAAAATATCTTGTTTATCATGCGTATAGAGCTTTCGATTTCCAGTATCAAGATAGATATGGACGCTTCAAATATAGAAGGAGTCAAAATCTGCTCCGTAGAAAATTTTGTGCAGCAGATACTTTTGGTGCTTATACAAAATGCAAAAGATGCTATTTTGCCCCTCAAGATAATAAGAGAATTGCACAGGCGTAAAATAGTTATAACATTTGAGAGCGACAAAAAATTTGTACATATATTTGTATCTGATTTTGGAATAGGCATCGCGGAAGATATGAAAAAAAGGTTATTTTCTGAGCTTAGAGGTTCTACAAAGCGTCAAGGAACGGGGATAGGTTTGTTCTTCTCAAAAAAATTGGCGCAAGAGAAATTAATGGGCGACTTGACGCTTGTTAGCAGTAAAATGCCCACAACTTTCAAGCTCACTTTAGCAAAGGATATCAAAAGTTATGTATAAATCGACATTAAAACTTTTAAGTAATTTTTCTGCACTCGTAGTAGATGATGATGAGCTTATAAGAGATATGTTAAAACAGGGATTAAAGGAGTATTTTGGTAATTTCTACGAAGCAAAAGACGGGCTTGAAGGTTTTGAGATTTTTAGAAAATATCGCGTGGACATTATAGTTACGGATATACATTTGCCGAACATAAGCGGTTTTGAGATGATACAAGAGATAGTAAAGCTAAAACCAAACCAGCCTTTTGTCGTGATCACTTCATACGACACCGATCAAAATATTCTAAAAAGTATTCAAAACGGTGCGGTTAGTTTTTTGCGCAAACCTATGATGGATATTCAAGATCTTCAAATGACGCTTTTATTGACACTTGCATCAAAAATAGATCAAAAGTATATGGATATAGGTGCCGACGTAACTATAGATTTTACTAAAGAAGTCATTTACAAAAACAATCAGCCGCTGTTTTTATCACAAACTCACAATAAAATATTTTGGCTGTTGTGTTACAATATAAATATGCTCGTAACATACGAGATGATAGAAGATTATGTTTATGACGCTAGAAGTATAAACAAAAGTGCTATTCACACATCTATGCTGCGCATAAAAAAACAACTCGACATCAATATAGAAAATGTTGTAAATTGCGGATATATTTTGAAAAAATATAGTTAAAATTTTGCTATTTTATCATATATCAAAAATGTGTGATGTTAAAATCCCTACCCCTCTTTTATCATGCAAAAAACAAAAGCTCTCAAAAAAACAGTGAAACGGCAACTCATGTCAAAATATCTACTCAAAACTTCCATGTACTACATCCTTAAAATTCGTTCGCGTATTTGAATTGGAGGTTTAATATCTAAAAAAGTATTCACATAAAATGATAAAAGTGCATCTATCTATTTCAAGCTTTTGATAGCAAGAAATGCCTAACGAACAAAAATGAGTTTCGCTGCTTCTATAAGATTTCCCGATATTTGGTAAGTGTAAGAGTTATCATTAATGAGAGATGCTCCTATGAGAGGTGAAATCTTATCTGCTTTGAGCAAATTACCCAGAAATCTTGCGGCGCTGATATCAAACTTTTCACGCAATGCTTCAAGCTGTTCTATCAGTTGAGGCACAGATACGCCGTCATTTTCTTCAAATATTTTATTTAAGATTTTAATCTGCATAAAAAGATTTGCTCTTATCTGATTGTATCCGTTTTTTATATCGGCATTTTGACTTAGCATGTGTTTTGTCATATTTTTTTGCAAATGTTTGACATCTTTCAAGGCTTCAACTATGCATAATGCCGCTTTTTGAAAACTTGCCAACTCTTTTATCGTCTCCTCATCGGTTGTATTGCTTTGCGCGATAATTATAAAGTTGATGATTTTGCCGTAAATTTTTTTGATTCTTTTTTGGTAAAGCTCTTCATAGTCGAAATCAAGCGGTGTATTATATAAATTTACTATATTTTCAAAATTTAGATTAGGACCCATTGCAGACAACTTTATATGTATGCCTAAAGTCATGATTTTTGAAGCGTTTACGTACAGATGACAAATCTCTTTGCGCACAACTTCTCTCATCGCATTTTCATGATTAATAGAACTGCTGTTGATATACCATGCGTCATCTTCCTCATTCCAACTATCGACTTTCCTTTTTATGATTTTTTTGGAAAGGGATGATATTTTATCTATAAACGGGTAGAGCGTCAGAACCATAATGACATTTATGGTAGAGTGAAAAAGTGCCAGTTTTAATCCATAGTTATCGAACGAAATACCAAAAACTATCGCTTCATAATTTACTAAAACGGCAAGCTGCTTTATAAATACAATAGATAAAACGCACAAGATGACATTAAACAGCAGATATACAAACGCCAATCTTCTGCCCTCAATATTAGAACCAAGCGAACTAACTAAAGCTGTGAGCGTTGTACCGAGATTTGCGCCTATAACTATTCCCAGTGCGTTTTGATACGATATCTGTTCTGCGCTTAAAGCTGCTACCGTCAGCACTATCGTAGCAAGCGAAGATTGAGTGACGACAGCCACAACTATACCCACAGCGAAAAATATCAAAACACCCTTTATGCCGCCTATAGAGTATTGCGACAAATCAAAATCATGTCCTAATGCTTCAAATCCGTCTTTTATGTAAGCCACGCCTAAAAATAAAAGTCCGATTCCTATAAAAATCTGTCCCAGACTTTTCAGTTTTTTAGAAGATTGGAGTAAAAATATCACGCCGAATATTATTATAGGCATCGCATATTTTTCTATATCCACACTTACTCCAAGACCTGCTATCAGCCATGCTCCTGAAGTTGTGCCTATCTGAGAGCCAAAAATTATCCCGATACCTTGAACCAAATTTATCAATCCGGCGCTTAAAAACGAGATGGTTACAAGTGAAATTAGCGTGGATGATTGCATAAGCGCTGTTGATATAACGCCAAATAGTATGCTTTTTATTTTTGTAGATGTATGTTTGCGCAAAAACTTTTCTAAAGTTCCCCCGCTCGAACTTTTGAAGCCTTCCCCCATTATTACCATGCCGAAAATAAAAATAGCTATTCCGGCGCACAACAGTAAAATATTTTCATTTTTTAAAAATATATATGATAATGCCACAAATATGGCAGGGATAAATACTTTTTGCAATATTTTGCCTCAAAAGTTTTTCATTAGAATAGCATAAAAAAATAGAAAAACCTGCAAAATGCAGCGTTTTGGAATGCAAAAATTATTTACTTTCTTTATCGCCGAAAAAATATAGATATACAGCCACTGTAGCTATAACTTCAAAGGATAGATTGCGTCTTTTTTCATCTGCCATCGTAGCGAAATTTGATACGTGGTGTATCACAGCCGCAAATATTGACATGAACATGATAATTGCAATATTTGTGAAAAGCATAGCTAAAACACACATTTTGCCGTAGATGAATATGGATATCATAATTATTGCCATTCCTATCGGGATTATAAGCGTAAGTATGATGAACAGGCTGATTAACATTTGTTTGAAGATATTTTTTCCTGCTTGTTTGTAAAGTTTATTTATGGATTTGACGAATTCTTTATAGACTTTTTTGTATCCTTTGTCAAAGCCGTCCATCATCAACTTTTCGCATTTTGGCATATACAAAAATGTAAAAGCATTTGAGATTATTACGCAAAATATGCTGATAGCTATGATATGGCTATTTTTCATGTCGTCATAAAGAAGCATCAGACCTATAATGATAAACAGTGCGGTATGTACAAAACTGATACTTTGCAACATATCCGTGAATACTTTTATTTTTATTTTTGCTTTTAAGCCCGAAAGTTCTTTTGTAGATTTTATATTAAAACTTTTATCAGAAAGCAACCGATTGTATTCTCGTAATTCGCAATAAGCAAATGCTGCCGGAAATATCCATAAAAATCCGACCATGTTTGCCGTTAAACTATTTTTGTAGAAACATATTATAGAAAATATCGGCATCAGTAGCACAGATGATATCAGCGTTGTTTTTAAGATCATGATAAGTTTCTTCATGCTCCTCCCAGTTTTTGCATGCAATAATTATCAAGCTATATTTTATACTCTTAAAAATTTACAATTATGTAAAATAATCGTAAATTTCATGAAAAGAAAGAGTGATTATCGTAAATTTTTCGCTATATTTTAGCGTTAGTTTTTGCATATTATATTTTAATTAGTATTTTATATTTTAATTTTTAATAGTAAATCAATGCAAAAATAGAGACCATTATTTAATCTTACTATGCTTATAAGTACCTAATTTACGGCACAAGCTCTACTAATTTATATATAGTAATAAATATAGTAGTTAAGATTAATAAATTATTTCAGATAAAATATTTTTCTAAAAATATACATAGCAATTTTAAAATATTAATAATATTTTTAAGTTATATCAATTTTATATCTTTAAGTTACTTATCAGATAATATTATTATAAGTTATCTTTTATATCTTTATATATTGCGACAAGCAAGAGTCAAAAATGCAATCGTATTAACAAAAATATAAATATAAGAGATACACGTTAAAGCAGCATCAAAGAGAGATTGATCGGTAGGTTGATTTATGATTTTAATGTTTGTATGGCGCAACTAAGAAGGCTCAATAACGGAGCTTTCAAAACTCTTGCTGCCGGTAACTGACGATATATAAAATTATCAAGATGGGTTTACAACCGTATTAATTTATTAATAAGTGGGGGGGGGTGGTGGTCAGAGACGGAATTGAACCGCCGACACGGAGATTTTCAGTCTCCTGCTCTACCGACTGAGCTATCTGACCAGCAAAAACAAGAGTGAAATTATACCGATTAAACTTTAATATTGGCTTTTGCATAATAATTTTTTGCTGCTAAATACTACTTCACGTAGAGAAGTTGGATATAAGCGCTAATGTGATTTTACCTGAGAGTCATTAGTGTAGCAATATATAATTTTCTTCGGATCATTTTTATGACATAAAAACATTAACGCATTATGCTGTTCAAAATGCAATATTGCATATAAAGTTTCGCTGTTTAGCTCAGAGCTTTTACCAATGATACAAAAAGTTCCCCGCGTTCCACATAAGAGCTGAATTGGTCTAAGCTCGCTGCAGCAGGTGATAATAGCCCTATGCTCTGTTTGCTCATTAGTTTGTCCATTTCATGCACTGCAATATCAAGTGTTTTGCATTCGTGTGCTATTTTGCCTGTTTTTTTAGAAAAATCGGTAATTTTTTTGGCATTGCTACCGATAGCAAAAATCTCCACATCGTAACTCTTCATAAAATCAAAAAAGCGCGTCAAATCAACGCCTTTATCATCTCCTCCAAGTATTATGAGTATTTTCTTGTCTTTATAGCGTTTCAAAGCTTCCATAGTTGCGTCTACATTTGTCCCTTTTGTATCATTCACCCAAAGTCTATTATGAATATCTCGGAATTCTTCTAATTTGTGTTTATCAATTTTAAAGTCGTTAATCTTTTTTATATCAATCTTGTCAAAAAGTATCTTAGCGGCGCTCAAAGCCAAAAGCGCGTCTAATAAAAAAGGCTCCTTAATAATTATTTTTGATATGTCTATGTTCATTTTTTGCGCTAAATCACGCGAATCTTCATAACTTATCAGCATTGCGTTTGAGTCAAAATCTCCGTATTCATTCGGTACTATTGCAACGCTTCCTTCTCTCATTGTCAAAAGTGGTTTTAATTTCGCTTTTTCATACTTTTCAAAACTCCCATGCCAGCTTATATGATCAGGTCGCACAGGCAGCAGCAGATATATCTCAGGTGCAGCGCGATTTGTGTAGTGAAGCGTGAAAGAGCTTGTTTCAAGTATCCACAAAGGCGCATTTTTGTCTAAGTTGGCAAGCGGATTGCCGATGTTTCCGCCTTCAACTGCTCCACGAGAGCTCAATAAATGTTTCAGCATTTGCGTTGTTGTAGTTTTGCCGTTTGTACCGCTTATCCAAACAGAGGAGGGCATATCAAAAAAATCATACTCACTTGTTAAATGTTTTGCTTTTCTAATCAATTCGTGATGAGGTAAAAAACCCGGACTTGGTATATCAACGTCGCTTGTATCCGGGTTATATTCATCACATTTAAGAAGTTTATTGCCAAATTCATCATATGAATTTTCTTTGAATTTGTCGTCATATATGGAGCAATTTGGTGCAAATTTTCCGGCAATAGCTTTAGCGGTGACGCCGTATCCGAATAGTGAAATTTTCATCGTACTTTAAGAGCAGTGAGCGCTATAAAATTTGATAAAAGAGCTATTATCCAAAAACGCACAATAATTTTATTTTCTACCCACCCTTTTATCTCAAAGTGGTGATGTATAGGCGCCATAAAGAACATTCTTTTTTTGCGCATCTTGAAGCTTCCCACCTGCAATATAACAGAAATAGTCTCTATGACAAAAACAAATCCCACAAAAATCAACAAAAATTCATTTTTAGATATTATTGCCGAATATCCTATAAATGCGCCAACGCTAAGACTTCCGCTATCTCCCATGAAAACTTGCGCAGGGTGACAATTGTACCATAAAAATCCGACTAAAGAGCCTATAAGTGCACCTACTATCACTAATGCTTCACTTGAGCCTGAAATTTTTGGCAACAGCAAATATGTGCTGATAGTAGCATGTCCGCTTGCGTACACAAATATGCCGATTGTTATCAAGGAGAACATTGAAGGTACCGTGGCAAGTCCGTCTAAACCGTCTGTTAAATTGACGGCATTTGAAGACGAAACCATAACAAGCATCCAAAAAAGAATAGAAAAATATGTCAAATCAAGCAGCGGGTTTTTATAAAAAGGGATATATAGATTTGTGTTGATATTTGAGGCAAAATAGATAACTCCGCCCACAATCGCCGCTGCAATACACTGCATAATAAATTTATGTCTTGCCTTCAGTCCTGCCTCATTTTTTTTGCAAAGAATTTTTGATAAATCATCTTTCAGTCCGATTATCCCAAAAAGTCCCAGCGTTAAAATCCCGCCTATTATAAAAATGTTGTTAAGCCTTGCGCAAAGCACAGTCGCAAGCAATGCTGCGCCGACAAATACAAGTCCGCCCATTGTCGGAGTATTGTTTTTTAATTTGTGGTTATTCGGAGCAAGTTCGTATATAGGCTGAGACGCTTTACGGTTTTTTGCCCATGCTATAAAACGCGGCATAATCCAAACGGTGAAAAAAAATGCCAAAAAAAATGCCACTAAAGCGCGCAAAGTGATATATTGAAAAAGATTTATTTCTGCATGTCGATAAAGCCAATAAAGCATATAAGCTCCAGAACGATGTTTTTGAAAGTGTGAAAAAACTAAAAAGTATTTTATTACAATCTTGTATAATTTTACATAAAAAGTAAAATATATCTTTAAAACCAAATTTCGTATTATGTTTTTATCAATGCAATCTTGCGTGTATCTTTTTTAAAGGTATATCCGTGTTTTAAATACACGAAATTGCAAAATATCATCCGTATATTTATAAAGTTATGTATTTATTGTTTTTGAAGGCTTTTCCTGACGTTTTCGCTTCTAATTTTTTTGAAACATTATAGTGCCAAACATATTACTTAGTTTTTAGCAACCGTATAGTATCATTTAACGCATAAAATCAGGACTATAAAAATTATGAAATTTAATAAAACTATTTTAATCATAACAGATGGTATAGGATACAACGAGCATAATGATTTCAACGCTTTCAATGCTGCTAAAAAACCGACTTATGATATGCTTTTCCAAAAAGTCCCGCATGCACTCTTAAAAACTTCAGGACTTGCCGTAGGATTGCCGGAAGGGCAGATGGGAAACAGTGAAGTAGGGCACATGTGTATAGGAAGCGGCAGAGTTTTATATCAAAATCTTGTTAAAATCTCAATGGCCATAGAAAACAGATCGCTTGAAAAAAACAGCGTTTTGAATGAATTTTTGACAAAATCCAAAGATGTACACATAGTAGCTCTCGTTAGCGACGGGGGTGTGCATTCTCATATCAATCACGTAAAAGCTTTGGCTAAAATCGCTTCAAAAGTCGGAAAAAGAGTATATTTGCATGCCATAACAGACGGACGCGACGTAAGTCCGACTTCAGCGGCTGTTTTTTTAAAAGATTTGCTCGGTATTTGCGGCAAAAACATTAATCTCGCAACAATTGGCGGACGATTTTATGCAATGGATAGAGACAATAGATGGGAAAGGATACGAAAAGCTTACGATGTTATTGTTAAAGCTAAAATAAAAACAGATCTTTCGCCTTTAGAGTATATACAATATATGTATGAAAAAGGCATAACAGATGAGTTTTTGGAACCTGTGGCATTTACGGAATATGATGGAATCAAAAGCGGCGATGGAGTATTATTTGCAAATTTTAGAAATGATAGAATGCGCCAAATAGTAAGGGCTATGGGCGACAAAGAGTTTGGTTTCTTCGAAAGAGAGAGAAAAGATATGAACATAATCACAATGTGCGAATATGATAAAAATTTTTCCTATCCTATACTTTTTCCTTCCCAAAATCCGACTCAAACGCTTTCCGAAATCATCTCAAATGCAGGTATTTCACAATTTCACACTGCGGAGACGGAAAAATACGCGCATGTAACCTTCTTTTTTAACGGCGGAAAAGAGGCTTTGGTTAGAGGAGAAACAAGAGTTTTGATACCAAGTCCCAAAGTTCAAACCTATGATTTAAAGCCACAAATGAGTGCAAAAGAGGTAGCCGATAGTGTTTTGAAAGCTATGAATGAAGAGTACGGTTTTATTGTTGTAAATTTTGCAAATGGTGATATGGTGGGACATACCGGAAATTATGAAGCGACGATACAAGCAGTTGAGGCTGTAGATGAGCAGATAGGCAGAATTTATAAAAAAGCAAGAGAAAAAAATTACAAATTTATTCTCACAAGCGATCATGGTAACTGCGAAAATATGAAAGATGAACAAAAATTACCCCTCACAAATCACACGACTTTCGATGTTTTTTGTTTTGTAGATGCCATCGAAGCAAAGAAGCTGAAAAATGGCTCTCTTAGCAATATCGCGGCTACTGTTTTGAAACTTATGGGAATTGAAAAACCTGACATCATGGATGAAGCACTATTTTAATAAAGGAAATAAAATGGCATTTAGTGGGAAAAACGTTTTAATCACAGGCGCTGTGAAAGGCATAGGAAGAGAGATAGCCATTGCGCTCTCAAAGGAAAACCTAAAGGTTTGGATAAATTACCGTTCAAATCCAAATGCAGCCGACGAGCTTCAATCTTTGATAGAAAAAGAGGGCGGCAAAGCGGCTGTTATCGGTTTTGATGCATCTGACGAAGAGGCATTTGCCAACGGAATTAAAACTATCATCGAGAGCGATGGGGAGCTTTCATATCTTGTGAACAATGCGGGCATAACGAATGATAAATTGGCTCTTCGCATGAAAAAAGAGGATTTTACATCGGTAATTGATATAAATTTGACAGGTGTATTTATAGGTTGCAGAGAAGCTTTGAAAGTCATGAGCAAACAGCGTTTTGGAAGCGTTGTAAATATTGCTTCTGTTGTCGGAGAGACCGGCAATATCGGTCAAGTAAATTATTCGGCAAGCAAAGGTGGAGTTATTGCCATGACAAAGAGTTTTGCGCAGGAAGCGGCTTCCAGAAATGTACGTTTTAATGCCATAACCCCGGGTTTTATCGCAACAGATATGACAGACAAATTAAGCGATGAGATAAAAACTTCTTTTGTAGAAAAGATACCACTTAAAAGGTTTGGTACTCCAAGAGATATTGCCAATGCAGTCGCATTTTTATTGAGCGACAACGCAAGTTACATAACAGGAGAGACACTGAAGGTAAATGGCGGTATTTACATGTAAGGACGTTATGCGCTTTTTGTAAGCGCATAACATTTTGATTGGCTAAAGTTTTTTATATTTGTTGCCCGGTTGCTTTTTATATCATAAAGCACTTTGTTATTTTTGATAAGTATGCAAAACGAACGTTGTCAAATCCCAAACTTATGAAATGAGCAGCAGTTAAAAAGTAAACATTACTTGTAATGTGCCTGCAATATCACATTCATCATAGATTTTATAATGCAAATTTCTTCTTTACAACCATGTTACGACTTAAAAGATTGAGATGAGCGTCTAATGCAACCTTTTTATCCGATATGACTTTAGTCTTTGCAAATTCTAAAAATAACCCATTTTATAACTTGATATATTATTGTATAATGCGCAAAATTTTTTCAAAGGATTATGATGAATTTAAAAACTTATGATTATACACAAGAAGAGTTAAGTGCTTTTGCATATGCTGTTATCAAAACGGATAAAGGAGACATAAGGCTTAAGCTCTATCCTGAAGAGACACCTGCAACGGTGGCAAATTTTGTCTATTTGGCAAAGAGTGGTTTTTACGACTCGCTTACATTTCATAGAGTAATTCCAAATTTTGTAATTCAAGGCGGTTGCCCGAATGGCACGGGAAGCGGAGGTCCTGGTTGGAGGATAGAGTGCGAATGCGATAAAAATACTCATAAACACCAAAGAGGTACTCTTTCTATGGCGCATGCTGGACGCAACACAGGAGGAAGTCAATTTTTTATCTGCCATTCAAAGCAATCCCACTTAGATGGTATTCATACAGTTTTTGGCGATATAG
>JAIRSJ010000025.1 GCA_031255525.1 Campylobacteraceae bacterium
TTTGCAATGATAAACATACACAGCAATCGATTGCGGCAATTTTGTCGAATATAATTAGCGACAATGAAACTTATCTTTGCACTTTAGATAAGTTGCAATACGTGCAAAATTTATAGCATCTCTTTAAATTCGTATTTTGCCTCAAACAGTCTCTTGCGGATACTTTCTTGGTGGTCTTTGCCTTTTGTCTCTAACGTTATGGTTATATTGGCATCACCAAACTCAAGCGTAGTCGAAACTCTGTCATAATCTATTTTAACTATATTTGCGTTAGTCTCTTTAAAAATATCCGTAAGTCTCATAAGAGCTCCTGGTTTATCTATGAGAGTTATCATCAAAGTCATCTTTCTTGCCGATTTGACAAGACCTTTCTCTATGATGACAGAGAGCATCTGAACATCTATATTTCCGCCGCTTAGTATCGTACCTATCTTATCTTTCGGAAAAAATGAAAATTTCTGATGCATTATGGCGGCTACTCCGGCGGCTCCTGCGCCTTCAACTACAAGTTTTTGGCGTTCTAACAAAAATAAAATTGCCGATGCTATCTCTTCATCGTCTACCAAAACAACTTCATCTACACATTCAAGCATAGTATTAAGCGCATAAGAGCTTACATCTCTTACTGCAATACCATCTGCAATCGTACGTACACTTTTTGAGTTTACGGCTTTTTTGGCACTAAAAGAATTACACAAAGCAGGCGCACCTTTTGCTCCTACTCCTACAACTCTTATCTTGGGATCAATCTGTTTTACCGCAGATGCTACACCGCTTATAAGTCCGCCTCCCCCGATTGGAACAACTACAATATCAAGTGAATTTATATCATCTAACATTTCAAGCGCTATAGTTCCTTGTCCTGCCATTACTTCACTATCTTCAAAAGGGTGGATAAATGTTAAGTTGTGTTCTTTAGCGTAACCAATAGCAAATGCGAAAGCTTCATCAAAATTATCGCCGTGCAAAATAACATCGGCACCTAAGGATTTAGTACCCATAACTTTTAAAAGCGGGGTTGCTTCAGGCATAACTATAATTGCCTTTGCATCAAACTCCCTTGCGCTGTACGCTACGCCTTGAGCATGATTTCCCGCGCTTGCAGCAATAACGCCTCTACTTCTTTCTTCTTCGCTAAGAGTTGCTATTTTGTTATATGCGCCTCTGATTTTAAATGCACCCGTTAGTTGCAAATTCTCTTTTTTTATATAAATTTCTGCGCCGCTTATCTGGCTCAATGCAGGCGCATATGCAAATTGTGTTTTATTTACGACCCCACGGATTCTCTTTTGTGCTTCAATAATATTCTGCAAAGGTATCATATATTCTCCATTTTCAATTTTTTATCATCTATAATTTTATCTTTTAGAAAATTTTTTATTAATCTCACAGGTTTATCAGCACAACAAATCAATCATGATAAAAACTACCAAAAACAGATAAACCGCCTTTACAATCACGTCTTTTATAAATACAGATGTTTCTAAAGCAGAGTAAAAGCAACACGGAAGCATCCGGAGTCAACAATACCAAACCTCTATTATCTGCTATAGCTATATTTAAAGCTAAGAGTATATCACAATACACCTATGTTTGTAAATCAAATCACAAAGTAAACACTGCATCTATTTTGACTAAAGATAGGCATGGATAAAGAGAGTATTTCTAAAAAGCAATCAAAAATAACTCTTCATACCCTAAATTATATAGCCATATCACAATAAGCGACACAATCGCAATTAGTACGGCTGTAACCCTTCTATCTTTCTCTTTTAAAAAACTAAAAACCGCCGTTAAAAAACTTAAAAAAGAGAAAAGAATAGAAAATGAGTGCAACACAAGAATATCTTTTTTTAGAAAAAACGATACAAAAAATATTTCGGTCTCTTCGACACTCTCAAACTCTTTAAGATGAGGCAATACGTACACTATGGGAGAGAAAAATGAGACTACTCCTACAGCGCATAAAATCAAAGAGACCAACCATAAAAACTGCCTCTTTTTAATAGATAATATACTCATGACAAAAACTTACTACAACGATAAAAAAGCGATAAACTTATCTTTTAAAAACAACTCTTCTATCAAAATAAAAAGAGATACAAAGAGTGTTGCCGCCGAAAGTATGATGCCGAAAACACCATAAAACCTTTTTTTGTCTTTCTGAACAACGCCAAAAAAACCGAAAACCAGAGCAATAAGCGCCAAAATGATGATTGAAAGATAAAACAGACTTATAGCATTTGAAATTTGAGGATTTGCTCCGATTCCGCCTTCTATCGAAAACTCCAACGCGCCCATTACAATAAATAAGATAAAAAGACTAAATATATCAACCATGCTCAAGATAAAAGACAATATGCTAAATATCGAGTGTTTCGGCGCCATTTTTTCTTCCATTTTGCTGTCCCTTTATAGATCTGAAATTTTATGAGTTATAGTTTATCCAATTTATTTGAATTTTGCGAATCAGCTCGCAACCATTTTGCATACAAATGGTATACGCATTGCAAAATGTGCTGACATACAAAAACCAAACAAGGGAGTTTACGTGTGCGGAATCTTTTATATTTTCACACTCTTGGTTACATTGTTACTCTGCTCATATTAAATGCTAAAAATAGTCAAATGATAAATGCCAAGATTATACTTTCAGACAAATCACGCGGTGTAAAAAACAAAGAAGCTTTGGAGCTAAGCTCAAAAACATACACTTATAAAATGCGGTAAAAGGGTTTGAAAATTCAAATTAGTCTTTCACATGCAAAACTATTCCGCTTTCTATATGTTTTGTGTATGG
>JAIRSJ010000014.1 GCA_031255525.1 Campylobacteraceae bacterium
TGGTGATGGATATATGAGTATTTAAAACCATGCAAGAAAGGAAAAACAGACAATCCATATTAAGCATGATGAAAACAATAATCCTTGCAATATTTTTTGGATTTGTAACGATAATAAAAAACTTAACAATGACATTAATGGAGGAAGAAAATGAACCTTGTGACAAAACCAATAAGTAAAACGATTCTTTTGATTTTATCCGTATTAATATACACTTATGTAATTATATTTTTTACGACAGCTCGAGCGCTAAAAGTAACATCTACCAATAATATAATAAGTTATACAACCATGCAAATGGTTATGGAAAGCAATAAAAGCATTGATGGTTTTTTAGATTTTCAAATCAAGTCGAGTATTGATTTGACCGAACAAAAGTATTCTATATTCTCAAATCCTATGGATTTATATTACCTACTTGCAACTCCTGCCAATAAAATATGCAATACTATTCTTAAAGACAGCAATAATACTGATATAAAAGAGTTTATAGAAAAAAATTGCATATTTGATCAAAACTAAGATCAAGGCTATAATTATACAAATTTAAACGTTATTGGTAGGTGCAACAATGACCATAAAATATATTTTTACTGAGATGATAGAAGCTATCATTAAGTTATTTATAGTTGCATGTTTTTTATTGTCAACTGCCATGTTTATATTTATTTTTGTGCCAAGTCATAGAATTGATTTTTGGAAAATTGATACTTGCACAGATATTGGTGGCGGTTGGGATAGAGAAAAAAGACTTTGTTTACTTTGGTTGGACATAAGATGATAAAAGTAGAAAAAGACCATAGTAAAACTGCCGATGTGTATAGAAAGCATAAAGATGTAAATATAAAAATAAATTGACTTTATATCGTTTTTTGATAAAATATTGTAATGTAGCAAAAGAGGGTGAAATAGTATCTATCTTTGCAGAACTTGAGACTGAAAATATTAGAGCATATCCGCACAATAAAATAATGGCTAACATCAATGAAATAAGTAAAGATTTTAAAGAGTGAGCATTCCAGATTTTTATATAAACAACACCCACTTACTAACAACACAAAAACAGTAACTAAAATCAAAAAGACCCTTTAACATCTGATGAATTTTACATGCGATACATGTTTATGAGAAAAATAATCAAAATATTTAAATAATGTTTTGAATTAAAATTTTGCATTAAAAAGCGTTTCACTTTATTTTCGATATACTTTTTTAAAAAATTTCATAAAGATTAATGATGTCAGCCATAAATAAAAACCTTCCCATAAAAGATTTTGCAGAATTTTGCGCTGTTGTTTTAAGCGTCAATGAAAAAAACTTAAATACATTTTCAAAACTTGATGTGTTCCCCAAAATCTTAGAAAATCTGTTTGAATTAAAACTTGCCGATCTGGATTTGCAAAGGGAAAAAGATGAGATTTTGAAAGTTTTTAGAGAAAAAAATTCGCAAGAGTTAAGAGGGGCACTATTTGATGCGCTTGATAGACTTTCAAATGAGGAGATTTTAGCTTTTCAAACATCAGAGGAGATAAAGAAGATTTTTACTTTGTCTTTGAGAGTTGACAACGAGCAAAAAGATGAAAGTCCAAAATATTCACAGAATGATAAAACATTTCAAGAAAAATTGGACATTTTGTTTGATATGCTTCCAATATTTTCTAAAACAGTTGAGGGCAATTTGGCAAAAAAACAACTTGAAAGTGTTGAAAAATCACTTAGAGAACGCAGTTTTTCCATAGGAATAACGGGCGTGATGAATGCAGGCAAATCCACTCTTCTAAACGCACTTTTGCGCTCAAACATTTTGGGAACAGCAGTTGTGCCTGAGACTGCAAATCTGACGCTTTTGAGATACTCCGATACGCCAAGGGCTAAAGTAAATTTTTGGAACAAGGAGAGATGGGAAGCCATAGAAAAAAGCGCTCAGTATGCAGGGCAAATCTCAAAATTTGTCAAAGAGACAAAGAAGAAGTTCGGCAAAGAGATTGATGAATTTGTCACAGAAGATGGTAAACATGTCGATATAGACGTGAATGATATCAGCTTGTATACTTCGGCGGAAAAATCCGACATGAAATGCAACCTTGTTCAGAGTGTGGAACTTTATACAAATCTCGAATTTTTAAAAGACGGTGTTACGATAGTAGATACCCCGGGACTTGATGATCCCGTGATACAAAGGGAAGAGATAACAAAGGAGTATCTGAATTCTTGTGATTTGATGATACATTTGATGAATGCTGCCCAAAGTGCGAGTGAAAAGGATGTGGAATTCATAGTGGATGCATTCGCTTATCAAGGCGTTTCAAGACTTTTGGTAATTATAACAAGGATAGACGCGATAACAAAAAATGAACTCTCAGAAGTAATTGCTTACACTACAAAAAGCATAAAGAAGCGACTTGAGCAACTAAATAAAAGCGGCTTTTTTAAGCCTCAAAATATAGATTTTATAGCAGTTGCCGGCAAATTGGCTCTAATGCATCGTACAGGAGGAGCGAAGGAGGCTTTAGCTCTCGGATACAGCGAGGAACAAACAGGTATTTTTGAAGTGGAAAAGTACCTAAGTGAAGCGCTTTTCGGTTCTAAAAGTCCAAAAGCCAATATGTTAATCTATTCAAATGCAAAAACATTATACCTTATGGCAAAAGATGGTGTAAAAGCTTTCGCAAAAGAGAGCGAAAATTTGGGCAAGTCTTCTGAAGAGCTAAGGGCGGAATTGAAAATTATTGAGGATCAAAACGCCAAAAAAGAGATAGAGTTTGAGAAATTGCTCCTGCGTGTAAAAGATTCCATAAAAGAGTTAAAAGAGTTCGGGAATGGGGCTTTACTTGAGATTAATGCGAGATCCAATGCTTTGCGAGACAGAATATTTTCTAGAGTTTATGATGATGTAAAGTATGAGCTAAACAAAAACAAAAAAAAGCCTTCGGAAGAGCGCATAGCTTATATCGTAGAGAGCGGCTTGAAAGACGGTATGATAGACTTGATACGGGATTTTAGATTTGGTTTTAGTAAAAAAGCTTTAAATATAGAGGAGAAATTGTCCACGTTTTTTGAAGATGTAAATATGGATTTGGATATTCAAAAATTTGATGCAAAAGCTTTTTTGGAAAGTCAGACGGGTGGGATAACTTTGAACTTTTCCATTCTTATCTCAAAAGTTTTGACAAGTTTAAAAAAATGTTCCAAATCAAGCATTGAACAGTTCGGCAGCGATATAAATTTATATTTAGATGATGAGTTTGTTACAATCAAAAAAGAGCTTCGGAAAATTTTAGAAGCTTTAAACAGCAAACTTGCAGATGATTTTGTTTTGCGAAAAGAAGAGCCTCTAAATAGAGCAAAAAATATTGTGCAAGATGAGACGGATAATCTAAAAAGACAAATAGAGATGTTGACCCTTGATAGACAAAAGGCAAAAGAGCGCGGGAAAATTATAGAAGAAAAAGTTTTTATATTAGAGCAGATACAAGAGAGGTTGTCGGAGATTATGGCATGAGTTTATTTGAAGAGTTTATAGAAGAGTTTAAATCATTAGAAAATGAAAATAGCGAGCGACTTGAAAATATTTCAAAAATTGTAAATAGTGTGGGAAATGCTCTTACAAAACCCTACATGTATGCTTCTGTTGAATTGGAAGAGGCGATAAAAAAACTTAAAATAAGAGCCGAAGAACCTATGAAGGTGGCTATTACAGGGCAATTTTCAAGTGGCAAATCCACATTTTTAAATGCGCTTTTAGCTAAAAATATTTTACCTACAGGTATAACGCCTGTGACGTCAAAAGTAAATTATATCCGCTACGGCAGCGAATTTAGCATCATGGTACGCTATAAAGACGGCAGAGAAGCTTTTTTCCAAGTAGAAAATATCGCAAACTTTACAGATCAAAGAAACACTTCGGCAGACGATATAGATTATATTACGCTTTACGCTCCCTTGGAGCTTTTAAAGGAGATAATTTTTGTTGATACCCCAGGACTTAATTCTCAAAGTTTTTCCGATACTGCAGCGACTGAATCGGTTTTAAAAGAGGTGGACGGCATCATATGGCTTAGTCTTATTGATAATGCCGGCAAGATGAGCGAAGCTGATGTGTTGGAAAAATTTATGCACTCTTATCAAAACAAGTCGCTTTGTGTTTTAAATCAAAAAGATAAATTTTCCGCAGAACAGGTAAAACAGACAGGCGACTATGTCAAACAAGCCTTTAAAAAGTATTTCAGCGAAGTTATTTCAATATCGGCAAAACAAGCTGTAGAAGCAAGGTCAAACAAGAAAGAGGCGGTGTTGGAAGAGAGTTTTGATAATCTTTTGAGGAAATTAAAACAAGATGTGTCGCAAAATGGCTATGTTATCGAAAAACAGATTTTAAGCGATGCGATGGAAGAATTCAATAGGCAAAGCGAAATTTTAAATAAAAAAGATATATCTCAAAATGAAGCGCTCTTAAAAGAGTCCAATATAGAAGCCGTGTTGTCTTTTATCTACAAAGAGATTCAGCCGATATCCGTGAACGCTAAAGAGTTTGCTATTACTCAGGATATAAAACTTTTGATAGAGATGCTGATAGAACAAGAAGAGAAAATAATCTCTATCTACGGAGAGCTTGAAGATATTTTGAAAGAGTTTGCAAAAGAGGCGGCAGAAACTTTTGAAGAGCTAAAAAGCCGTTTCACGAAATCTTTGAACGAATCTCTTTTGAAAATTGAAGAGATTATAGAAAAGATCGCCGTAGAGATTTTGTCTAAAAAAACAAGTTCGCAAAGAGTAAGATATGCACAGGCAAAGTCCGGATTTTTTAGAAACAAAAAAGTTTTTGCAGCTTACAGATACGAAGCGCCGAAAATTAACGCTGATGAAATATATAAAAAGCTCTTTTTCGACGATGATTTAGTGGGCAAAATGTTTAAACAGTATCTAAAATCGCTCGAAATTATTCAAGATGAGGTTAATTTGGAAAATGCCCAAGTGTTCAAAAAGCTGGAAACAAGAGTTTTGGAGTGGCAAAAACCTTATGAATTGATACGCAAAAACAGACCTTTATACTCTGATATACAGTTTGCCAACGTACGCAGATTTGCTTCAAAAAGTTATGAAAATATCTTAAAACCTTTTAGTGATGAGATAAACAATAGTTTTGCCAAAATCAGTTCCGAGTTTAAACATGTAGGCTCTTTGGTAAAGTTTAATTATCAAAATGCAACCGAAGTTGTAGTAGCATTTTTAGAGCGCAGAATAGAAAATTCCATAAAATTGTATGAAGAAAATCCGACAAAATTTAGCATTTACGAACCAAAGCTTGATGAGATAAAAGAGCGATTGAGAATAGCTTTTCATATATACGAGCTTGAAAATCTTATGCGTTCATCAAGAAGTTTTGTAAGTAAAAATTATGATAGATTATCAGAAGAGTTCTCAAAAATAAACAAAGAAAGAATAACTCTTATTTTAGAAAATCAAAATGAATACGTGAAACTTAAAAACAAGTTAATTTCACTACTTAATGCGATTTAATTATAAATTAAACGAATATTTTTGAAAAAATATACGATTTAGTGTCCAAAATTTCGGTAACTTTTTTTGTTACACTTTTTTGCTTAAGTTTTTCTTTCACACCGTGAAAAAGATGTGAAAAACTTCAAAAATTTTTTCACAATTTAAGATATTTTTGCTCTTAAAAGTTTTGTTGAGAAATTTTATCTCAAAACGAAGCTCTTAACGTCAATTTTATACTTAAAAGATATAATGCTTCCTTGGTTTCGGGGTGTAGCGCAGCCTGGCTAGCGCGCTATCTTGGGGTGGTAGAGGTCGCGGGTTCAAGTCCCGTCACCCCGACCATTTAAAGTGACTTTTTGTGTCGCATTGTTGTAAAATAGGCGCAGATTGTTTGCCAAATATCTTTAATCGGCATAAGTTTCGGATAAAATGCTCTTATCGTTTATCAAACCCCATTGTGTTATACTATCTACAAAAAACAGAGGCAAGATATGAGTATCAAAACTTGGTTTTTGACGACTTTTAGGGAGTCGTTTTTGTATCATTATACATCTTTGGAATTTAGAGCCAAAGTATTTGCTCTTATTATAGCTCCAAGTTATGAAGATACGAAAGAACATGATTGTAAACTTTTAAAAGAGATTGCCGCAGATGTTTATGAAGGCGATAAACACAGGCAGGATGTGTTTGTAAATATCATCAAAGAGTATATAACTATAATTTTGAAAAATCCTTCAGTTGCTTATGACGAGATCGTAAAAGAGATAAACCGCAACGTAAAAACCGATAAAAAGCTCTCTAAAAAGATAAATACCGAACATCTAAAAAGATTTTTAAAGACAGATATCAGTGAAGATAGACGACTTTTGCAACAGAGGATATTTGAATTTTTGGAAGAGCAAAGCAAAACCGCTTAGCATTTTTGCATGTGTGTCAGAATTAGCAAGCTTTCTGTTGATTGCAGGTTTTTCTGCAAAATAAGCGAAAATGATTTTTTTTGCAGCTCTTTGGGATACAAAGATATGTAAAAAAGCCGTATCGTAAATTTAATTTTTATAAAGTCGTACTTATCATAGTTCACGCAAATATTTTCAAGAATAATTTTAGTTTTTCATATCGTATTTCGCATAAAAATAAAATTACCAAGCGATAAAAACTTTATTGCCTCTGCCCTCAATCCATTTTTATCGATGTGAATATATTGGCAGAAAACATTAAGATTTTTATACAAAAAGACGATAAAGATTTTCAGACAAATCGTAGAAAATGTTAAATTTCTCTCGGGTCTGCTATTTTGCCTTTTATCGCGCTTGCTGCTGCTACCGCTGAATTTGCAAGATAAACCTCGCTTGTTCTGTCTCCCATTCTGCCAACAAAATTTCTATTTGTAGTAGCAACGCATCTTTCATTTTTGCCTAAAATCCCCATATATCCACCAAGGCATGCGCCGCACGTGGGATTACTTACTACTGCTCCTGCTTCTATGAAAATATCCAAAAGCCCTTCTTTTTGTGCTTGCAAAGCGATCTTTTGCGTGGCGGGTGTTACTATCATTCTTGTTTTTTTGGCGACTTTTTTGCCTTTTAAAATTTTTGCTGCAATTCTTAAATCATTCAATCTGCCGTTTGTACAGCTTCCTATAAACACCTGATCTATATCCAGATTATCTTTCGTGGCCTCTGATATACTTTTGCCGTTGCTTGGCAAAAACGGATAAGCCACAACACTTTCCATTTTTGAAACATCTATATTTAAAATACGCGAATAATTTGCATCCTTATCCGAATAAAAAAATCTCGCTTCTCTTGGCATTTTTTTATCTTTTAAGAACTTTTTTGCTATATCATCAACCGCGACTATGCCGCTCTTTGCTCCGGCTTCTATGGCCATGTTGCAAAGGCTAAATCTATCGTCCATAGTAAGATATTCTAGAGAACTTCCCGTAAATTCAAGAGTTTGATACAATGCACCGTCAACGCCTATTATTCTGATGATTTCCAAAATCAAATCTTTCCCGTAAACAAACTCGCTTGGTTTGTTGTTAAATTCGACTTTAATGCTTTTTGGGACTTTAAACCAGTTTTCTCCCGTTATCATTGCATACGCTAAATCCGTAGAACCAACGCCTGTAGCAAAAGCACCAAGCGCTCCGTGAGTACATGTATGAGAATCTGCTCCTATTATCACGTCCCCCGGCACTATAAGCCCTTTTTCAGGCAAGAGCGCATGTTCTATGCCCATATCCTTTTCATCAAAGTAGTGTTTCAAGTTGTGCTTGTATGCAAATTCGCGCGATATTTTTGCCTGATTTGCGCTTGCTATATCTTTTGCAGGTATATAATGGTCCATGACGATAGAAAATCCGTCAGGATTTGCAAGCGTTTGGGCTTTACTCTCCTCAAACGCACGGATAGATATAGGCGTTGTTATGTCGTTTCCTATAACCATATCTATTTTACTTTCTATGATGTCGTTTGCATATACGCTTTTACCTACGTGTGAACTGAAAATCTTTTCTGTTATTGTTTGCGGCATAAAATCCCTTATTGAACAAAATAAATCCAATTTTAGCCAAAAAGCAATAAAACAATATTTAACGGCTATATCAAATTGGTAAAATGATTACTTGCACGTTTGATAAAAAACAGAATGGTTTGGTATGGAACAATATGAAGGATTTAAACTTTCTCGCTCACTTTTAAATAGATGTTATGATGATTACAATTTAGAAAATTTAACTAAATTTTATAACCGCCTGAAATAAGACGGATACAAGAGCTTTGCTTTAAGAATAGTATCATTTGAGAGTTTTAGAGCAAATATTGAAAATATCACATCATTAAATGAACAATTCAAAATATTGCTTGACATGAATACAAATTTTGACGATAGCTATATAGCTTTTATTATTAAAAAAATAAAGCCCTATTTTGATGATATAACATATCTTGGAGCCCATTTTTCAATGGAGCAAATTAGTATCCAGCATGAACAACATGTAGATCTTATATTTATGATAATTATCCAATAATGGTTTATTTTAGATTGATTAAAAATTTTCCTGACTTAAAATATGGTGATTATTGTGGTTTTGATAGAAAAACAGTCTCATCAATGCCATCAGGCGGTCGCCCAACAGCAAGAATTGTTTTATGTTCACTATCAAAGATAATAAGATTTTAGTCTATAGAAGCTGGGATAGCAGAGATAGCAATGGAACAAGTATCGGTTATACTAACTCGATGGCAAAACTTTTAAAAGATTTACAAGATTGTAGATTTGATAATGTTAACAGTATAACTTTTTTAGACACTAAGAAATGTGATACCATGGTGGGTTTTGTATTGTAATAATGTGGCGGATAGTTGACAGTCTATGCTTTTTATCTGTTTTTCTCTTATCAATGACTCTGCTATATATTTTTCTTTTATCCTATATAATCCTACTTTGTGTATTTCTTCTAAATTATTCAATGGTGTAATCATTTTTTGTTGAGCTTCTTTGATATTTTTAGATTATAATCATCATTGACTTCCATTATTCCTATATCTTTCATATATGGTGCCACTATCAGTTTATCTATAAATTTACTGTGTGCTACAACGCAGGTAAATAATACAAAAGAGGGAATGGTCAAATTTTATGAGGAAATCAACAATGATTAACAATGATATGGTTAAAATAACCAAAAACAAGGAGTACAAGATGAAAAAAGCATTAGTTATCATGACGATGGCTCTGTTTTTAGGTGGCTGTGTCAGTCAGCCCAAAGTTACGGTTATCAATGATGAGTTTTCAGGCTCAAAAGAGATAAGAACCGTAGATAACTATGTCGGTGGCGGGACATTGATGCCGGGTAAACACGGTTTATATATAGATATGATAAAAATAGACGGCAAAACATCAAATGTCGTGAAGGTCGTATTTTATGATAGCGTGGCAACGACAAAGACTACCGTTTCAATTTACAATCAAAGAATAGGCAATTTATGCACATTCAGAGCGGACGATGTCAATATCCCCGTAAAACTGACAAAGGGAATATCAGACTACTCCGTTGATGTTGTGGGCAATCCGGGCAATAAACATCTTAGCGCAGAAGCTGCCGTAATAGGTACAGGTACAATATGGGACGATGATTTGATAAAATTTATCAATGCGAAAGATCCTAAGATAAAATGCGGGGAATATGCGTATCAGTATAACTCTGGAGAAAATAACCTTTACTCTAATCCTCTTGAGTTAAATAAAAACTTTATTCTCACTTTAAAAGAATTCTACGAAAAAGTCAGAGGAGAGGAAAAATGAGATTATTTATTTTAGCATTAAGTATTTTTATACTTGCAGGGTGCGCTGCAGGCGGATTTATGCCCAATGCCGGAGTAAGCGATAATGTTAATGGCAGAACCATAACATCTTCCAATAATATTTTACAAAGTACGGATAATAAAAGCATATACTTTAATCCTTCGGTAACTATATTCAACAATAATATGAATTTTTCCATGTTTCTGAGCATTACAAGTGCTTGCGATGCAAAAGCTTTTAACAAACTCAAAAGCGTTATGTTTGACATAGGAGCAGAAAAGTTTATTTATGATATTGGTCAAAGTGAATATTATGCATGCGGTGGTGAATTTAATTATACCAAACTTACCGAAAGAGGCGGTATTCGCATAAATGAGAGTGATTTTGTTAAACTTACTAATGCTGAGCAGTTGCAAATAATTATTATGGGCTATAATTTGACTTCAAAATATCAGGCAAATTCCGAATTTATCGCAAATCTAAAAACGTTTTATAGGTTCGCAAAGGATAACTAATTGCCTACCATGAATCCCGCGCTAAAATCGTTTTGGCAAACTAAAGCGCGATTGTAAGTCCTTACGAATCGCAAGGAATAAGGTTTTTATGATGGTTGCAATAAATATTTAGAAGAGAAAAACTATAGATTCAAAATAATAGGTGAGGTGAAAATCCCACCTCACCATAGGGTAATTCTACCCGGACATAGTGTAATTATATCCACTTTTTTTAAACAAAGAGAGGTATTTTTCATTAATTTTTATATTTTTTATAAAAAAAGTTTATAACCTTCAACATAAATTCATATATTTCGACAAAAAAACCATTGTTTTTATAATATTTACAATTTCTTGATATTCTACCTTCAAATAACTCTTTTAATTCTGCGAAACAGTAATATTTAATTGCATCGCTGCTACAGACCGCATTAATAACCAGTAGGGACGTTATAAAATCGCTAATGGTATGATTTCTTAGAAAAGTATTTATTTGCGCTTTTGTTGATAGACTATTTTGAAATAAGAATTGATATGTAGTCTTTTTAATGCTTGCGTTATCTTCTCGTAACTGTAGAATGCAATTATTGTGAGCGGAAGCGTTTCTTAAACACTTTACGTTAAATAAAGAATGCTTAATGCTTTCATAATTTTGACAAGCTCTATCTATTTCTATAAATTTGGATTTATCTTTTATGCGGTTATTCTCATTTGTTTTATAAAGCAATTGATAAAAATGATTGCAAAAACTTATCAAATGTCCAAATTGTATTACTTCTACGAAACGCCATATCGGCAAATCACTCAAATCTTGCTCTAAAAGCATAGGCGAGTTTGGGGAGTAGTTTTTATTGTCTTTAGCGTCTTTTGCTTGTTGCTCTATAAATTTTTTAACTTTGCTGCCATCTTGAGTGTCTAAAAATAAGGCAATTTCATTATATCCGTCAAAATCACTTTGATTAAAATCTGCCAAAAGTTTTGTTTTTAACATATGTTCAATATCTAAGGTTAGCCTCAAAGCAAAACGTCTAAGATGCATGTCTATTGTAGACAAATCCACTAAGTAAGCAAAGTCTAAATCCACATACTTGCCGGTTACGTCTTTTTGATAATTTTCGCAATATGTTTTTAGTTTGAAAAAATATGTATTTTGAATTAAAAACACACCAGCTTTCATTTCATCGACAATCTCAAACTTTACGCCTTTTGTTTTTAGATACTCTATTTGTTTTTTTATCGTGAGTTTTGGCTTGCGAATACTCAACTGTACTCCTTTTGCGTTTTTAAAAGAGTTATTTTAACATACCTCTTCAATTTTAGCATTATTTCGATTTGACCAATTTGTTTTGTAAAACAGTCTATTACAGATATGACTAGTATGAGAAAGTCGCAAAATAGTTATAAGTCCCTTGCCGCATCTTTTATAGTATCTTTTGTTTATTTCTTTACTTTTTTTGAGAAATTTACAGCCTTTTGCATAAGTTTACCGCTTGTTAAATACAATATACAACCCCCATTTATTACGCAGCTTCCATCCGCAAAAAAACTCATATTTAAAGTTGATGCGCCTGACATAAACCTATGATATTTTTTACTTTTTCTGTAGTCATATACTTCACTTTTTTCTTCCAACCCCAATCCTTTAAAGCCGTAATAAATACCGTAATCCGCTCTCCTTCTCAGCCCGTATTTATCGTCTAAAGTCTTTACTATGATTTCATTGTTAGGGTAATATGAATATTTTATTATTACCCAGTAGAGTTGATTGTCAAAGAAATGATAATTGATGCTCTTTAAATCCGCATCTCCTATCTTCAAGAGTTCATCGTTTTTTTGACTACCGTCTTTTTTATCGTATAATTTCCAAGCTTTTCAATCCCATCGCCCCACTTCATATCGCGAAAACCCTCAATCGGAGCTTTGGGAGCGCAGCCGCTTAAAATTAAAGCTGCTAAAAACAGCAAAATAACGTTAATTTTTTCATTTTTTGCTCCTTAAAATAATTATATATCGTCTTTTTTAATACCCTGCAACACTATTGCCAGCCTTTCCTCCAGCTCTTGCCTTGTAAACGACTTTTAAAAAAGATGTATTTTTTTGCGGTAATCATCTCTGCTTTTCCATTCGTTTTGCGTAGTTATAGGCAAACCGAATATCTCATAGAGGTCAGCATTGGTTGTTTTCCTCATTCTCTCTTTTTAGCTTTATAAGCTCGTCCAAGCTTACGCTATCTAAATTTTTTATATCCATATCCTGCTCCTTATACAATGTTGTCGTTTTTAACAAGAACGGCTAAACTTGCGGTTCATTTTAAATTTGGTATAATGCGAGTAAATTAAGGTAAGGGGATTTCTCCCCCGATCTTAAAATAGTCTTGGAAAGAAGCTCACTAGCGTGTTAAGCTTCTTTCCAAGACTATTTTAAACCTGAGTGTAAAATCAACTCTCATCCTACTTCTTTTTAAAAGAATTCTGAAAAAGAAAATCTCTTCTCTTTTTGTGCAATATTTACTAAGATTGTTTGGTACAAAAAATATGTTAAAATCTAGAAAAATTATGTATTTTTTACGGTAAAAGCACATAAATTACATATTTTATTATATTTATGTTTTTTATCAAAGATTCCACAATTTTGTGCTATACTAAATGCCATTCGTAAGTGATGTCGCAGGTCAAAATAATTTAAATAAAGGAGTAGATTATGGCTAAAGTAACTGCAATGGATGTAGCAAAATACATGATCGACAAATGTGAAAATGATAATCATCCAATAACAAACTTACAGCTTCAAAAGATGCTCTATTATGTTCAATGTTTTTTTCTTGTTGAAAAGAAAAAACCACTATTTGACGATGATTTTGAGGCTTGGAAATTTGGTCCTGTTATTCCTGATGTATATCGCGAATACAGAATTTACGGTGCGTTGCCTATAAGTTCGGATGCTGACAAAGCGGAAATAGATATTGACAATAAAGAGATGGAATTACTGAATGATATAATAAAAAAAACGCGAGTAATGTATCCATGGAGACTGGTTGAGCAATCACACGCCAAAGGGAAAGCTTGGGATAATGTTTTTATGGATGGTATTGGGGTAGGTGATATAATAAGCAAAGAAGATATAAAAAATAATGGATTTTAATCTTCCAAATCTTGACTTTAATGATAGATATAATCCTAATATTGAAGATGAAAAAGATAAAAATTGTTGGAAAGCATTAAAAAAAATATTAGAAAGATTATCGCAATCAGCGGTAAAAAATGAAAACAACGAACCCGATCAAGAACTTATGTGGGGATATATAAAAAAATTGAACTATAATGTTTATAAAAACAGTTATAGACATTATTATTCGGACATTTATGCTTTAATTAGAAATATCAATAAGCAAAATGATACCAGTGTCAGTATATTATTGGAAAATATTGTTCTAATTTATAATAACTTTGATGAATTAATTAGTAGAGAAACAATGCCGAAAGAAGAAAATTGGGATACAATCAATTTAAAAAGACAAATAAGAAAATTATACGATCACATAAATCTTGAATTTCAAAGACTTAATGATTATGAAAGCTTTGAGAATGCTGAACGTAGAGCTGAAAAAGTGGGCGAAAAATTAAATACTTTAACTGGCAATTTAAATAAAACAAGTTCCAAGCTTAAAAACCAAACAATATCTTTTGTAACGATACTTGGTATTTTTGCAGCAATTGTTATCACATTTATAAGTGGTCTTATATTTTCGTCTACCGTATTTTCAAATCTGGATAAAGTTAGTATAGAAAAGTTAAGTTTTTTGATAATATTGTTTGGACTTGTTATTCTTGTGCTCGGATATTTTTTGTTTAATTTTATAAATAAAATTATATTTGACGAAAATAAAAAAGAGTTAAACGATAAGAAGTTTATTTTTATAACTATAACATTGTTGATTATATTAATATCATTGTTTATTTATATTGTAAAAACTGAAAATATCAATACAATGAAAAATATCATATTTATCGCTACTTGAAGCCATTCAAAATAGTTTTGTCACCACTTTTTAAAAAACTCTTTATAACTTTATAATCGTAAAAATTTTTATTAAAAATCTAATTTTATTGTTGTATCATTTCTATCTTTGATTTTGCTGTGTCATAATTTGAAAAATTTGCTTTAAAGTGTAGCATTTACCACATATTTGTTATACTTACGAATATTTAAAAGTTTGGAGATAGATAGATAAATGAAAAGATTTTTTTTAGTTTTTATATCCTTGTTTCTTTTACACGTAAGCACTTTCGCTCAAGATAAAAATAGCGCTGATATATTTGTTGTGTTTGAAACAAATGCCGGCAATATAACGTTCAAAATGTATCCGAGTGTTGCTCCAAAAGCTGTTGAAAATTTCACCGGACTTGTTGAAAAAGGATATTATGATGGTGTGATTTTCCATAGAGTTATTAAAAACTTTATGATTCAAGGTGGAGATCCTACTGGTTCCGGACGTGGTGGTGATTCGATTTGGGGTGAAAGTTTTGAAGATGAATTTTCGCCAAATTTTCGCATCAAAATCAAATTCATTCCATTCGGCAAATCTAATATTCGCCGGGTGTAAAAATACATGCGGTGCGAGTTGCAAGGCGTGTTTCGTTACTGTGTTATCATGATAGTTATTTATCATTCACAGCAGATTTCCAAGCTCGGTTTTATCTGTTATCGCAGGAAAGTTACGTTTTGCAGGTTTTTTAAAGACGGCTTTTTGATCAATATTTGCGACAATATTAATTTGTGTATAGTTCATAGAAACGGCGTAACGAAATATCCCGTTAGGAATGCTTATCGTCCTTTTTAGTGTCTCAAGGTAATTTATTTTTTCAATTTTTTGCCTAACTCTATAATGTTGCTATTTTTTACATCAATAATGTTTAAAAATCCCAAGTGCGGATTGATGTAATTCTTTAGGCATCCTTGTATTGTTTCAGCATGTCTTTCAACAAAACTATTTTTATTGATTTCAAACCATTCCGTCGTTATTTTAGAAAATAGATTTGATACCGTTTTTTTGTTCGGATCAATGTTTTTTAGTATCAATTTTCGGTTTTTGTCCCGCTTTGTTCTCACTTCTTGCAGGGTTACACATAGGTAAGTTCCGAGGGATATCAGCTTATCTTTATTATTAATTTTATATTTTAGCCTTCACCATTTATAGCCTTTTGTTGTTACATTTAGAGTCCGCCGCCATCAAATAATTTATACTCTTTGTCTCTCGCTTTAGCGTTCTTTATTTGCGTGTCTGTCAGAGGTTTTATAATGCGTGCCACTTTTGCACTTCTGAAAGAAATGAGAATAACTACAAAAAATGCTATCAGGTTATCCCTAAATTTATTCTTATTTTTGTTGAAAATCTTTGAAATGATTTGAAAAGAAAAAAGTGAAAAAATACCTAAATTAAGGGGATTTTTTTGAAAGGCTGTGAAAGGTTTTCTGGCAGAGAGGAAGGGATTCGAACCCTCGGTGAGTGTTACCCCACACACGCGTTCCAGGCGTGCTCCTTAAACCGCTCGGACACCTCTCTATAATGAAGAATATCGGTAAACTTACCAATTGCAGCAATTAAAAAATGAAAATATACCAAACTGCTACTTGAGTTTGTATTAAACCATTAGATATAATAAATATTCAAAAGGAAAACAATGAAAGTAATACTTAGTATCGCAGGTTCGGATAGCAGCGGAGGTGCTGGCATACAAGCAGACATAAAAACAGCTGAAGCACATGGGCTTTTTGGAGCAACTGCAATTACGGCATTAACAGCTCAAAATACAAATGGAGTGAATGGAATTTTGCTGGTGGAGACAGAATTTGTGATAAAACAGATTGAAGCGGTATTGAGTGATTTTGATGTGAGTGCAATAAAAGTTGGAATGCTTGGAAGCCATGATATGGCGAAAGCATTGTCGGATATTTTGAAAAATTTTAATAAACCGACGGTATTGGATCCTGTTGCCATTTCGCGCGCCGGCTCAAAACTTTTGGATGATAAGGCAAAATCGGCACTAATGGAACTTTTCTCACTGGCTGATATAGTTACGCCAAACCACTTTGAAGCCGAATATTTCGGACTTGATACTGCCACAAATGCAAAGCTTCCAAAGTGCAATTTTTTGATTAAAAATATATATCCGAACAGCAATGAAGCGGTTGATAGACTTTTTATAAACGGCAGTTTTGTGAGGGATTTCGTAACGCCGTTTGCGCAAAAAAATAATACTCATGGCACAGGCTGCACATACTCTACGGCCATTGCTTGCAATCTTGCACTTGGATTTAGGCTTGAAGAAGCGATAGAAAAAAGCAAAAGTTACATTTATCACGCTATAAAAAATGCTCCTAATTTAGGACTTGGAAATGGTCCTATAAAACATAAAGCACGGCAATAACCAAGAAGATTTGTTGTAAAAATTTGATATATGTTATATGCCGATATTTGCGCTTTTTTGTATTCATGGAAACATTAACTTGTATCATAATAGGGAAATGAATAAAAAGAATCATTATTGTAAAAATTTCAAAATTATAATCATTCATAGCTTCAATACGTTTTGACAAATAAAAATCGTAGATAATATAAAAATATCTATAAGGCAGATAAAGGTTGTTTTGCATTTATCAAACAGTGTATCTGTCAAAATTAGTTATAATTAAGCACTTTATTTTTTGAGGAAAATATGCGGGAGATTTATCTGCTAAGCAATACAAAATATGACGGCGTTGAGAACATTGGCGTATTTGAGATAAAATATCTAAAACCAAAATTTGTTCCAAAAGAGTACGAAGCCATCATATTTACTTCAAAAAATGGGGTTTTTGGCATAGATGAGATTTATAAAGAGTGGAAAAAATTGCCAGCTTACTCTATAGGCGAAGGTACAAGCAGAGTTATAAAAGAACTCGGAGGCAATTTAGTTTATGAGGCAGAGGTTTCATATGGGGATGATTTTGCCGTAAAGTTATCTCAAAAACTTTCAAACAAATTTGTTCTGTTTGCACGCGCTAAAGTAGTGGCTTCGGATGTTAAAGGCATACTAAAATCAAAAAATGTGCGAGTAGATGAGGTTGTGGTTTATGAGAGTGTGTGCAAACCTTGTGAGAAGTCTGTTTTTCCGCAAAAAGGGATATTTATATTCACTTCACCTTCATCCGTAAAGTGTTTTTTTAAATATGTGAAATGGGATGAAAGTTTTACCGCTATTGCTATAGGTCAAAGAACAGCTTCTGCATTTAGTAGCGATATAAATCCTTTGATTTCACCAAAACCAAATATCGGCGAATGCGTGGCATTTGCTAAAAAATTAAGCAAAATTAGCCTATAATTGCCCAGGTTTAGCCTGAGCGAAGCGATACCCGCTTAAATGAGGTCCAACACTAAGATTTGGCAAAAAGCGTATAAAGCCGGTGTGTCTGTAATGTCGCTTGAGCTTGTTTTACAGGCGAGACATCGCAGCCTAAAAGTTTTATCATTTTTGCATCGTTGGCTTTTTAGGGCCAATACATAATGCGGAACGCCCGCTCGGGTTAAACTTATAAACAGTAATAATATGAATGACATTCATATTATTACTGTTTTTTATATTCGGAGATATTAATGAAAATTTTGATAATAGGCAGTGGAGGTAGAGAGTATGCTATTGCGCTTGCCCTAAAACGTGACGAAAATGTAAAAAACTTATACTTTGCTCCAGGTAACGGCGCTACTGATGGGCTCGGTGTTAATATTGATATTAAAAACTTTGAAGAACTTGCAAAATTTGCAAAACAAGAGAGTGTGGATTTGACTATTGTAGGTCCTGAAGCGCCTTTGGTTGAAGGTATAACAGACATATTTAAAAAACATAATCTAACGATTTTCGGAGTCTCTAAGGATGCTGCAAGGTTGGAGGGTTCAAAAGCTTTTATGAAAGATTTTTTATCGCGTCACAATATTCCGACCGCAAGGTACATACAGACAAACTCTATTGAGCAAGCAAATAGTTTTATAGATACGCTGAAATTGCCCATAGTGGTAAAAGCTGACGGTCTTTGTGCCGGCAAAGGTGTAATAATAGCAAAAAGCAAAAAAGAGGCTAAAGAGACGGCAGAGAGCATGTTAAACGGCGATAGTTTTGGAAATGCCGGCAAAAATATAGTGATAGAAGAGTTTTTGGACGGTTACGAGCTTTCTATATTTGCCGTGTGCGATGGGGAAAATTATAAAATATTTCCCGCAGCACAAGATCATAAGCGTCTTTTAGATAATGACGAAGGTCCCAATACTGGCGGAATGGGCGCATACGCTCCGACTCCTTTAGCAAGTGACGACATTTATGCTCAAACAGAAGAGTTTATCATAAAACCGACTCTAAAAGGCATGAAAGATGAAGGTGCACCATATACGGGAGTGCTTTTTATCGGCGCTATGGTTGTAGATAAAAAGGTTTATGTGCTTGAATACAACGTAAGATTTGGAGATCCGGAATGCGAAGTGTTAATGCCGCTTTTAAAGACGTCGGCAAGCGAACTTTTTTATAAAGCCGCTACAGGACGGCTAAATGAGCTTAATTTGGAATTTAAAGACGAATTTGCTGTTGGAGTGGTAATGGCGAGTAAAGATTATCCGTACAAAAATTCTGAATCACAGATTATAAATGTAACAGATAGAAGCGATGAGCATTCGCATGTGGCATATGCCGGAGTTTGTAAAAAAGATGGGACGATATATACAAACGGCGGACGAGTACTTGTTTGCGTTGGTGTTGGTAAAAGCATAAAAGTAGCGCGCGATAATGCATACAATTTAACAAAAAAAGTATCTTTTGAAGGGGCTAAATTTAGAAATGATATTGCTTATCAGGCTTTTAAATGACAGAAAATGAGCTTGTGGAAAAATTTAAGAGTGAAAATATAACTTTAGCGCCTTTGGGTAAGCGTTTCATAGCTTATGCCATAGATGATTTTATAGTTGCCGTTTTGATGTGTGTAGCTTTTAGCAGCGCTATATCCGCAGCAAGTTCAAGCGAAGAGAGCCTACAGATGCTTTTTGAGTACTTAACCCCGCATTTCATTGCCGTCAAAATAGTTTACCAAACTTTTTTTGTATATTTATACGGAGCAACTATCGGAAAAATGGCTGTGAAAATACGTGTTATTTATATTCATAACATAGAAAAACCAGGCTTTTATCTATCTGTTATCCGTTCTATCACACGCGTAATAAGTGAAGCCGTTTTATTTATCGGATTTTTATGGGCATTTAAAAACAGTAAAAGGCAGACTTGGCAAGATATAACTGCTCAAACATTGGTAGTGAATGCATAAAATTATCGTTTTTTTGTCTTTTGTATGCATATCTCTTTTTGCAGAAAATGTACAAATATTATCAAAAGATTTCAGTGATAAAAACGGCACTATATATGCAAACAAAGACGTTGTTGTATATTCCGAACGCTATTTGATAACCGCCGATAGCGCAAAATATGATAGTAGCACTAAGGATTTGGAGCTTTTTGGTAATGTTAACATTATTTACGGTTCTGAAAATATAGCAAGAAGCGAATATCTTTTTATCAATTTAGAGACGGATTTGGGTGATTTTTCACACTTTTTTTTCTTCAACCAAATAAGCAAACTTTGGCTAAGATGCGACAATGCCACGACAAATGCTGATTATTACATGGCAAAAGGCGCAATAACTTCAAGCTGCGATATAGAAAATCCGGATTGGAAAATAGGCTTTTCAAGAGGAGAATTAAATAAAAACAGCAGTTTTTTGCATGTATACAATGCACTTTTTTATGTAAAAGAGATACCGATTTTTTATATGCCGTATTTTGCATTCCCAACTGATAAAACAAGACGTACGGGGCTTTTGCGTCCAGAGATAGGATACGCAAAGGATGAGAGCATTTTTTATATGCAGCCTTTTTATATTGCACCGCATGATTCTTGGGATTTGGAATTTGATCCGCAGATTAGAGTAGAGAGAGGAAGTGGGCTTTATTCAACTTTTCGTTTTACAGACTCTGCTTATTCGAACGGATATATTACCGCAGGATTTTTCAGAGAGAAAGAGAGTTATGTCAATCGGGAGGATTTAAAAAACAGAGAACATTATGGGCTTGATCTATTTTATGATAGAAGCTCGTTATTCTTTAAAAATTTTGGCGAAAATGCAGAAGATGGTTTGAGATTGGATTTTAAATATCTTAACGACGTGGATTATCTCAATCTCAAAACCGCAACCCCCGAGACAGTTAATAGACTTGTGACTTCAAAATTAAATTATTTTTTAAGAGATGAAAATAACTATATCGGCTTGTATGCTAAATACTTTATAGATACGGACTCAGACGATAATGATGAAACTTTACAAGAGTTGCCTTTGGTACAATACCATAGATTTTTGAATCCTATTTTGATGAATAATCTTCAATATTCTGTCGATTTGCAATATCATAACTATTATAGAAAAGTTGGTGCCGAGGCTCAACAACTCGAACTGCAGCTGCCCGTAACTTTTTATTGGTCAATGTTTGATGATAATCTAAAAGGCAGCTTATCGGAAAATATCTATATGATGAGAGTCAATTACGACGGATTTAATAGCGCTCCTGAAAATTACGGACAATATTTAAGAAATTTTCACACCTTGTCTACTTATACGGATTTATCAAAAGCATATAATAATTTTTTTCACAAAATTTATCTTGGCGCAGAATATATAATTCCAAGTTTTGATAGGCAAAAAGGGTATCTTGATAGAGATGAATTTGTTCCGATAAATACCGATGAGAAGCAAGTAGCGCTAAAGCTTAAACAGTATTTTTATGACAGCGACGGACAAAAACGACTTGTTCATTCGTTAAGACAGCCGTATTTTTTTGAAAATGAGCAATATATCTATGCACCGCTTGAAAATAGAGTAGATATAAATTTGCCTTTGGGTGTATCTTTGTCAAATGAATTGCAATATTCTCATCAAAGTAGTAATGTAATCAAATCGCTCACTTACGCTTCATATTCCGATGAGAAATATAAGTTATATTTTTCTCATACTTATAATAAAAATGAGGACAATAACTATCTGGCGTTTAATTTTGAGAGCAAAGTATATAATCACAGCTCTATTTTTGCAGAATTTCAGTATGATATAGACAGTAGTTTTACAAAATCGTGGAACATAGGTTTTTTGTATAGTAAGAGATGCTGGGATTATAGGATTATGTATAAAGAGGATATTACTCCAAAATTGGTTAGTTCCGGCAAAGCAAGTGCAGTTGATAAGAAGGGAATTTATCTGCTTTTCAACCTTTATCCTTTGGGCGGTGTAAAATATGAATATTCGACTTCAAACTCAAAAGAGCTATAAAGGAGCTTTATAAAATATGTCTGCATACAGATTTGAATCTCATCTGGAAGCTGCCGAAAAAATGTTCGAGATTTTACCTGTAAAACAGATGCAAGATGAAGATTGGGTGTTATTGGCACTCTCTTTGGACGCTGTTTATATAACGGACTATATCTCAAAAAAAAGCGCTTTGGATTATGATATTTTATTTAGCGAACCTATTTTTGCGTCAAACAATCCGGCATGTGCAGTAGCAATGGTAAGTGAAAACGAAGAGATAGTGATGCAAGAAGCTCTTGTAAAATCATTTGAAATAAACCTTGATTTTATTTATGGAGAGGCAAAAAGAAAATATGAAGAGAGTATATTAAAAAATATTTACAAGTACAGAAAAGGTGCCTCATTACCCTTGCTCACAGGTAAAAATATCTTACTGATAGATGATGGTTGCGAAAGCGGTATGAGGGCGCTGGTATCTTTGAAAACCGTCATTGCCGAACATGTTAAGTCAGCCTCATTTGCCGCGCCGATTATTGCGCAAGATACCGCTTTAATGTTAGACGGTAAAACAGACGGACTTTTTTGTTTCAGCAGAGTCGCAAATTTTGTCAGTACGGATTTTTATTATAAAAGAGAAAATGAGTTCAGTCAAGATGAGATTTTAAAAATTTTAGAATCAAGCAAACATTACATATCGTTTCAAAAATCACAAGGAGATTAGTAGATGGAGTATAAGATTGAGATTAACAATCAAGAAGAGATTTATGATATCGGCAGCGTTGCAAAACATGCTGCAGGAGCGGCTCTTTTAAGAGTAAAAAATACAGTTGTTTTAGCCACAGTAGCAAGAGATGATACGCCTGTTGAAGAGGATTTTTTACCTTTGACGGTTAATTATATAGAAAAAAGCTATGCTTCAGGTAGAATCCCTGGGGGTTATATAAAAAGAGAGACAAAACCTGGTGATTTTGAGACGCTTACTTCAAGAATTATCGATAGAAGCTTAAGACCGCTTTTCCCAAAAGGTTATACGTATCCAACTCAAATAGTTGTTTTTGTGTTAAGTTGCGATCCTGAAGTGGATTTGCAAGTTGTCTCTTTAAATGCCGCTTCAGCTGCTTTGTATCTTTCTGATATTCCAGTAAATAAATGTGTAAGCGGCGTAAGAATAGGAAAAATAGACGGCAGTTTGGTTGTAAATCCTACAAATTCTGAACTTAAAAGCAGTTCTCTTGATTTGTATGTTGCCGGCACTAAAGACGAATTGTTGATGATAGAAATGAGAGCGATATCATCTTTGATGGGAGATGAGCAGCTCGTAAATGAGATGAATGAAGAAGAAATGGTAGAAGCTATAAATTTTGCTTCGGAAAAAATTTCCGATGCTTCAGGCTTGTACGAACAAGTTTTTTCTCCTATAAAAAAAGAAGATGCTAAATTTGAGTATAAAGTTTCTGTTTTAAACGAAGAGATTTATCAATATATAAAAGAGAATTATAGATCAAGCGTTTACGGCGCTCTTTCTCAAATGGCAAAATCAGAGCGTGCGCTTGAGCTTAAAAAAGTGCTTGAAGCAATTATGCAAGATGATATTGTGTCGCTCAAAGAGTGGGATAAAGGCACGGTTAAAAATGCCCTCGAAGCTTTTAAACACAATGCAGTAAGAGAGATGATAGTAAAAGGTAGAACAAGAGCTGACGGAAGAGGATTGAAGGATATAAGAACTATATCTATAGCTACAAATATACTCCCAAATACTCATGGCTCTTGTCTTTTTAGTAGAGGACAAACGCAAGCTTTGGCAATAGCAACTTTAGGCAGCGATCAAGATGCGCAGACATACGACCTCTTGACTGAGAGGTTGCCAAATGCCGATAGGTTTATGGTGAATTATAATTTTCCGGGATTTTCGGTAGGCGAGGCAAGTCCTCTAAGATCACCAGGGCGAAGGGAATTAGGGCACGGCAATCTTGCAAAAAGAGCGCTTGAACCTACGATAAATAAAAATAGTCCGTATACGATAAGATTGGTTTCGGAGATATTAGAATCAAACGGTTCATCTTCCATGGCTACCGTGTGCGGCGGCTCTCTTGCTCTAAGAGCTGCGGGAGTTGTTAGTAAAAAACTGGTTGCAGGGGTTGCCATGGGACTTGTTTTTGAAGACGGCGATTACGCGATATTAACCGATATAATGGGACTTGAAGACCATGATGGCGATATGGATTTTAAAGTAGCAGGAACAAAAGACGGTATAACTGCCTTGCAGATGGATATAAAATTAGGAGGTATTGCGCCTGAAATTCTAAAAGAGGCTTTGTATCAAGCAAAAGAGGGCAGGGAACATATCCTAAATCTCATGGAAGAGGCAAATAGCAAAATAGTGATAAATGAAGAGATTTTGCCAAAGTTTGAGGTATTTAGCGTAGATACCGGCAAGATGGTGGATATCATTGGCCAAGGCGGGAAAACGATCAAAGAGATTATAGAAAAGTATTCTGTTTCAATAGACTTGAATCGCGACAATGGAGAAGTAAAACTCTCAGGCATAAACGGGACACATGTAGATGCTGCGAAAAAGTATATTTTGGATATTGTTAAAAATGCCGGCGGCGCACGTGGTTTTGATAGACGCGGCAATGGACGCGACAGAGACTATAAACATAAGATAGTTGAATTTGAAAAAGGTGCTGTCATTGAAGGCGTTGTTAAAAGAGTAGCGGATTTTGGCGCATTTATAGGACTTCCTGGAGATATTGACGGACTTTTGCATATATCAAAATTGGCTGAAGGCAGAGTGGATAAAGTAACAGACATAATCAATGTGGGTGACAAAGTCAAAGTAAAAGTACTGTTTCAAAAAGGCGCTAAAATAGAGTTGGCTTTGGATAGCAAAGAGTAAAACGAGTCTATTTTGCGTTGCAGCATAAGATGAACACAGCGTAAAATTTTAATATAAGTGATTGGTCTTAAATTTTCAAAAGCTTGATATTATGAGCGGAAGCATTTTGTGTGCTAAAGCCGATTTTAACCTCTTAGAGGCTATAATCGCTGTTTGCAAAATTATAAGTAGGGATACGCAATCCGAACGAATTTTGCGGAAGATTTAAGGAGTATTTATGAAAAAGATTCTTTTTCTCATGGTTGTATGTATGGCGGCAGCTTTTGGGCAAGATGCAAGTGTTGTAGCGGAAGTTCCCGCTGTCAATGAGACACTAAAATCCTTCTCTGCTCTTGCGGCATGCGTTGGTTTGGGAATTGCAGCACTTGGAGGTGCTGTAGGTATGGGTAATACTGCGGCGGCTACTATAGCAGGAACTGCCAGAAATCCTGGTCTTGGCGGAAAGTTAATGGGAACAATGTTCATCGCTCTTGCGATGATTGAAGCGCAAGTTATCTATACTCTTGTTATAGCGCTTGTTTTGCTTTTTGCAAATCCATTTATAGCGTTTGCTTAATGTTTTGGGAGCTTGGCAGCAGGCTCCATTTTTTGCGCGGTCGTGGTGAAATTGGTAGACACGCTATCTTGAGGGGGTAGTGCCTTTTTGGTGTACGAGTTCGAGTCTCGTCGACCGCACCATATTTTCGGGCTTTTAACTGTTTAAATAACTGATCTAATATATCTTGCATCTCAAAAGTATTTTGTTGCAAAAATAAGACACAATCCTTTGTTATATCAGATGAAAGATTAGCGTATATGCTAAGTTTAACCCTTAATGAATCTCAGTCTCATCAAAACTATCAAACTCTCTTTTTGGTAATAATCTTCTAAAAAGAATAATGACCATCACGATGTTTTTTAAAAATGCTAACAAGCTGCTTAACAGACTGAACCAACTCACTGTTTCTGGTAGATTTTTTATCAAACTCAACAAATCATTAAGTGCAATATCAATAAAATCCGATTTGGCAATTTGTTTTTGTTGAGAAATTCCATATGTATTTTTTGATTATTTCGCAAGATTATGTGGCCGTATGAACATGTATTTTAAGGCACAACATATTTCATACGAAAACATGTAGCTACCTTTTAGATATATTATTTTTAAAAATTTTGCAATTAAAAATAAAATAGCTGCATTTCATTTTTAATGCAGCTATTTTTGGGAAACCAAATTATTTTGATTTCTTTTTGCTGTCTGACTTATCAGCAGGTTTTGTTGCTTTAGTATCTTTTTTTCCGCAGCACGCCATTGTTTTGCCTCCTTTCGGAAATTTTATCGGTCATTAAAATCGATATTTGCATATTTTAATCCAATAACGGCAAATAAAAACTTAAAAAATATTTTTACATACCGTTTTATATGATTAGAAACTCATAATATATTTTAGGAAAGAATGAATACATAGCTGCTATTTTGTGATTTTTAAGTTTATAATGCATTTAATGAAATATTTGATAGAGCGGATAAACTTTATTCGCGCCATATAGCAGCGTCATAAAAATATAAAATGATGAAAATCTTATAAATATATATTTGATATTTATAATAAATCATGCTATTATTTGTATCAAAATGAGATTGCTGAATAGATAAGAGATTGTTGCAATCGAAAAAGTCTTTTTAGATAAATGTATACGAAGTATCAAATTTGATTTAAAAGCGATAGATGAATGATAAACGGCAAATTTCATATTTTGTTTGAGGCGGCACAATCAAGATACAACTTTTGGTTTTTACCGATATATTTGATATAAAGTGGATTTGGAATATGCTCAATATTATAAAAGCCTACTTTTATAATATGAATATAATATGAAAACTTAAATAGCTCACAATTGCAAACTATATTGGTATGCACAAAAATAATTTTATTTTATGATTAAAATTTAAGCAATACATGGTATAAAAATATAGATATCAGATGTTAAAATTTTTCAAAATTTACTTTAATAAGGAGTGAAGATGAAAAAAAGATTGCTTTATTTTTTAATGTCGCTTGTATTGCCGGTTGTTTTATCAGCGCAAGAAGAGGTTGCCAAAGATGTCTTAAATGCAGGCGATACGGCGTGGATTATAGTTGCAACCGCACTCGTTATGCTTATGACTCCTGCGGGACTGGCACTTTTTTACGGCGGCATGTCACGTTCGAAAAATCTCTTAAATACAATAGCAATGAGTGTTGGAGGATATATTGTAGCAGGGCTTGTTTGGGTAGTTATAGGCTACTCTTTGGCGTTTGGGGCGGATATCGGCAGTCTGATAGGATTTGACGGGTTTTTTCTCGGCAATATCGCTGTTAGCGATGTGAGCGGAACAATTCCAACTATACTCTTCGTAGTTTTTCAATTGACCTTTGCGGGGATTACCCTTGCTCTAATCAGTGGTGCGCCTATTGAAAGATTGAAATTCAGTACATGGTTAATATTCGGCGCTATGTGGATTGCAGCTGTCTATGCACCAATAGCTCACTGGATATGGGGCGGCGGTTTTTTGCAAGGAGATGGCGTTCTTGATTTTGCAGGCGGTACTGTTGTGCATATCAATGCCGGTGTTGCGGGACTCGTGATGGTATTGATGCTCGGCAAACGCGCAGATTTTGGTAAAGCGATATTTCCTTCGTCCGTATCTTTTACCGTACTTGGTGCGGTTTTGTTATGGTTTGGATGGTTTGGATTTAACGGCGGAAGCGAACTCGCAGCCGATGGTATAGCTGCAAATGCTGTACTTGTTACAAATATCGCAGCATCTGCAGCGGCATTAGTGTGGATGATAGTAGAGTATATCACATATAAAAAGTTCACTCTCATTGGTATAGCTTCGGGTATTGTTGCCGGACTTGTGGGCATAACACCGGCAGCCGGTTTCGTAGATACTATAGGAGCTTTAATCATTGGTTTGGGTGCAGGTATATTTTCATTTTATTCGGTAAATTCGCTTAAAAAGATTTTGAAATATGACGATTCGCTTGATGTTTTCGGAGTACATGCGATATCTGGCATTTGGGGTGCGATTGCCACCGGTGTATTTGCCAATCCCGCAGTCAATGAAAGCGGTACAGGGTTATTGTATGGCAATCCGAGTCAGGTTATCGTGCAAATAGAGGGCGTTATTATAACTATAATTTACACAGCAATCGCAACCGCTGTAGTATTTAAAGTTGCGTCTTTGATTACGGGCGGAGCAAGAGTCAGCGCAGAAGTCGAATCTCAAGGATTAGATGAAACAGAGCATGGCGAAAGAGCATTTAATCTAAGATAAAGGAATAAATAATGAAAAGAATAGAAGCAGTTATCAGACCATTTAAGATAGATGATGTTAAAGATGCGCTAAATAAACTCGAGATAACAGGAATGACCGTTAGTGAAGTCAAAGGTTACGGCAGGCAGCAAGGACATTCCGAGCTTTACAGGGGCGCTGAGTATGTGGTTGATTTTTTGCCCAAAATAAAAATAGAGGTTATCGTAAAAGATGATTTGGTGAAAAAAACAGCAGATGCTATTGTTACTGCCGCTAAAACGGGGAAAGTGGGAGACGGCAAGATTTTTATCTCGGATATAACCGGGATTGTGAGGATAAGAACAGGCGAAGAGGGAGAAGAAGCTATATAGCTTTTTGTTGGGCTTTGATGCAGATTTTCAAAGCCCTCTTTACACTTACAGAAAATTTGCTTTTTCAAAGCTTTTATAACTTCGCA
>JAIRSJ010000037.1 GCA_031255525.1 Campylobacteraceae bacterium
ATGGTGGTTCGGAACTCTTGAACTGATACAAATGTTGTATTGAAATCCCTCAAGCGTTGTTTTTTGTATGCTTTTATCAAGCTTGAACTGATACAAATGTTGTATTGAAATTTTTTTACTCCTTGTCTTTTGATGTTGTAATTATAGCTTGAACTGATACAAATGTTGTATTGAAATAATTCCTCCCATTTTTCAATCAGCGTTTTCTGCAGCTCCTTGAACTGATACAAATGTTGTATTGAAATAGTTTTTTTTTTGTTTTTAGCAAAGTTTTTGTTGTTCTTGAACTGATACAAATGTTGTATTGAAATACCGTACGGCAAAACGCATACGCAAGCCCTAAAAAATCTTGAACTGATACAAATGTTGTATTGAAATTTATTTTTTTTTATATTAATTCCGTTTTTGGAGAACTTGAACTGATACAAATGTTGTATTGAAATTTTGTCATTCCTTTCATCTAAAAGATTGTCTAACTCTTGAACTGATACAAATGTTGTATTGAAATTGTACTAAAGTATATTTTGAAGCAGAGAGATTTGGCTTGAACTGATACAAATGTTGTATTGAAATGCAAGAAAAGGTTTTTAGTAGAGGATAAAAGGCGTGTCTTGAACTGATACAAATGTTGTATTGAAATTCTTTTGCCTCTTGCTTTTTTGGCTTTTTTCGTAAAACTTGAACTGATACAAATGTTGTATTGAAATACACAAAGAGTATCCCTTGCCCACAGCCTACACACACTTGAACTGATACAAATGTTGTATTGAAATTGTTTGTACTCACATTTATTAGGGTATTTTTTTCTTACTTGAACTGATACAAATGTTGTATTGAAATTCGTGATTGCATTCGATGCTTGCACTGTCATAATCCATCTTGAACTGATACAAATGTTGTATTGAAATTTAAGTAGCAATGTGTCATTTTTATCATTATCATTTTCTTGAACTGATACAAATATTGTATTGAAATGAAGCTCGTACCGCTTTCGTTGCCGTTTTTCGTTTCCTTGAACTGATACAAATGTTGTATTGAAATTAGTATTAACTCCTTACCGAAACACTGTAAAGTTAGCTTGAACTGATACAAATGTTGTATTGAAATTCGTCTGCATAGTTATTAATACAATTAGTTTTATACTTGAACTGATACAAATGTTGTATTGAAATCTTCGATGTTTTCGATATAATTATCTAAAATTTTAAACTTGAACTGATACAAGTGTTGTATTAAATATACAAATAACCCCCTTTTGATCGTTTCTGGTTTTCTTTTGTTCAACATAAAAATTGTACAAAAAGTTTTGCAAAAATTAAAGGAGATATTTTGAAAAAAGCGGTTGTTTTGCTAAATATGGGTGGGGCGCGAAGCAAAAAAGAATTAAAAGAGTTTTTAAGAAATATGTTTTTGGACAGACGCATTATAGCTTCTCCAATAAGATATATTATCTCCCCTTTGATAACATTTTTGCGTTCAAAAAAAGTTTGGGAAAATTATAATTTAATAGGAGGAAGCAAGATTTATTTGCATACTCAAAATCTTGTTGATAAGATAAATATTCTATCAAACGGCAAGTATGATGTTTTTTTTGCTATGCGTTATACAAACCCCAAAATCGCAGATATTTTTCAAAATAAAAATTATGACGAGGTTTTACTTTTTCCATTATATCCGCACTTTTCATCAACGACCACACTCTCTTCATTTGATGAAGCCAGAGCGTTTTTTCAAGATACATCCGTAAAGCTGCGGACAATAGACTATTTTTTCGATGATAAATATTTCAATCAAACTATTATAGATGAAATAAAAAGGCATTACAAACAAGACGCGCATCTTATATTTTCAGCTCATTCGCTGCCTTGTTCGATTGCCAAAAAAGATGCTTATGAAAACCACATCAAACAACATATTGAAATTCTGAGCAAAAGATTAAAAGATGAAGGAGTGCAATTTGTCGATATACATTTAGCGTATCAGTCAAAGTTAGGACCGATAAAGTGGCTGGAACCATCTTTTCCGGAAGTTCTAAAGAACATTGCGCCTGCAAATATTGTCGTGTATCCTATCTCTTTTACGATCGACAATTCGGAGACTGATTTTGAACTTGGTATACATTATAAAAATATCGCAAATACCTTAGAGATAACATCGTACGAATTGTGTAAAGCTCAAAACGACAGTGATGAATTTGCAAAATTTGTAGATCAAAAAACCAAAGAGATTTTAGATATAAAGTAAAATCGGTATTTTACGCCGATTTTACTTAAGGTGCTACCACCAGCTCAAATCAACATCTTGTCCTAGAATGGTCCAGTTGGATGTTATGTTGCCTTTCCCCTCCTCGCATGTATAAGTTGCATTGGTAGCCGGCTGCCCCTGTGACGCACTAGTCGCATTTACTGTTTTTTGGCAAAGTGTTATCATATTAAAATCATCAGGCGTAGATACATTTGCCATCCAATAGTGCGGTCCGCTTAAATCTGTTTCATTTACGTCATAATCCACCGGTTTTGATTCAAATACATATTTGTTTCCAAGTCCATAAAGTGCCCCATTAAAATATTGAGTAGCACCCTGACCATCATCGCCGCTTGATTGCATAGGAATTTGCGGTGAAGTTGTCTGCGCTCTACTCCCATTATTAACGGTCAATTGATCGGTATAGGTTCTTATAGTACGATTAACATCACTATATGCTGATAAGTTCATGTCAAGATATCTGGTGTATGTAACAAGACTTACCGCTGTAGCATTTCGCTCGATATCGCGCAAAACATTTTTCATATCATTCCCATATATATAACCTATATCGTCTTCCACAACTGCTTGCTTAAACAGATTCAATTGTATGCCGTTATTGGTGTTATTTTGATATTTTGAATCAGCACGCACTATCAATGTTATGTCGCATACCGGACCATCGGCACATCCTGTAGCTTCTCCTTGATTAAATGCAATAAATACTGATTTTATACCGTCGCTTGTCACTAAACTGCTTGGTAAATTTGTTCGCGCAAACACTTCGCAGTATGGCGGCGAGTCTTCATAAATACAAGCTACTTCAGGATAAAAAAACCCATCCATTAACGAATATAACCTCGAAGCTATGCCCACATCTACATCGTGATATATAATCTCTTTTTGGTATGAAACCGAGTGATTGTCCAAGTCTTCAGGTTCGACTTGATTTGGTGCAACAAGGTTAAACATACCTCTATAATCTGTGATATTATATTCTAACGAGTCGTATCGTAGATGAGCGCTTATCGCTCCATCGCTACTTTCATCATCACCGCCTCCGTCTCCTCCGGTGCCGTCATCGCCACCGTTGTCACCTCCAGAACCAGAGCAGTTTGTATAGCAGATTTCTCCATCACCACCACCGCATCCAAAGAACAGAAATCCTCCAAGCATTATAATCATCAATGCTTTGATCATAATAGATATTTTCATTTTCATAGCCCTTTACATCAAATTTAGTATAAATTTTATCTAAAAAATGGGTAAAAAAGCAAGTAAGTAGCTAAAATGATCATATAAATTTTGTATTTAAAATGATTTTTAGAAATATATAAGTTTTTAGCGTTGTTACGCAATATTTGTATAAACTGCCTGCACATCGTCATCATCTTCCAAACGATCGATAAGTTTTTCGATGTCTGACAACTGTTCTTCGCCGAATTCAACAGGTGTATTCGGAATATATTCAAGCGTTGATTTTTTTGGTTCGATACCAAGCGATTCGAACACTGAAGATAAAGAACCGAAGTTAGAATATGCTGCGTATGCATAAAAAACTCCCCCATTTTCTTCCAGTTCCTCAAGTCCGCCGTCAATCAAAGCAAGCTCCAAATCGTCCGTATTTAAATCCGCAGGTTTATCAAATTCAAAAACGGCTTTTCTTGAAAACATAAACTCTAAAGAGCCGTTTTGAAGTATTTGTCCGCCGCATTTTCCAAAGTGTGCTTTTATATTTGCAACAGTTCTTGTGGGATTATCGGTAGCACACTCTACGAGTACCAGTGCTCCATGAAGCGCTCTGCCTTCATAACAAATCTCTTTTATATCTTGAGCGTCTTTGCCTGAAGCTCTTTTGATTGCTGCGTCAATATTATCTTTAGGCATATTTTGTGCTTTTGCGTTTAAAATCGCAGTACGAAGTTTGGAGTTCATTTCCGGATCGCTTCCGCCTTGTTTTACTGCAACCGTTATCGATTTTGCAAGTTTTGGAAATACTTTGGACATTTTATCCCATCGTTTCTCTTTTGCTGCGCGGCGATATTCAAATGCTCTTCCCATAAGACTTATCCTAAATAAAAATATGCTCGTAATGATATCTTACAAAAGATAAAAAAGATTTTAGCAGCATTGAAAATGTAATTTTATCGCCGCATGGCATTTTATTCTTGGATTTCAAAAATAGATTTTTAAAGTAGAGTTTGAGTTTTGATATATGATTTTAGTGTTTTTTTTATATGCGAGGAGAGTTTTATCTCAAGTTCTAAAATAGATAAAGGCAGAGTAAATTTTTCCATTTTTACGGCATCTTTTGTTGTAGTGAGAATTGAAGTTGCATCGTTTGAGCTTAGAAGCTCTAAAAGTTCATTTTCATTAAACATGTAGTGATCGGGGAAAGTTTTCTTTGCTATTACGGACGAGGGTAAAAACTTATCAAGCCTTGAAGGATTCGCTATAGCGGTCGCAAGTACCATTTTTTCAGAGTGGTTTTTAATATTGACTATTCTTTCAAAGTCAATTCCATCCTCTAAAACCAAATCTACATTTTTGTAATTTTTTATACTTTCCCTATAAGCTCCAGATGGGATACAAAAGGTGTTTGCAGGAGCGGGATTCGGACGAATTAAAATATCAAACTTTTTGATGTTTGTTTTGCCAAAACCATCATCTAAAATGACAACTTGCGCGCCAAGCTCTTTTGCTTTTAGTATGCCTTTTGCTCTGTTTTCACTCACAATTATCCAAGCGTGTTTTAATTCTTTGGCATATAACATCGCCTCATCGCCGCTTATCCTTATATCACACAAAATTTCGCCCAAATTACTTACTAAAAATAGCCCTTTTGATAAGCGACCGTAACCTCTTAAAACAATAGCCGGTTTTTTTATCTCTTTTGCTATGGCGATACAAATCGGAGTTTTGCCACTGCCGCCTATGGTTAAATTTCCAACACTTATGATTGGTATGTGATAGTCAACGGGTTTTTTAAAGGCACGTCTTATTTTTGCGCACAAACACCACAAAAAACTAATGGGAAGAAGCAGATAAGAGATAAAACGCCCGAATATATTCGGGCAATAAAAATATCTTTCTATCCATAAAACAGATAAGCGATTAAACACGATTTTTGGCGATGTTGTTTATTTGTTCGCAAATATATAAAACGTCATTATCGCTCATAGCCGCATAAATCGGTATGGACAGAATTTGCTGATAATTCGTCAAAGCTGTCGGAAAATCATTGACTTTCAAGCCGTATTTTGTTTTGTAATAAGATAAAAGATGTAGCGGTATATAGTGAAGTCCTGTAAATATCCCAACCTCTTTCAATGCTTTTGCAAAACTATCGCGATTTTTATCTATTTTTATGATGTATTGATTGTATATGTGGTCTCGTTTTTTAATCGGAATTTGTACATGAGGGCAATTTGCCAGCTCTTTATCATAGATAGAGGCTATCTCTTTTTGCCTTGCTATGAATTTATCCATTTTTGAGAGTTGCCCTAAAACATAAGCCGCATTTAATTCGTTTATATCGTATTTGACTCCTATGTCAACTACATTGTAGATATATCCCAAATTTCCGAACTTATCCCATCCCGCGCTTACCATCGCATGATTTCTAAGAAGTCTTGCCCTATCGTTTACCTCTTCGTTGGATGTTGTCATGACGCCTCCGCCGGCAATTGAATATTTTAACTGCGGAGAAAATCTAAAACATGATATTTCTGAATCAAGCAGAGATGAACCCAATCTTTTGTCTTTATATGAAGCTCCGAATGCGCTCATAGCGTCATCTACAATTTTGACGTTATATTTTTTCGATAGTTCATATATTGGGTCTAAATCCGAAGGCTGACCCGCTATGTGCGATATAAAGACCCCCTTTAGTTTTTTGTGAGCTTGTTTTGCGAGTGTATCGCTCAATTTATCTATAGATATATTAAAATCATCAGCATTTATATCAACAAAAATCGGTTCGGCATCAAAATGCCTTACTACTTCTGCTACAACAGGAGCTGAATTTACCGAACATACAAATTTATCGCCCCGCTTTAAATCCAAAGCGCACATAGCAAGATGCATAGACGATGTTCCGTTGTACGTGGCTATAGCGTATTTTGCACCTATATATTTTTTTATGTTAGCTTCAAGTTTTTCAGCTTTATCGGGTTTTTCATTATTATCCAACACACTATTGACGAGTTCCATCTCCGTTTTATCTATAGATGGTTTGAAAAATGGTATCTCTCTCATAAGTTAACTCCTCTTGTCGACTCATATTAAAAAAATTAATTTGTCGCTTTGAAAATATATAAATTGTACTAAAACAAATATTAATTGTATCTTTTTAAGTATTGTGGGCAAATTTTTGTTTATTCTGTCAAACTTTAAAAATTTGATATTATTATATAAAAAATAGGAGTTCTTAAAATGCAAATCTTATCAAAGCCTATGGGGGTTTTTCAGACAAATTGCTATATAGTTTTTTTACCCAGAGGCGAGATTATTATAGATCCCGGCGTTGATGCTGCAGATTGGGTGAAAAGCAGAGTAAAAACACCTTTAGCTATCTTAAATACGCACGGACATTTTGATCATGTGTGGTCAAATCGCAAATTACAAGAGAGTTTAAAGACCGTTTTATATACACCAAAAAAAGATATATTCATGTTACAAAATGATACATTTGGGTATGGAATGGATTCGAGCGTTCCTGATGTTGAAGTTGATGGAGACCAAAAATTTGAGATAGGAGGAGACATTGTAGAGTTTTTGCATTTTCCTGGTCATACTCCCGGATGCAGTATCATTAAAATAGCCAACGTTATCTTTAGCGGTGATTTTCTATTTAAAAACTCGATAGGTAGAACTGATTTTCCGTACAGTTCATCTGAAGATATGAAAAGAAGCATCTTAAAATTTTTGGAATTCAAAGAAGATTTAAGCGTTTATCCGGGACACGGCGATAGCACAAGCGTAAAAACGGAGCAAAAAAATCTGCCGTTATGGCTTGAATATTTATAAATATCTCCGGAAAAATTTTTAATTTAAAAGTGAGTATTTTCGTTACATATTGAGTTAATGGCTATTTAAATACAAAGTTTTAATATTTATATAAATTTAAAAATGCAGCGTTTGATTCGAACAATTTTACCAAAGCTGTTTTTTTATCTTTTTGTATGCAAGTATAAATCTATTTTTTTACTTTAACGTATACTCTTTTTGGCGACGGATAGCCTTCAAGTGTCTTTGAATTATCATCAGGATCTAAAAAGTCTTCGAGGCTTTGTCCTAAAATCCACTCTGTTTTTCTTTGCTCGGTCGTATCGGTTGGTCTTTTTGCCAATACTTCAAATTTGCTAAATCCAGCTCTTTCGCACCAATTTTTCAGAGCACTTATGGTTGGAATAAAATAGACATTTGATATTTTTGAATAGCTTCCTTTAGGACACAATGCCATATCTTCATCGCCTTCAATCATAAAAGTGTCCAAAAATAACTCCCCATCTTTTTCAAGTGCGCTGAAAAGTGATTTTAAACAGCCTATAGGATCGCTTCTGTGATACAAAACGCCAAGACAAAAAATCACATCAAATTTTTCCTCATAACCTAACAAATCCTCTATGCCCAAAAGCTCGTATAAAATATCCGTTTTTGCGAAGTGGTTGATAAAATCAAATTGACACCAAAATAATGGTACAGGATCAAATCCTACTAGTTTTTTTGGTTTTTCTTCAAGCATTTTAAAAAGATAATATCCGTTGTTGCAGCCGACATCGGCTATTTTTTTACCTTTTAAATCAAAATGCGGACGCAGGAGATTATATTTGATAAAACTTTTCCACTCCGCATCTATAAAAAGATCTCCTATTTTAAAAGGACCTTTTCGCCAAGAACGAAGCAAAAGCGCAGTGTCTTTTATCTGAGATTCATATTTTGTGTCAATATGTTCTATGTTGATTTGAAAAATGTCGCCAAATGTCACCGAAGTTTTAAAAATAGGTAGTTTATCTATTGCTTGTCTTAGAGGTTTTATGTTTTTCCATAACGAGGCAAGCTCTTTTTGTTTTTGTGATTTTTCACTCATCTTTTATCTCTTAAACTTTTCTTTACAAAAAGAATAATAGCATAATGCGTAAAATTTAGAGGTTAGAATTATGAAAACGGCGATGGAACATTTTAGGCATTTTTCAAAGATACCAAGGTGCAGTTTTGATGCGGATGAGATGAGGGATTTTATTGTCAAGTTTGCCAAGTCTGTCGGATATAGCGTAAAAGTGGACAAAGCCGACAATATATTATGTATCAAGCAAAAACCGCTCATTTGCTTGCAATCACATTATGATATGGTTTGTCTCGGAGACGCACCCAATGTTGAAATATACGAAAAGAGAGGTTGGATAAAAGCCGAAAATTCGACTCTTGGAGCAGATAACGGCATAGGCGTTGCTTTGATGATGTCAATGATGGAACGTTACGACAATATAGAGACTCTCTTTACATCCAATGAAGAGGTGGGGCTTATCGGAGCCAATAATTTGGGGCACAAAATAGCAGCGCCATATCTTTTAAATCTTGACAGTGAAGAGGAGGGGAATATATTTATAGGATGTGCCGGCGGAGTTGATATAGTAGGAGAGATAAGCGCACAAAAAAAGTCTGCAAAGGATAATCTTATGACATATGAGATAAGTGTGAAGGATTTGCAAGGCGGACATTCCGGTGTTGATATAGACAAAAATATTCCAAATGCTATCAAAATTTTAGCGCAAGAGCTTGCAGATAATGATTGTGAATTAATGGCTATAAATGGCGGCGAGAGGATAAATTCCATACCAAAAAATGCGTATGCAACGATTTGTGCTCCAAAAAACTTCACGCTGAAAAATAGATTTTTGAACATAAAAAAGGTGGAAAAAAGCAGCGATATTCTGACGCATTCAAGGAGTATTATAAGCATGCTTCAAAATTTTACACAAGGTGTGCGCTCTTTTAACGATGAGCTTAAAATCCCAAACGAGAGTATCAATCTATCAACTATTAGGACGGATAATAATAAGATTATTGTGGAGTTTTTTGCAAGAGCTATGGAGAAAAAAGCTTTGGAGGAGCTGAAGAAAAGCAGTAGTGATTTTTTAAAAAATTTTGGATTTGATGTGAAAACGAAAAACTTTTCTGCTCCATGGAGGGCTAATATTACACCTTTTGCAAAAAGAGTTCGAAAAATAATGCAAAAATTTTTTAGAAATGTAGAGTTTAAGGCGATGCATGCAGGGCTTGAGTGTGGTATTTTTGAGAGTATTAATCCGAATATTCAAGTAGCGTCAATTGGCCCCAATATAAAATTTCCTCACTCTTTTGATGAATGCTGCGAAATAGCTTCCGTTGAAAAGTTAGAGATGATATTAGAAGAGCTGATGGCGGATTTAAAGTGATGAAAGTTGTATTGAAATTCGAATGATATTTATTGAGATATTTTTATTGAGTTGATAGAAAGGTTGTATCGAGTTTATATATTGGATGTGCAAGAAACTATCAATGGATAAAAAAGATGAAGCGGTTTATAACATTAAGAAAATAAATTAATTTTTATTTCGTATTTAATTATATTATAATGTTTACTGAAATGAGACTTGGTCAATTTCTGGTGATAAACTTGTTGTCTGGTAGTAACCTTAAGCCGCTTTTTGCTTTTTGTAGCTTATATATTATAATGGCAAACTTTTTAAGGGGTCAACATGTTAACAGTAAAACGTAAAGAGATTTTAACTAAAATAGTTTTTGTACTATCTTGTCTTGTTCTATTCAGGTTGCTTGCTACAATACCTTTTTAACCTACTTGCACATTTCATACAATATTTGACAATCAGTTATCATTGTTATCGTAAAGCTTTGCAGGAGCTTCAATAGTGTGGAACGTATGTACTCACTTTTGTTGAGTTAAAAATTATTCCCGACTAAGCTAAAAGCTTTTTCATGTCTACAAATTTTAGTCCCGGTTGCTTGACAACTTTTCATCCGTATGTCTTAAAAAGTTTTTGTACATATCTGCAAAAGTGTTGAATTATCACAATGTTGTATTTATTTTTTATCATAAACTTTGGCTCAAAATCGGCAGAGTTTAATTGATACAAAAGCATATACATGATTACCCCAAACCTTCCTTTTATTTGTAATATAGCACATAAAAAACTTTAGTTGTCGGTTAAAGAAAAACTCTTTATATGCAATTAGCGCATAAAATGTGCAAACAACTTATTTTTCCCGAGCATTTTTTGTAACGATAAAAACAAAAAGAGGCCGTGGTATATGACAGAATCTGGCTTGATACGAAATCGCAAAAAACTTTTTTATTCGTATTGTTTGCATTTTTTTTGATTGCTGATATAATTTTATTTTTTTATAAAATGAGACAAGGATATTTTACGTGCAAGAGATTCGTTCGAATATAATTTTGGATAATAACATCTTGTATTTTGATTATACGGCGTCAGGTCTTGCTTATAAAAAAATAGAAGAGAAAATATCGGAAGTTTTAAAAACTTATGCTAATACGCACTCGGAAGCCTCCTCAAATGCTATCAGAACAAACGAATATTATAAAAATGCAAGAAGCAGTCTACGCAAAACTTTGAAAGTAACCGATAGCTTTTATATATTGCCTTGCGGAACGGGAAGCACTGGAGCCATAAAAAAATTTCAAGAGTTGCTGGGGCTTTATATTCCGCCTATGACGAAAAAACGGCTCGGGATAGATATTGATAAAAGCAAGGCGACTTTGGTGTTAGTCGGTCCTTACGAGCATCATTCAAATGAGGTTAGTTTCAGAGAGGCTCTTTGCGAACTCAAAAGAATTCCGCTTGACAATAATGGTGTTATAAATATCAAGGCTCTGGAAAAGATTTTAGAAAAAAATAGAGAACGTGAAATAATCGCTTCATTTAATGTGGCTTCAAATGTAACCGGGATCTTAAGCGATTATAAGGCTATCTATAAACTTGTCAAATCGTATGGCGGCGTTGTTGCACTTGATGGTGCTACGGCATCGCCTCATATGGACATAGATTCGCATTTTTACGACGCACTCTTTTTGTCGCCCCATAAACTTTTGGGAGGTGTGGGAAGTTCCGGGATTTTGATTATCAGAAAAGAGCTTTGTGTCGATAATGTTATGCCTACTTTTGCAGGCGGAGGAACAGTTGAGTATGTTTCGAGAACCGCGCAATTATACAATAGAGACTTTGAGATAAGAGAAGATGCCGGGACTCCCGGAATCATACAATTTATCAAAGCGGCTTTTGCATACGAATTAAGAGATGAGATAGGACTTGAGAATATAGTTCGCATGGAAAATGAACTTAAATGTTATTTCGGCTCTCATATACAAAAGATGAAAAATGTTGAGCTGTATTGCAATCATGTACAAGAGAAATTGCCGATATTTTCTTTGAATATAAAGAATATCAATCCTTACGATGCTGCCAAAATTTTAAGTGAAAAATATGGTATACAAGTAAGAGCCGGATGTAATTGCGCAGGTCCTTATGGGCACGACTTAATGGGATTGCAAGATGATGATAATTTGTTGCTAAAGCCGAGCTGGGTTAGAATAACTTTACACTTTAGCCACACAAAAGAGGATGTAGACAGACTTTTGGAGGCAATTTCTGACATAGCAAACAGCACCGATAAAATCACAAGCACGACCATTTAGGATTTTATTGTAATAGCTTTTTTGCGAGCTTTTAATTATAAATTTTCTTCGTTGTTCCAATGAACTATCTGAATCGTTTTTATCCATTCTATCTGTTCGTTATTAAGAACAAGTTCGGGATTTTGAGACAGATCGAGTCTTAAAAGTTTTAAGTTTGTTATCTCTTTGGGTAGAGATTTCAGATTATTCACTCCAAGGTCTAAATCCATTAAACTCTCAAGCTTTCCAAAACTTTCCGGTAATTCGTCAAGTGAATTATTTGAAAGATTTAATTTTGTAAGTTTTGCAAGATTGCCGAACTCTTCCGGTAAGTCTACAATTTTATTGTTGCATAAATTTAGTTTGTCCAAATTTGTCAATCCGCCGATTTCGGACGGTAAATGTTTTAACTGATTGATGTTTTCAAACCCTAAGTCATTGCTCAAGTCAAGCTCTTTTAGATTTTTTAAACCGGCTATATCTTTGGGTAATTCTGCGAGTTTATTGTTTCGCATGTCAAATTTTATCAGATTGGATAGAGTGCTTATATGACGAGGGAGCTTCTCTATATGATTATCTCTCAGATTTAACTCTTCCAAAGCGGTGAGTGCTCCGATGCCGGGTGAAATTTCGCCTAAAAGATTTTTCCATACGGATAGTTTTTTTAATTTTTTCAGCCCAAAAAGCTCTTCGGGCAATCCTCTTAATTGGTTATATTCCAAATCAAGCAGTTCAAGATTTTCAAGATTTTCAAGTTCGCGCGGCAGATATATAAGCTGATTTACGCTAAGTATAAGACGCTTCAAGTTTACCAAGTCAAAAAGCTCTTTAGGAACATCCGCAAGAGCATTATTTGACATATTGAGTTCTTGAAGATTGTGAAGATTTCCTATTGCTTGAGGTAATTGTGTGATTTGATTGTCGGAGAGTCTTAATGTTGAAAGATTCAGATAAAAAAGCTCTTTTGGCACTTGAGTAAGATGCGAGCGGGATAAATTTACTGTTTTCAACGATAAAAATTTTTGTTTATCACGAGGTATACCTCTTTCGCTTCCGAATTTGGAGTCATATTGCAAATCATCTATATCGTTTTCGTCCGCCCAGATTCTGAGTTTTTCAAATAAAACATCTCCAGCCATCTTTTCGTCCTTATTTTCAAAAGCTATTTTTTAGCATGAAATATATGAACATAATCATATCTTTATATAATTAAAATTTTTTTAATTCGGTTTTTTAAATGACTAATTCTCAATCGTAGCTTCAATACTTCCTAATTTTTCTATATGCAAAAGCCACTGTTTGCGCTTTTTTTGCGTAGAGTTTGAAACAGAGCCGAAAATAGTAGACCTAATATGTTTTGATTTAACGCCGCAAAAAGTGAGAGTAATAGTTTTGAGCTGCTGTATGCTCGGAGAGTGGCATATAAATTTATAATACCAAACCGGCTGCTCCATAGTTACGATAATTCTTGCGCTTTTATCTTGAAGAAGCATCTCTCTTTTGTTGTTTTTATCATAGCTAAACGCTACGTTCGGCAAAAATACTCTATCAATAAAACCTTTCATTATAGCAGGATATGACCCCCACCATAACGGATGAATAAATACTATATGTTCAGCTCTTTTTATCTTTTCTATAGAATCTTTAAGATCAGGTTCTAATTCCATATCTTTTTTGTAGCCGAATTTTAAATTTAAATCAAAATCAAGCTCGCCTATATTTATCCTTTCGACAGTCGCTCCGCTTTTTATAGCTCCTCTTTGATAAGCGCTTGCAATAGCGTAGTTTAAGCTGTCCCCATCGGGATGTCCGTTGATAATTAAAATCTTTTTTGTCACTTTTTCCCCTTGCATATTTTTGCATGATCGGTATTCTATCGAAAAGCGAATAAAATCATTTTAATTGTTTTTAGATAAAATATAACATTTTTTTACAGCTTAGGGAAAAGAGACACATGGATATAAGAGAAGAGTTTTTAAAATTTTTTGAGAGCAAGGGACACGAAGTAGTTCAAAGCTCCCTTTTAGTTCCCGAAGATGAGACGCTGCTTTTTACCAATGCAGGTATGGTGCCTTTCAAAAGTATATTTACAGGAGAGCTCTCAGTTCCGAAGCCGCCGAGAGCCGCAAGTTGCCAAACTTGTATAAGAGCCGGAGGCAAACATAACGACCTTGATAATGTTGGTTATACGGCGCGTCATCATACATTTTTTGAGATGCTTGGAAATTTTTCGTTTGGAGATTATTTTAAAGAGAAGGCGATAGCTTACGCATGGGAATTCGTAACGGAAGTTTTGAAATTTGATAAAAATAAACTTTGGGTAACTGTACATACTGAAGATGATGAGGCTGAAAATATCTGGTCACAGCATATAGATAAAAGCAAAATTGTGCGATTTGGCGATAAAGATAATTTTTGGCAGATGGGCGATACCGGACCTTGCGGACCTTGCAGCGAGATATTTATAGACCAAGGTGCGGAACATTTTAATGGTGTTGAGGATTATATGGGCGGAGACGGGGATAGGTTTTTGGAGATTTGGAATCTCGTTTTTATGCAGTATGAAAGAGGAGCGGACGGAAAATTAACGCCTCTTCCAAAACCTTCAATTGATACCGGAATGGGGCTTGAAAGAGTCACTGCGATAAAAGAAGGCAAATTAAACAATTACGAAAGCTCTTTATTTATGCCGCTTATAGAAAAAACCGCACAGCTTTGCGGCAAACCATATAGCAGTGATAGCGGCGCAAGTTACAGAGTTATAGCCGACCATATTCGCTCCGTTGCATTTTTGCTTGCGCAGGGTGTTAATTTTGACAAAGAGGGCAGAGGATACGTGCTAAGACGTATTTTGCGAAGGGCTGTAAGACATGGATATCTTCTGGGTCTTAGAGAACCTTTTATGTATAAATTAATAGATGTTTTAAGTGATTTGATGGGCGAACATTATACATATTTAACGCAAAAAAAAGAGATGATAAAAGGGCAAATTTTTCTTGAGGAGGAGAGATTTTTTGCCACAATAGCTTCGGGATTGGAGCTTTTTGAAAGTGAGTTGAAAAAGACAAAAAATGAATTTAGCGCCGATACGGCTTTCAAGCTCTACGACACTTTTGGATTTCCTTTGGATTTGACACAGGATATGTTAAGAGATAAAAAGATAAGCGTTGATATAGGCAGGTTTGACGAACTTATGAGCGAACAAAAAAAGCGTGCTAAAGCTTCATGGAAAGGCAGTGGAGATAAAGCTGTGCATGGGGATTTCAAAGAGCTTTTGGAGAGCTTTGGAGTAAACAGATTTGTAGGATATGAAACAACAAAAACAAAGGCTAAAATTTTGGCGCTTTTGGATGATAATTTTAAAAGAGTCGAGAAATTGAACGCTAAAACTTGCGGTTGGGTGTTGCTTGATGTTACTCCTTTTTATGCACAAAGCGGCGGACAGTGTGGAGACAGCGGCGAACTTGCCGGAAAAGCTCAAGTCTTAGATACGCAAAAATTCTTTGAGTTAAACCTTATACATGTAAATACAAATACTGTTTTAAGAAGCGATGAAGAGGTTGAGGCTATTGTTGAAGATAAAAGGATAGAGACAGCAAAACATCACTCGGCAACGCATCTTTTGCATAGCGCATTAAGAGCTGTGCTCGGGCATCATGTAACACAAGCAGGTTCTTTGGTGGAAGACGAGAGACTCAGATTTGATTTTTCGCACCCAAAAGCGTTGAGTGTTCAAGAGTTGAAACAAGTGGAAGATTTTGTAAATAATGCAATACTAAGCGACATACCGAATATTACGCAAGAGATGAACATGGAAGATGCCAAAAAAAGCGGCGCTATAGCGTTGTTTGGCGAAAAATACGGCTCTGTTGTGCGGGTAGTAAAGTTTGGCGACATCAGCGTTGAGTTTTGTGGCGGCGTGCATGTAAAAAGTACGGGTACAATCGGAAGCTTTTTGATAATAAAAGAGAGCGGCGTGAGCGCAGGTGTGAGAAGAATAGAGGCTTTTTGCGGCAAAGCGGCGTTAAATGCCGCAAAATCTTGGAGAGAAGAACTTGGCAAGATAAGAGAAGAGGTCAAAAACAAAGATATTTTAATAGGCGTAGAGAGACTGAAAAACGACATAAAAGAGCTCAAAGGTAAAATCAATTCGCTTGAGTCTAATATCAGCAAAAAGATAGAAGGCGTTATGATAGAAGACGTTGAGGTTATCGTAGACGAACTTAAAGCCGGAGATATAAAAAACCGTATTGATGAGATTAAAAACCAAAAAGACAAAGTTGCCGTTTTATTTTTTCAAGAACAAGAAGGCAGGGTAACAATCGCATCAGGTTCAAAAAATAACATTATAAAAGCCGGAGCATGGATAAAAGAGATAGCTTCCATTGTAGGTGGAGGTGGAGGTGGAAGGGATGATTTTGCACAAGCCGGCGGCAAAGATGCATCTAAAATACAAGAAGCAAAAAAAGCGGCATTGAAATACGCAGAAAAAATTTTGAAAGGTTAAAAATTGAAAGAGTTTATCTTATTTGCATTTGAACGTTATGGCGATATATTTATGTATATTCACGTAGTTGGCGTGACAATGCTTTTGGGCGCTCTTTTTGCTATTCGTTTTTTGTTTTACAGTCCTGTTGAAAAGGCAATTAGTGATGATGAAGAGCGTTATATCTTATACATGAGATTGCTTAAGAGATTTTTTATTTTTGCATTGGCTGCGCTTTTTATCATAATGATAGTTTCTATTTTTCTTGCTGTAGGATTACATTTTAGAAATGATAATCCTACTTATGGCGCAATGATGCACATAAAAGAGGCAGTTTGGATTTTCATAGTGTTCAATATGATTTATATATACAAAAAGTATAAAAATGCACTTAAAGCATTTGAAAAAAATCTGCTGATAGAAACACATGAAAATATTATGCTCATAGTAAAATATCTTATTCCTATTATTTTATTTTTTGGGCTTGTAGCCGTATTTTTCGGGAATATTATACGAGGTTGGTGAAATTTGATAGCGCTTGGTTCAAGCTCGCAGACAAGAGCAAAAATTTTAACAAATGCCGGTATAAAATTTACTATACGTAGATGTGATTTTGATGAAAGTAACATAACGATAAAAAACCCCGAAGAGTATGTGTATGAAATAACAAAAGGCAAGTTTAAAGCTTATTTAAAAAGCTATACTCTTGATATGCCGTTTATTGTTGCCGATACCGTTGTTTGCACAAATGGAGAAATTCTTTTAAAAGCTAAAGATAAAAAAGAGGCCGAAGAGATGCTGAAACTTCAAAGTGGCAACGAAGTGGATATTATTACGTGCATGATTTATAAAAGCAGACATTTGGAGTTTAGCGATTTGAGTTTGACAAGATACAAATTCGAAAAATTTGATAAAAAGGATTTGAGCGAGTATTTAAAAAGCGGCGAATGGTCAGGCAAGGCAGGAGCTTGCATGGTAGAAGGATTTTGTAAGCCTTACATTAAAAGTGTTGAAGGATTTGAGAGCACGGCAATGGGACTTAGTATTGAAAAATTATTGCCGTTTTTGGAGTTTTGATAATGCTGGAGTGCAAAGAGCTTAGAATTTTAAACGGTGGCAAAGAGTTACTCAATATAGCTTTTAAATTAAACGGTTCGCTTGCTATAGTAGGACAGAGCGGAAGCGGCAAAAGTTTGACCCTAAAAGCTATTTTAGGATTGCTTCCGAAAAGTCTTGCATGCAGTATTGATTTGTATAGCGATTTTGAATTTTCACTTGGGAAAAATATAGCTTTTATACCGCAAAATCCATTTACGGCGTTATCTCCTATGACAAAAATATCAAAACAGTTTTTTGCAAGCAAAGATAAAATAGCAGAGTGTTTGGATATGGTAAAATTGGACAAATCCCTTATTGATAGATTTCCAAGCGAACTTAGCGGTGGACAGCTTCAGCGCGTTATCATAGCATTTTCGCTTGTGCAGAATCCCAAATTGCTCATGTTGGACGAACCTACTACCGCACTTGATTTTGATACAAAAGAGAGAATCATCGCGCTTTTGGAGGAGTTGCATGAAAAAATGGGATTTGAGATGCTGTTTGTGACACACGAGTTATCTTTGGCAAAGAGAGTATGTAAAGAGTGCATTGTATTGAAAAAAGGATATATTGTGGAGAGCGGTGAGAGTAAAAGATTATTTAAAGAGCCAACCAATGCTTATACGAAAGCTTTGATTGATGTGGAGTTTGCAAGAAGGAGTTTTAGGCAATGATAAGAGTAGCGGCACGGTTAAAATTTTTAAAAAGATATTTTAGAAGCATCAGCAAAAAAGCGAAAATTGCTATAGGTTTTTTAATTGTCGCAGTTGTCTATTTTCTTGTAGTTTTTGCAAGTATATATCAAAATGCCTATTATCAATCTATTGCTCTGATAAACTATAATCCAAAACTTACAACACAGTTTTTTGATAGAAACGGCGAACTTGTAGCAAACTACTTTGATAACGAAAACAGACTCTACGCAGAGTATGACGATATTCCCTATTATGTCATAGAAGCGCTTGTAGCCAATGAAGATACAATTTTTTTCGAGCATAGCGGCATAAATGTTGAAGCTATTTTCAGGGCTGCGTTGAAAAATATCAGACATATGAAATTTGCAGAGGGGGCCAGCACTTTAACGCAACAGTTGATAAAAAATACTCTTTTAACCCGTGAAAAAACATTAAAAAGAAAAGCAATTGAAGCTTTAATAGCACTTATTGTGGAACAGAAACTTACAAAAGAGCAGATTTTGGAGAGATATCTTAACCATATCTATTTCGGACACGGATACTATGGGATAAGAACGGCCGCTGAGGGATATTTTAGAAAATCTCTTAATGAACTCACATTAAAAGAGGCGGCTATGCTTGTCGGTATACCAAAACAACCCAACAGCTATGATCCGACTAAACATTTAAATTTATCATTATCGCGAGCCAATAGCGTACTTGGACGCATGAACACTTTGGGTTGGATAAATGAAGAAGAGTACAATATTGCTATTGCCGAGCAACCGGTGGTTTACAATGATACTTTATCTAAAAACAGGGCACCTTATGCCGTTGACGAAGCTATCAGACGGGCAAGTTTAGTGTATAGTGACGTAAGAAGCGGCGGATACAAGATATATCTTGGAATTGATTTAAAAACTCAAGAATTGGCACAAAACGCTTTGGAATTCGGATATCAAAAGATATTGGAGAGAAATCAAGATGTAAATCAAAGTTTGCAAAACGGCGCCATTGTTGTTTTGGATAATTTTAACGGAGACATTTTGGCGCTTGTGGGCGGACATAATTATTCTCACAGTAGTTACAATCGCGCTGTTTCTGCTAATAGGCAGCTTGGCAGTAGTTTTAAGCCGTTTTTGTATCAAATTGCGTTAGATTCCGGATATTCTACGATGGATTTGATTCCTGATATATCAAGAATATATACTGATGAAGAGAGCGAAAAAGAGTGGGTTCCGAAGAATATCGAAGGAAGTTTTCAAGGATTGATAACTATAAAAGATGCAATAGTATATTCAAAAAATCTCGCTACTATCAATTTGGTAACGAGCGTTGGACTTGAAATGGTATATAAAGAGCTTGGCAAGATGGGTTTTAAAAATATTCCAAGCGATGATTTGTCAATATCTTTAGGAAGTCTTAGTCTGACTCCTTTAGAATATAGCAAATTTTATGGAATGTTTGCAAATGGCGGAGTTCTTGTTGAACCTGTAATGATTAAGAAGATTGTCAATAGATTTGGAAAAGAGCAGATTTTTGAAAACAAAAAAGAACAAATTTTAAATCCGGCACAAAATTATTTGATGATAGATATGCTGAAGACAGCTGTGGAGAGAGGTACGGGAAGAGCGGCTAGAGTCAACGGTATAGAAGTAGCAGGCAAAACTGGCACTACGAACAAAAATGTAGATGCTTGGTTTTGCGGAATGGTTCCTGATATAAATGTAGTAATTTGGTATGGAAATGATGACGGTTCACCTATGAGTGGGACAGAAGTAGGAGGCAGGACATCTGCTGTGCCGTTTGCTTATTTTATGGAGAATTATATAAAGCTTTATCCTGAAACAAGACGCAAGTTTACTATACCTGCAGATGTTATGAAAACCATTTATAACGGCAAAGAGGAATATTTTACTATCAAATCCCCGATGCCGTCAAAAACAAGAACAATAACAAATAAAGATGATGAATTGATATTTTAGTTTTAAACGATTAAGATGATATGGTTTTTTTAGTGTTTTCAAAACTTATGTAATGAATGATATAAGCGGGTAAATTAGCTCAAGCACATGAGAAAAGCGCGAAGGAGACGAGAGAGTAATCTTTTCGCAAAATAACAGCAAAAACAAGCAACTTCAAAGCAAAAAGCAACACTTGCAGTGTTTATCAAAAAGCATCAGCGGCTTTTTTGATTTTTGCACAGTAAGAGAGGGTTAAGGCGAAATTTTACCTATTTTATATTTGAATTTTGATGAGCCTTTATTTTTTAAGAAGCCTGAAAATGTTGTTTTTGTTATTGCAGTACTTTAATTTCAATAACCCGCGATAGAACAAAACTAATTAGAAATATACCGCATTCAAGGGAAAAAAACCGCAATTAATATCTGATAGTAATAACCGTTTTTGCAGCTGATAATAATATTCTTAAATTAAATTTATTAAAAAAAATGGCAATAATACTTTTTTTAAAGAGATTACAAATCATAAATATACAAGAATAGTCAGACTTTTATCTGTTCGGAGACGCTTTTGCTTCTTTTGAGTCAGGATAGCTTGCTTTCAAAAGTTTGTAGAATTGATTTGCATTGGTTGTATCTCTGATTTTGTCGAATGATATTGCAGTATGATAAAGAAGCTTTGGCATATAGTCGGCTTTATCGTAAAGTCCTACACTTTTCTTATATTGAACGATAGCCTCATTCCAATTCTCGCTAAAATAAGCGATCTCGCCCAACATAAAACTGCTGCGAGCAGGTCTATGGTTTTTTAGTACTAATTCTTGAAAATATGGTTTTGCTTCATTATATTTTTTCGCTTCGAAAAGTTTTTCACCGTTTTTTAGCAACTCTTCCGGAGCTATTGATTTTAGTTCATTGCTGCTTATCGCGGGTGTATTTGTGTTTTTTTTACTTTCCAATGCAGCCACTCTTTTCTCAAGTGCAACATAGTTAGAGTTTGTTTTATCAATTATTGATGTAAGTTCTGTGAGTACTGTTTTCACATTTTTTTGATTTGTAATTTCAAGTTCGCGACTCTCTTGAACATAATTTTGCAAATTTTTCAAATCCGCTTTTAATTGTTCAATAGAGAAATTTGAGTTTTCATTGCTTGTTTGAATAGCTTCGCTACTGAAAGCTATTTTTTTGTTTATAGCATCCAGCACAGAGGTTAGACCCTCTTGCTGTTCAATTAGTTGATGAATTTGATTTTTTAAGCTAAAAAGCTCTTTATCCATATCCTGGAGTTTTTTGTTTGTATTTAGTATGTATTTTTCATTTTCGGTTAGACCGTAAGGAGTATTCGTATCAAGCCTTCCGGCATCAAATGCCGAAGGCTCTGATAACGAATAAGATATTATTAATGCGAATAGTAGAAAATACCTTTTCATCTATAACTTATTGAAAAAGTTTAAAATCCGCTCTTCTATTTTGGCTCCAGCATGACTTTAAGGATTCTGTGCAAGCCGGATTGCTCTCGCCGTAACTTACGATAGTTATTCTACTTTCGTTAACCCCTTGCGCCACAAGAGCGTCTTTGACAGCTTTTGCTCTTTTAAGACCAAGCGCATAGTTATATTCGTCTGTACCCCATTCATCGCAATTGCCTTCAACTTTGATAGACAAACCTTCAGCTTCCGGTAAATTAAATAATCGGGCATTATCTTCGATTGCTTTTTGAGCACCTGTATTAATGTCAAACTGGTCAAAATTGAAATAAACACTTTTTGCATTTTGCTCAAGTCGTTCAATTAGACCTGATGATACATTAACGCCTTCCGCAGATCGAACCGTTGTATCGGTAGATTGTGCATTGGTTGCTCTCGTATCTGTTTCCTGAGTGCCAACATCAACAGTAGCTTTGTCGGTACAACCACTTAGTAAAAATAAAACGGCTATTGCGCCGAAAAATAAACTTTTATTCATTTTCTCTCCCACCTTATTAGAATGAAGTTTCAAAACATAATTCTATCACAAGTTTTTTAAATTTACCAGTCCAATGATTGAATTTTGCCGATATTTATAGGAAAATGGAAACTTTTATTGGCTCCTAAGCGTATAATTCCCAAAGCGCTCTCTTTTGCATACTCTTTTATAAACAGCACACTTCCGCCGTCTTGCGAAAAACGAGGGAAAATATTTTTTCCTGTAGAAGTTAACTGTCTTATTCTGCTTGTTTGTGTGGATATAAGATACAAATTAAATGTTTGCTCCCCAAATTCACTCGCTTTATCGCGTCCGGAGTAGGCTATATAATTTTTATAAGCAGAAGCCGAACTGTTATTTCTTCCTAAGTACACCATTTGCTCTACGCTGCTGTCCCCGCTTATTTTTTTTGAAAAAACATTAGGGTAACCTAATCTATCGGAAATAAAAACTACCCTTTTTTCATCATCTACAAAATTTCCGCCGACATCAACGCCGCGATAATTTGTAATTCTGTCCAATTTTTTAGTCACTAAATTATATAAATATATATCAGGTTGTTCGTTTGGCGCCATTGTAAGCAAAAGCTTATTTTCGTCACTGCTGACATCTGATACTGTCAACATTCCCTCGCCGCTTATAATTTCTTCCCTTTGACCGCTCATGAGGGATACTTTATAAATGGTCGGTTTTCTTCCGCCAATACTTGTATAGTAAAAGTGATTTTGATTCTTATCAGCCCATTTCGGAAATACATTGAGTCCGCCTTTTACGATAGTTTGCTGAAAAGTCAGAGTGTAGTCGGCTATAATTATTTCACTTTTGCCAGGAGCAGTTGTTTTTGCAAATATAACATATTTATCCATCCAATCAACAGGTTCTTGATTTGTATCTTTTACAACATTCATTATAATAGAATGTGACATAAAGGGATAATGCTCAACTTTTGATATTTTGAAATTTCTTTGACTTATGAGATTGCCGGTTTTTGCATTTATCAGTTTCGTAGTTGTTACGATGGAGTTGTCCAACTGTTCTGTAATTTGGTATTTTAGCAATAAATCTGTTTTAATATTTGCGCCGTGTCCTGCCCTTGTATTGCTATCAAATGAAGAGACTTCATAAGCCTCATTGACATCATAATACGTGGTAATTTTTAAATCTGCCAAAAGCAGTTTAAAAAGATTGTTTCTAAATTTGTTGCTAACTGCAGAATCGCTTGCATCTTGAATTTGAATAACCGGAGGCTTATCCATTCTTTTTATTATTTCTACGGTCGCGTCAGCCGCGAAAAGAGTTACCGTACTAATTAGAAAAATAAATAGCTTTTTCATAAAATTACTCCATTAAATCTTTGAAAATTGTTTTCATACTAAATTTTCCATTGCCCTCATATGGAGGGAAATGCTCTTTTTGCATATCATCTAAAAAACTTTTAAGTTTTACATTAAATTCATTATTATATGATAATGTTACTATAGAATAGCTAAAGCTGCCGACTTTATCTATTTTAATTTCCACTTCTGCTTGTGCGCCCGAATATGTGTAAATCGTATCTTGCCATTTTTCATCTAACATATCTTGAATTTTGCCTATAAATGGGTCATAAATACCTGAACTTGCTCCTTTTACAACGAGCGTTTGTTGTTTAAATTCTAATTTATCAAGGATTTTGCTTGCATTTTCTTGCGGGGAGTTTTGATCGTTCAATCTGCTTGGAGTTGACTGTTTTGTTCCGGATTGTGTGAGTTTTGTCTCATCTATAGTTTTAAATAGATCTTGAACTCCCGCCGTTTGTGTTTTGGCTGAAGCCGGACCAGAGGCAAATTTTTGCTGCGATGTTGTAGTCATTGTACTGCTCACACTTAATGTAAGTATCTCTTTTGGAGCTTCAACCAATATAATGTCTAAAACATCTTTTTTGCTTGTAAATCGTTGAAAGAGTATATCGGATTTACTTATCGAGTATGCCAGAGCGCAAAAAATAGTTGCGTATAAAATGAGCGATATGTAAAATCCAGTCAGATAATATCTTTTTTCGACAATCATCATAGGTTTTATCCATTTGTTTCTAAGGCTACTTTGAGAAAACCGGCATTTTTTATAGCTTTCATAACGTACATAACATCATTGTAAAGCAATTCTCTGTCCGCTTTGATATAAATTGTTGTCTCTTTATCGTATTTATTGGACATTAGTATTATGTTGTCGGGAAAACTTTTTAGCGCAAATTTATCTTTGCCTATATAAACGTTTTTTGCTTTATCTATTCGTATCTCTAACGGCGGTATTTTATTTACGGAAGCTGTTCTTGAGCCGTCCGGTAGGGTTATTAATTCTTCAAAGATTATTGCAGGAGTCGTAACCATCAAAATAGCAAGTAAAACCAGCATAATATCAACAAGCGGAGTTATATTAAGTTCCGGTCGCTCATCCCAATCTATCGCCATTTAAAACCTGCTCTTTTGCATATTTATTGCTTTCAGCCAGCATTAAATCTATTTGCCGTCCGATATACGCTATAACATCATATCCTTTGCGTCTTAAAACTATATGAAAAGTATATGCAGGAATTGCTACAAATATACCGCCTGCCGTTGCAACAAGCGCTTCGCTGATAGCAGGAGCTATAATAGCCAAAGATGCGCTTGAAGTTTGTCCGAGTTTGCCAAATGTTTCAAGTATAGACACTATTGTGCCGAAAAGTCCTATAAATGGTGAAGTTGAAGCTACGATAGATAACCACGAAAGCCCGACAGTCACATTTTTTTCCGCTACATTTTTACAGACTAAAAGGAGCGAGTAAGATATGTTTTGAGAGACGAATTTACTTAAAATCGAACTGTTTTTAGGGTATTTTGCTCCAAGCAGCATTTTTTCAAGAGAGTCTTGTTCTCTATTTTTCCATTTGGATAGATACAAATATCTTCCTATGAAAATAGTAAAAGTAAGTATAAAATATAAAGAGAGCCACCCTAAAACGAATATAGTAACAGGGTGACTATTTGACAAGTAAGCAAAAAATGAGTTATTCATAAATCAATATATCTTTTTTGATACCGAATCCACTTTTGCCATAGCAAGCGCAACGTTAGAGTCGCTCATACTTTGGATTAGATCTTTCGCTTTTTCAAGTGCTGTTGCAATTTCACTATCGCTGTTTCCGCTGATAGCTACAGCTCCATCTGCCAAAACGGTGATTTTTTGCTCTTCAACTTTTACAAATCCCCAATTAATAGCAACAGACTCTTTTGAGCCACTCTCAAGTTCTATATCTATAACACCGACCTTGAGAGACGTTAAAAGCGCAGCGTGATTTGGCAAAACTCCGAATTCGCCTTCACTTCCGGGAAAAGTGGCTGATTTTGCATTGCCTGAAAAAATTAATCCTTCAGGCGTTACAATCTCTAATTTTATCGTATTCATTGCAGACCTTTTTATTATGCGCCAGCTTTAATTTTGTCGGCTTTTGCTATCGCTTCGTCTATATTTCCTACCATGTAAAACGCGTTTTCCGGCAAGTCATCGTATTTTCCTTCTATAATACCTTTAAATCCTGCGATTGATTCTTCCAGTGTTACATACTTCCCGGCACTTCCTGTAAATACTTCTGCCACAAAAAACGGTTGAGATAAAAATCTCTCAATTTTTCGTGCCCTATCAACTACAAGCTTATCCTCTTCGCTAAGCTCATCCATGCCTAAAATTGCAATAATGTCTTGCAAGTCTTTATATTTTTGTAGAACCGCTTGAACTTTACGCGCAATCTTATAATGCTCTTCGCCTATAATTTGAGGGTCAAGCACTCTTGAAGTTGAGTCAAGCGGATCAACGGCAGGATAAATACCTTTTTCTGCTATGCTTCTGCTCAAAACGGTTTTTGCGTCCAAATGAGAAAAAACTGTAGCCGGAGCAGGGTCAGTCAAGTCATCGGCAGGAACATAAATCGCCTGCACGGAGGTGATAGAACCCTTTTTGGTTGATGTGATTCTTTCTTGGAATCTTCCCATTTCGCTGGCGAGTGTCGGCTGATAACCTACGGCAGACGGAATACGTCCGAGAAGAGCTGACATTTCAGAACCTGATTGTGAAAATCTGAATATATTATCTATAAACATCAGCACATCAAGCCCCATTTCATCTCTAAAATATTCGGCTATTGTAAGACCTGTCAAAGCTACTCTATTTCTGGCTCCCGGCGGTTCATTCATCTGTCCGTAGCAGAGGGCGACTTTATCCAAAACATTGGACTCTTTCATCTCATGATAAAGGTCGTTTCCTTCCCTGGTTCTTTCTCCAACACCTGCAAATACGGAGTAGCCGCTATGTTTGAAAGCAACATTATGGATAAGCTCCATAATGATAACTGTTTTTCCAACTCCAGCACCTCCAAATAATCCTACTTTTCCACCTTTTGAGTATGGAGCCAACAAATCCACAACTTTTATACCGGTTTCAAATATCTCAGATTTTGTACTTTGTTCTTCAAACGGAGGCGGATCACGGTGAATAGACCACTTGTGTTCGCTTTGTATCTCTTCTTTGCCATCAACAACGTCGCCTACAACGTTCAATATACGTCCTAAAACTTTCTCTCCGACAGGAACTTTGATAGGATCTCCTGTGGCTACTGCTTCAACGCCTCTGGTTAATCCTTCGGTCATATCCATAGCAATAGTTCTTACTCTGCCGTCTCCAAGGTGTGCCGCGACTTCAAGCACAAGCTTTGCAGCTTTTCCCTCAACAGTATAATTTACTACAATTGCTTCATTGATTTTAGGTAATTCGCCTTTGAAGTCCACATCTACTACCGGACCTAAAATTTGGCTAACAACTCCACTCATAGAATATTTCTCCTTATATTTACTTACTCAATTATTTCATGGATTCCATACCGCTGATAATCTCAATAAGTTCAGTGGTAATGGACTCTTGTCTTGCTTTATTATAAGCTATCGTCAAGTGATGAACTCTCTCTTTTGCATTGTTTGTTGCATTATCCATAGCTTGCATTCTAGCGCTGTGCTCGGCTGCCAGTGAATCTATAAGCGCATAATACATGTTGTACTCGAGATATTTTTTCATCAACTCTTCAACTATTTTTTTATCACTCTCCGCTTCTATCTCCAAAAGCGATTTTGATTCGTTCATCATTTGTGTATCATTGCTTTTTGGGGCTTCTACAGGTAATACGTCTAGCGTTTTAAGCTCTTGAGATATCATATTTAGATAACCGTTGTAAACCAAAATAATTTTATCAGTCAAATTTTCGGAAAAATCTTTAACAGCATCTTCTATAATTTCTTGCGATTTTTTATAATTCGGTGATGATGATACACCTATATATTTTTCCAAAAGCTCAATATCTTTAAAAGTAAAGTAGTCAATACCTTTTCGTCCTACGGCGCGCAGTCTGACTTTTACGTTAGCAGTTTTAAATTCATCCATCAATCGTCTTACGGCTTTAATCGTCTGAACGTTAAAACCGCCGCAAAGTCCTTTATCTGCTGTGATAAATATAATATCTACAATTTTTGGCGTATCGTTTAGCTTGAAAAACTTACTATCCATATTGCCAGCTTTATATTGCGAAAGTTTATAAGAGATTTCAGAGAGCATTTCATTAATTTTATTTGCATACACTCTAGACTGCCTTGCCACCTCTTCGGCTTTACGCAATTTAGCGGTAGATACAAGTTTCATAGCACGCGTTGTTTTTTGCGTATTTTGAACGCTTTTTATCTTCCTTTTTATCTCTTTGAGATTCGACATACGCTATCCTTTAACTGCAAAGGTAGTTTTAAAATCATTCAGTGCTTTCTTTAAACTGTCTTCAATATCTTTATCAAGTACCTTTTTAGTTCCGATTTGCTCCAAAATATCAGGATATTTTGCTTCGATAAACGGATACAGCTCATTTTCAAATTTGTTCACGTCCGCAGTTGCAACATCATCCAAAAATCCCTTTGCACCGGCATATATAATTATAACTTGTTTTTCAACGGCAAGCGGAGAATATGGAGGTTGTTTCAAAAGTTCAACCATTCTTTGTCCACGCTCAAGTTGCTTTCTGCTTGCTTCATCTAAATCGCTTGCAAATTGCGCGAACGCTTGAAGTTCTCTGTACTGTGCCAAGTCCAATCTTAGTGTACCCGAAACTTGTTTCGTCGCTTTAATTTGAGCGGCACCGCCAACTCTTGACACTGATAGACCAACATTGATAGCAGGACGTATGCCTGAGTTAAAAAGGTCTGTTTCGAGAAATATCTGACCATCTGTGATGGATATGACGTTTGTTGGAATGTATGCAGAAACGTCGCCTGCTTGTGTTTCTATGATAGGAAGCGCCGTCAATGAACCTGCTCCCAAATCGTCATTTAATTTTGAAGCGCGTTCAAGCAATCTTGAGTGAAGATAAAATACGTCTCCCGGATATGCTTCGCGTCCTGGTGGTCGACGTAAAATCAAAGACATTTCACGATAAGCAATAGCGTGTTTTGTCAAATCATCATAAATAATAAGCGCATGGCGGGAATTGTCTCTGAAATATTCTCCCATAGTCACACCTGCGTATGGAGCCAGATATTGAAGCGCTGCCGAATCGCTTGCACCGGCATTTACGATAATCGTATATTCCATAGCTCCGTGTTCTTCAAGTTTTTTTACAACTTGTGCTACCGTTGATTGCTTTTGACCTATAGCCACATATATGCAGATAACATTTTGTCCTTTTTGATTGATTATCGTATCCACAGCTACAGTGGTTTTACCCGTTTGTCTATCGCCTATAATAAGTTCTCTTTGTCCGCGCCCTATCGGAACAAGTGCGTCAATAGCCTTAATTCCTGTCTGGAGAGGTTCATGTACTGACTTTCTTGCCATGATGCCCGGAGCTTTTTCTTCTACAAATCTGCTCTCTTTTGTCTCGATAGGACCTTTAGCATCTATAGGATCGCCAAGTGAATTTACAACGCGCCCGATAATGGAATCGCCTACCGGAACTTGCAAAAGTCTTCCTAATCTTTTTACTGACGAACCTTCATAAATACCGTCGCTTTTACCCAAAACAACGATACCAACACTCGATTCTTCGAGGTTTAATGCCATTCCGCGCTCGCCGTTTTCAAACTCTACCATTTCGCCAGCCATAATATTGTTTAATCCGTAAACATTTGCAACGCCGTCAGCTACTGCTATAACTTTGCCTGTTTCTTCAATATTTACGCTGAGATTAAAGTTTTCGATTCTCTCTTTTATGATAGAACTGATTTCGTCTGCTTTAACTTTAGTTGCCACTTTTATTACTCCTTAGTTTTTATATTGCTTTAAGTATATGCTCAGCCATTTGAGCTTTCAATCTATCAAGTGAAAAGTTTGTTTCAACTCCGATATCATCAATTTGAATTTTTATACCCGAATAATTTGATTTGCATGTATCAAGGTTGATTTGCGCATCAAACTTTTCGCTGAAACTTTTTTGTAGTTTTTCTACCTGCTCTTTGCTTATATCAAAATCGGCATAAATTTTCCCGCTATAACAGTTATTTTTAAGAGAAATTTGAAATTCTAACTCTTTATAAATCTCTTTTAAGAATATAAGCCTTTTATTATCTCCCAAAAGATTTATAAAATTTACCAATCTTTCGTCTTTGTTGCTAAGTAAAGATATCACAAAATCAACTTTATCTTTTTTATTGATATCCGGCGATGATAAAATCGTCATAAATTTTGCCGAATCAAAAGCTTGGCTTAATCTTTTTAATTCAGTCGCCAAATCATTTAACTCTTTAGCGCTAAAAGATTCCAAAAGAGCTTTTACATATCTTTTCGCTACTTTCATCTACGCCACCTTTTTAAGAATAATATCTACAAATTTATCGCGATCGATTTTAATAGAGTCTGCACTAAATAACTCCTCAAGTACTTCGCTTACAACTTGACGTACCATTTTTCTGCGCTCTATATCCATCTGATCGTTATGAGATTTTTCAAGATTTTCAAGTTCTACTTGCAAATCCATATCCATCTTTTCGAGCAGCATCTTACTCTCTTTTTGGGAAGTCACAAGAAATGCTTTTGCATTTACTTTTGCCTCTTCAAGCTTTTCAATGGCTATATTTTTTTGGTTTTTAGACTCTTTGAGTTTGTCTTGAATAGCATTTAGTTTGTCTGCAATATCTTTTTTTCTGTTTTTGAAAATATTTTGTATTTTGAATTTATTGATTAAAAGATAGTAAAGAAGTCCGGCAAAGAGAAAAAAGTTAATTGTACGTTGCAATATGTCGGTCTCACCCGAACTGCTTGCAAAAGATAACATCGGAATTATCAAAAGTGCAATATATCTTATCATGTACTCTCCTATATTTTGCTAAGTTTTGCTTTTATAGCCTCTTTATAAAGAGGCAACTGACCGTTTAGAGCATTCTTGAGCTCTTTTTTTTCTTTTTCAAGAGCTTTGGTAAACTCAATATATTCTACTTCAAGTCTGTTTTTTTTCTCTTTTATCTTGTTTTCGGAGTCAATTTTCGCTTTTGCCAAAATATCAGCACGCTCTTTTGCCGCTTTATTTTTGGCATCAAGAATTATTTTATCGGCTTCCTCATAATAGATACTTGTGTCGGCGGAATTTTTAGTAGCATTTTCCAAATCTTTTTTTATAAGAGCACTTCTATTGTCGATAAAATCAAGCAGTGGCTTATAAAGGATTTTATTAAGTATAAACAGCAGGGCTAAAAATATAACTGCTGTTGGCAACATCAACGTGAGATACATGTCCAACATAGGGCTTTCTCCTTAATTTTAAGCAGTAAATGATTTTAGTCTGCTTTTATCTTTCTCTTGAAAGGTTATGAAATAAACTTGGGATTCTACCATTTTAAACAAAAAACTTTCATTAAATTTTCAACAAAAACTATTTCAAATTTCTTATGCGTTCCAAAAAACTCTCTATTTCCTGTGTATTTTTAAAATTTATTATCAAAGAGTCTTTTGACATCTTTGCTTTTAATCCCAAATCCGTAATTTTTTCATGCAAGGCTCGCAAGGACGGATTAAATTTGATCTCTTTTTTCTGTTTTTTTAAAGATACGGGATTGATTTTGAGTTGTTTTACAAGATTTTCCGTCTCCCTCACGCTCAATCTTTGCCCCAAAATAGTGTTTACTATCGTCTCTTCATCTATAGCGTCAAGTCCTACGATGATTTTTGCATGTCCTTGTGATATTCTGTTTTCGGCTATAAGTTGTTTGGTTTTTTCGGAAAGTGATAAAAGTCTTATAGTGTTTGTGATTTGCGCGCGGCTTTTGTGTATTATTTCCGACAAGCCTTCTTGAGTGATATTGTATTCATCTATAAGTTCTTGATATGCTTTTCCGAGTTCTATAGGATTTAAATCTTCTCTTTGGATATTTTCGATAAGAGCCAATTCGCGTAATTTTTCAGATTCGTAATCGGCTACTATAGCTTTTATGCTTTTAAATCCTGCTATTTGACTGGCGCGCAAACGTCTTTCGCCTGCAAGCAACATAAAACCATTCTCTTTTTTGATTACTAAAATAGGCTGTAAAAGTCCGTGTTTTTTGATAGAAGATGCCAAGTCTTTTAGAGCTTCTTCTTTAAAAACGGTTCTTGGCTGATATGGATTTGGCGTAATCTTATCTATTTCTATCTCTTGAATGCGGGAACTATCCTGCTGAAACTCTTGCCTGTAAGCCTCTTCTACATCTTCAAAAATAGCGCCAAGACCTCTTCCCAATGCTTTTTTTGCCATATGTTAACCTGCCAAAATAGATTTTGCCAAATCTTTATAGGCGACAGAACCCGGAGATTTGTCATCATATAAGATAATAGGTTTGCCGAAACTCGGAGATTCAGCCAGCTTGACATTTCTTGGTATTACCACAAAGTTCTTATTATTTTTTGTTGCGAACAGTTTATTTTTAAAATGCTGCTGCAAGTCTGCAAAAACTTGACGCGAGAGATTATTTTGTGTGCTGAACATTGTCGGTAAAAAACCTCGTATTTCCAAAGACGGATTTATAGTTTTTTTGACAAGTTTTACGGTATTTAACAGTTGTGCTAATCCTTCCAAAGCGTAAAATTCACACTGAATGGGGATAATTACAGAATCTGCAGCGCTCAAAGCATTAATAGTAATGCTGCCAAGAGCAGGAGGCGAATCTACCAATATAAAATCATAATTGTCTTTTATCTCGTCTATAGCGTGTTTTAATATAAGTTCCCGACCTCTTGTATCGTTGTCGTAAAACTCTTTTTCAACCCCGACCAAGCCGATATTAGAAGGTGCCAAAGATAGATTTTTTACCTCTGTTTTTAATATAACTTGTGAAAGTTTTTTACGTCCTATGAGCACATGATATATGTTGAACTCATAATTATTGCGATTAAATCCAAGTCCTGTGGTAGCATTTGACTGGGGGTCTATATCAATCAGTAAAACCTTTTTGCCATCTACCGCTAAAGATGCGGACAAATTAACAGCAGTGGTGGTTTTGCCAACTCCACCTTTTTGGTTGGCTATAGTGATAACTTCGCTCATCTTAAACTATATACCCTTTTGCCTTCTATCTCTATTGACCCGTCAGGGCACAGCTTTGCTTTTTTCAAAAGAAGGTATTTTCCCTCTATGTGCACGCCAAAATTTTGGCTAAATTGAAATTCTAACTCATATTTACTAAAAATATGCTTCCATGAAGGAAAATCTTTTAAAGAGGGTATAAAATTACTCACAAGTTCATGGGGTGTTATTGATATATCAAGTATGCCGTGCTCTTTTTTTGCATGTGCAAGATTCATGCCGATAGATACTACGAAAAAATCTTTTACTTTTGCAGTAAGGGTTCCTCCGATTTTCTTGTTGTCCAGATAAAAATCATTAGGCCATTTTATCCGTACCAAAGAGTTTTTTTGCCTTAAAAACTCAAGTAAGAGCTGCGAAAAATAGATAGATGTTGAGGCATGTGGCAAATCATACGGCAACACAGAAGAGGGCAGAGCAAAACTCAAAAATAGATTTCCTTCGAATCCGTACCATGAATTTTCTCTGCTTCCTATGCCATCATTTTGATTTTTTGCGTACAGGGCAAACGGTTTTGTTACATCACCGTTTTTTATTGCGGCACACAACCAAGTATGAGTCGAGTTTATCTCATCAACAAAATGTATCTCCAACTTTTACCCTTTTTCCGTTGACATATGAAAAGGCATCCGTCTCTTGTTTCGACACAGCCGCTACGCGCGATAATTTTACATATCCATCCGCACATGTCACAAACACTTGTTTTTGATTTATCCGTACGATAATGCCTCTATTGTTATTGTGATTCGCCTTTTCACACTCAAAAGATTTAAGTTTTAAACCATTCGGTAAAAAAACTCCTGGCCACGGAGTAAAGGCAAGCAGTTTTTGTTTCAATTCTTTGCATGTAAGATTAAAATTTATCTCTCCGTCTTCTTTTATTATTTTAGAGGTTTTTGAACTAAGAGCACTTATCTGTTTTATATGCAATATATTTTCATAAGAGCGGATAATCTTGAGCGTCAGTTTTGCAGCTTTTTTTGAAAGCAGATCAAAAAGTGTGTCGGCGTTTAGATTTTTTATTTTTACATAACTAAATCCGAGCATATCACCCGTATCAAGTCCGGCTGCCATTTTCATTGCGCTTACACCGCCATATTCATCATCATTCAATATACTTTGTTGTATTGGACTAGCGCCTCTGTATTTTGGCAACAGCGATGCGTGTAAATTTATGCAGGGCGCTATTTGTAAAATATTTTCGGGCAATATTTTTCCATATGCAGCAACGATTATAAAATCAGGCTTTAGCGATGCTATATATTCTCTACTCTCCTTTATATTTTCGGGCTGAAGTATATCCGATTTAAAACCGCTATTTAAGGCAAATTGTTTTACATGAGGAGAGCTTAAAATTTGTCCGCGTCCCACTTTTTTATCAGGCTGCGTAAAAAGTGCGCAAATTTCTACATCTTGAGCGTTTAATAAAGATTCAAAAATAGTGGTCGCATAAGAGGGCGTACCCATAAAAACTATGCGATACTTTTTCATTTAAACTTGCCTTTTGGCATAAATAATGTTCCGCCGCTATGTCTGTTTTCCAAAATAAAATTTTTGGCGTCGTTTAAATCAAATCCGCTTGTCAAAAACATGGAGCGCTTGTTTTTAAGTAAAAAGTCGGCGGCTTTTAATTTCGTTACAATACCACCTGTGCTGAATTCCGAACCTGCATTTATATTTTTGCATAATTCGCTTTTTTCTATTTTATCTACATGCAAGATAAGTTTTGCATTTTTATCCTCTTTGGGATCTGCGCTGTAATACCCGTCAATATCAGATAAAATTACTAATAAATCGGCATCAAAAAAATGCGTTACATGCGCAGATAATTGGTCGTTATCGCCAAATACAATCTCTTCAACAGCCGTTGAGTCATTCTCATTTATGATAGGCAAGACCCCGTTTTTTAAAAGCGTATTTACAGCGTCACGCGCCGCTTTTGTTCGCTTTCTCGAATCAAAATCATCATAAACCAACAAGATTTGAGCTCCGATTTTTCCGTATTTTTGTAGAAATTCATTATAGTATTGCATAAGATAAGGCTGTCCTATAGCTGCTAAAGCTTGCTTATCGGAGATTATCTTTTTATCTAATTTTATTTTTGAAAATCCTGTGGCAACCGCGCCTGAGCTCACCAAAATTACTTCATGCTTATCCATGGCAAGTGCTAAAAACTCAACGAGTTTTTCAAATCTTGAGATAGATAATCTTTCCTCGTCGTTTATGACATGCGTTCCTACTTTAATTACTATTCGTTTTTTCATCTTTTGTCTCTTTTAAAATATCGTTTAACGCAAAAATCAATGCTTTTACATTAAAGTTTGTTGCTGAAGAGATAGGCAATACAAAGCGGGCATCTCCTTTTTTTGTTTCACTTTGTAAGTAATAAGGTAGATTATCCGACAGGGCGTATTTCAAATCGCAAGTTTTGTTCATATGTAAAGAGTTCAAGAAAGAGATAATATTATCACTCGCTTCTTTTTGTTCTATCACATCTGTTTTAGTAATCGCTACGGCAAATTTTTTATTTGTCATATTTTTTGAAAATTTATTCAATTCAAATTTTAGAGTTTTAAATTGCTCTTCAAGGCTTCTTTGATTTGTGATATCAAGCATGAAAAGTAAAAATTTTGTTCTCTCTATGTGTTTTAAAAACTCCAATCCCAAGCCTTTGCCCCCACTTGCTCCATCTATTATTCCAGGGATATCGGCCATAACAAAAGAGTTAAAGTCATCTACATGCACTACGCCAAGCTTTGGAGTTAGAGTTGTAAATTCGTAATTTGCTATCTGCGGTCTTGCGTTTGATACTGCTGATATCAGTGTGGATTTGCCGACATTTGGAAATCCTACAAGCCCGATGTCGGCTATTAGTTTGAGTTCCAATCTCACGAAGGCACTCTTGCCTTCAAGTCCTTTTTGCGCATAACGCGGCTGTTGGTTTGTAGAGCTTCTAAAATGCCAGTTTCCGAGTCCGCCAAGTCCGCCTTCCAAAAAGAGAGTTTTTTGGTTTTCATCTATCAAATCAAGCAAAACTTCCTCGCTTTTTGCATCTATAACCTGCGTTCCGGGGGGTACTCCTATCTCTAAATCCTCGCCTTTTTTCCCATGTTTTTTATTGCTGAGTCCATTTTCGCCGTTCTTGGCTTTTAACTGTTTTAAGCCGCGAAAAGATGATAGAGTGTGGGAATTTCTATCTACTTTGAAAAAAATATCTCCGCCTTTTCCACCGTCTCCACCGTCAGGTCCGCCATTGGTTACGTATTTTTCACGTCTGAATGTTGCTGCGCCTGCGCCGCCTTTTCCTGAGCTTAGTGTAAGTTCTACGCTATCTATAAACATTTATTTGCTTGTTTTATTTTTTTTGATTTTATATTGAGTTTTTTGCAAGATGATTGAATAAAAGTTGTTCGTTGAATGTCAAAGACGCAAAATAATTTTTTACATTTTATCCATACTGCCTGAGCATTTTTTAGTATCATCTTTTGGCTATTATTAGATTTTACTTTTTGTCTGCTTTTGTTGTGCACAACATCTGTTGTAATAAAGAAAGTAGGATGAACCGATAGTAGAATACTGTTTTTCATAATATTTCTTAACTTTCTTTTGTAAAAGACCCTCCTATATACAAAGAGGGACTAAAAAAAGAAGCCCTATTGGGCGATAGGGTAGACGGATACTTTTTTGCGCTTGGCATCTTTTTGTTCAAATTTTACAAAACCGTCAATAAGCGCATATATGGTGTGATCAACGCCAATACCGACATTTTTGCCTGCATGCGTTTTAGTTCCGCGCTGACGAATGATAATATTTCCCGCTCTGACGAATTCGCCGCCGAATTTTTTAACGCCTAACCTGCGTCCTGCCGAGTCGCGGTTATTTTGAGTACTACCTTGACCTTTTTTATGAGCCATTATATTCTCCTTAAGCGCTTATTTTTACTATTTTAACGCGAGTATATTGTCGTCTGAAACCTCTTTTTAGTTTAGAGTCTTTTCGTCTGCGTTTTTTATAAATAACAACTTTTTTATCTTTGCCCGAATTTACCACTTCAAGCTCTACAGTTGCACCTTTAACATATGGAGTTCCGATTTTTAGCTTTTTGTCGTTAAGTGCTAAAACTTCGGTAACCTCAATCTTATCCTTCGGCTGAGCGTCAAGCTTGTCTACATTTATGTAGTCGCCTTCTTGAACTTTATACTGCTTCCCGCCGCTTCTGATAATAGCGTACATAGCTATCCTTTATTAGGTGGATTTTTAATATAAGGGCAAAATGATACCGAAAAATATATTAAGGATAGTTGAATGGATTTTTGCGGCAATATCTTTTGTACAGCAGCTGTTGCTAACGTCAAAATCAAGTTTATCTTTTGCAAGATATTTATAACATTAACAGATAGAAATTGCTATGGATTTTGCGTTACGGTATAAAATATGCTTTGACATATTATTAAGTGAAAATTACATTTCAAAGAGCCTGAAAACAGCATAATCATAGTACAAGCAGCAAAGATACAAAATAATTTTTTACATAATTTCTTTTTATAAAACTTATTTTAAAAATTTGTGGGGTTTTATCAAATAAATGCTTTAAATTATAAATTTATAAAGCAAAAAGCGATGTTTTCTCTTTTTTTGTTAAGGAGCTGAAAACTATCTCATATGATTCATAGATTAATTGTTCCAAAAATTTTATATCCATATCCGAATTTTCATAATGCAGTGTATTCCAATGTTTTTTATTCATGTGATAAGCGGCTGTGATTTCGGGATATTTTTCTCTCAAGTGGACATTGATAAAAGGGTCGTTTTTAAAATTCATCATGGGGTTTTTATTATTATGCATCACGAGTATAAACATTCTGCTGCCTATCCAAAAAAGTGTAGAATCCCATGAAGGTTTATACTCTTTTAGGGTATTTTGCTGTTTTAACGCAAGTTTTTCTATAGTTTGAAAGGTTATCAACAATTTCCTTTGCACATATATATTTGTTAGCTTTACAATTTTATCAGATAAATGTGCAAAAAGAGATTTTTTATAAAAATATCAATTGTATTTAGAATAAAAACAACTTTAAAATTAAATGAGTTTTTGAAATATGGGGCAGCATCAAACAATTTAACGATAAAAGATCAATACTGCCATCAAGTCAATACTTAATCGCATTTTTAATGATAAGAAGATACAAAGTCGAGCGTTTTTGCGTGTAGTTGTTGTTTCCATCATAATTAAAATTAAAATCTCATAAGTTTTTTTGCAAAACTACAAATCTATCCACTGTTTTAGAGTTTTTATTTTGTTGTGAGCGGTCATATCCATTTTTATCGGCGTAAGTGATACAAAGCCTTGATTTAGTGCGTATATATCAGATTTTTCATCAACATCTCTTTGCCACATCAAAGCATCGACTCCTATCCAGTAATACTCTTCACCGCGCGGATTTTTGTTTAACAAAGCAGTACTCTCATATGTTCTGTTTCCTGTTTTTGTTACTTTATAACCCTTGCACTCTTTGGGTGCAATCGGCGGGATATTTACATTTATAAATTCTCTCATTCCGAGCGGGTAAGAGCTTTGCAAAAGTTTTTTTGCCAAATCATAAGCAACTTCACGCGCCAACTCATAGTTTAAAACATCGAGCATAGAGCGGTTATTTTTATAGTATTGCGATATGGCAAAAGATGGAATTCCATGCAAGATACCTTCCATCGCACCACCGGCAGTTCCGCTATAAGTTATATCTTCGCCTAAATTTGCACCTTTATTTATGCCGCTTACTATCAAATCCGGTTGTTTGTCTTTTTCAAACAATGCCGTAATTGCCAGATAAACACAATCACTCGGAGTTCCATCGTCAAGCTTGAAAAAATCATCATCCACTTGTATAAACCTCAAAGGTTTTGTGACGGTAAGTGAGTGTCCGCATGCCGATTTTTCGGTAGTTGGTGCTACTATAGTAACTTGTCCCAGCGGCCTTAGTGCTTCAGCCAAAGCTAAAAGCCCAGCACTTTCATATCCATCATCGTTTGTAATTAAAATTCTCTTTTGCACAAATTTGTCCTTTTTGACATTATAATATCATAGCTATTGAATATTTTCCACTATAAATTCAAC
>JAIRSJ010000006.1 GCA_031255525.1 Campylobacteraceae bacterium
AACAGGCTTCCTTCAAATCATGCGACAATGAAACTAAATCCGTCCGAAAAAGTAGGATATACGGATATAGTTGTTGAGAACACTCCGACAAATCGTTTCGGAGGATCTGTCGGTATTGATAATTTCGGCAGTAAAAAGACAGGGAGAATGCAAACAAACAGCAGATTTAATTTTGATGATATTGTAGGCATTAATGACCAAGTAAATGTGTTTTTTAATTTTTCAGACAAATATTTTAAAGATGAAAACAGCAGAGGAAACGGTTATGACTACTCATTTCCTATCGGAAAAACGACGGTCACATTTTCTCAAAGAAATAATAGATTCGAGCAAAAAGTGTCAACAGGAAATAGCGTATTTTTATCGCAAGGAGCTACAAAAACATATACGTTTGACATGCAATACAAATTTTATCATGACCAGAAAAATCGTATAAATATGGGGGCTTCGGTGTCAAATTATAGAACAAAAAACTATTTTGCTCATACGTATTTGGAGTCGTCCAGCTATAGATTGTCAAAACTTACGTTGGCAGCCGATTATCTGTATCAAATACCCGGATTTTATACATTTTTAAACTTTGCTTATGCAAGAGGTGTGGATTTATTTCAAAATTACCACTTTACCGAGCTTGATGATGAATATGACATCTACAATATAAGCTTATCGGTCATGAAAGATTTTTATCCTTTCAGATATTCTTTAAGTGCTTACATGCAGTTTACCGACGATTCGCTGTTTGGAAGCGACAAGATAAGCATAGGAGGACCATACAGTGTAAGAGGTTTCAGCAAAGAGGGATTAAGCGGCAATGAGGGTTATTATGTCAGAAACGAATTATTATACAACATGCACTATGAAGTATTAAGCGGAGTTGGCAATAGCTACTTTATAGCATTGGACGGCGGCGAAATAAACTCTGATGAGGACAATTTCGGCGGCAGACTGATAGGCTGCTCTTTGGGCACAAAAATTCAATCTAAAAACCTTGAAGCCTCTTTGCAATATGATATACCTCTGTACAAAAAAGATGTGAGCGAAAGTATAAAATTTTTGGGTATCACATTTCGCGTTAGATTTTAATAACGATTTAAGTACAGTTAAAATAAAATCTCTTTTGATATAAAAAGTTTTAATAAAAAAGATTAATAATGTATGCCGCATAAATCGTGTCGGCTCTTAAAAGTCTTTTGTTTGAAATGGAGCCCAAATGTCAAAATCAAACACAACCCATCTGTTATTTACAGCAAGTTTTAAGCATCTCTTCTCTCCCTTTATCGCTTTTTCATTGATCTTTAACCCTTTTATTTTTGCTTCGGATATAACAGTTGATAAAACGTCCAATGCGCCTTCTATCGAATTGTCTCCAAACGGAAAGATCCCTGTTATAAACATAGTAAAACCAAACGAACAGGGTCTCTCTCATAACAAATTTAAAGATTATAATGTAAATAAAGATGGGGTGATATTAAATAACTCAAATGAACTAACAAATACGGAGCTTGCCGGCTATATAATGAATAATCCCAATTTCGGAAAAGGTAATAGCGCCAAAGTCATACTTAACGAAGTAACGGGAACTAAAAAATCAAATCTCTTGGGCTATACAGAAGTTGCGGGCGACAAAGCCGACGTTATCATCGCAAATCCAAATGGCATCTATGTAAACGGGGGAGGATTTATAAATGTTCATGCCGCTACTCTTACAACAGGAGAATTGAAATTTAAAGACGGTCTTTTAAACGGCTTTGATGTAAACAGAGGCGATATAACGATAGATGGGCTTGGATTTAACGCCAACAATATAGACAGAGTAAATTTCTATTCAAAAACCCTACTTTTAAACTCAAAACTTTACGCTAACCGCTTAAATATTATTCTTGGTGATAATAATATATCAAACGACGGCTCTTTTATCTCAAAAGAAACTTCAAATTTCGGATTATCTCTTGACAGCTCTTCGCTTGGAGGCATATATGCAAATACCATATACCTTACAAGCTCCGACAAGGGAGTAGGAGTAAATCTTCCGCCGGAAGTTCTGCTAAGCGATACTCTCACCCTGAGTGCCAATGGGGATATACTTCTTAACAATATAGTCTCGGGTGACAAGATATCTTTAACGTCTTCTTCGGATGTATCGTTGAACAGTGATAAAACACTTTTGGCAGAAAGTATAGATATAAAAGCGGACAATCTTCTAAATAACGGGGAGATAAACGCTTTAAACGGACACGGTATAAGCAATATAGACATAGCAAACAGTATAATCAATAATGCTCTTATAGCAGGATATGATTTAAACGTATATGCAAACGACCTAACAAACAGTGCCGACTCCGCCTTATATGCGAAAAATATTCTTGATATAAGCTCAAATGACTTTACGAATGAAGAAACAGGATATGTAAGAAGCGATAACAGCCTTTATTTCAACGTCAAAAATAGCCTGCGCAACGGAGGGGATATATATTCATACAAAAATCTTTTTATAGGCTCAAAAGATCAAAAAACAAAAAGTGTAATAAGCTTTAACGGAGCAACTATAGAATCGCACGGTGACATAAGTATATTTGCAAATAAGCTTGATAATGTTGCCGACGCACCGAAATATATGGCAGTAACCGAAGTAATCGGCGCAACAACAGTAGTGCATGCAAACATTACGAAGATGCAATATAATACCATTCCCTTCACAATGGTAACTGTTCCTGATGCGTATAATTACAATAAAACCAGGATTATACGATACGAAGATAAACTTGTTCAAGCTAACAATCCATCTAAAATTCTATCTGACGGATCAATTAATATGGATGTTGACAGCTTAAAAAACTATTACTCTATTATTGCTGCAAATAAAGATGTCACCATAAATGCAAACAGTGTACAAAATGTAGGCAAAGTAGCGCTCAATGGCACTTTGGTAGAAATAGAAATATGGAAAGGAGGCTCTTCTTGCAATGGAAGAATTACTTGTAAAAAAATTGCTGTTCACGACCGAACGACACATGAAGATAACCGTTCCCGCATTCCTGCCATCAATTACGGCATTCAAGCCGGAGGTTCTATTAACGGCACAATAGTCACTCTTGAAAATATTGCTTATGTATCAGAAAATCCTGAAAAAGAAGCTGAAATGAGAGCCGACTTAATAACTCTTGAAAAATTAAATCAAAACTCTGCTTCTTTAAATAACACTATGGAGTTTTTCAGTACTCTAAAAGACAATATAAAAAATCATGATGCTACTGAAGATGAAGTCAACACTTTTGACATAGAACCTTTTCTTGCGTTTGATGACGAAACACTTTATGCTGATTATCAAAATAATATCTTAATGATCATTGATAATTATATGGAACTGCTAAGCGACAACTTAAATGCCATTAACGATCTTGAAAATACACTTTCCTATCTTGAAAATTTAAACGGCTTAGAAGATAAAACGGCCGAGATAAATACTGTCAAAAATTCTATAAACAACCTAAAAATAAATGTAACTGAAGCGACCGACAAACTGAATTATTTGCAAGATGTATATACTGTATTTAGTCAAGAAGTCGGCAATGATGCCAAATTAATTGACATCGTGACCGAAGATAGTATTAATAACGCCGTAGCCGATGTGTTATATGTAAATAATGGTATAAAAGAACTTATGGAAAGCGGTTTGGACACTTTGTCTACCGGCTTTTTTGATACTGTAAATACTTTATCCTCAGAACTGCAATTCAATACGGATACTCTCTCCGATAAAATAGACGCCGATACAAGACAATACGGCAGCGTAACAGATAAAATCATCACAAACCAAAATGAAGGCTTATATAGAATAGGGGCTTCAAATAGCATAGACAACACCGACATTCCCACATTTAACGAAGTAACCATTGATGGTGTTGTTATTCCTGCGGGAAAATACGGCGAATTTATAGCAAGCAAATCACAGGAGTATTTAATAGAGTCAAACCCTCTTTATGCAGATTTTAATGCTTTCATAGGTTCGGGATATTTGCAAAGCAGGCTCAATTTCGATCAAGAACTTACATTTAGACGTTTGGGTGACGGTATGTATGAGACAAAACTTATACGTGATGCCATCATGGCTCAAACAGGCAACAGATATCTTGACGGATACTATTCGGACACAGACCAGTTTCAAGCTTTGATGGACAATGCTTTAGGCAGTTACGAAGATTTAGGGCTTACTTATGGCATAGCTTTAACGTATGAACAGATATCAAATCTCAGAGACAATATAGTATGGATGGTAGAAAAGGAGATAGAAGGTCAAAAGGTATTGGTTCCGGTACTCTATCTTGCCTCAAATAACATAAATGATTACGGTCCTAAAATAATGGCAGGAGAAGACATAACTTTAAATATTGCAGGAGAGTTTACGAACACAGGTTATGTTAAAGCGGATAATGATCTGGATATAAAAGCAGATGCTCTTATAAATACTCAAGGTGTCATCTCTTCAAGCAACAATATGAATATACATACAGACTCATCTTTGCTAAATCAAAGCGGAGTATTTATCTCCGGCAATGATATGAATATAATATCTGAGGGAACTATAACTTCTACGTCATTGGTCGGAATAATTGATCGCAGCAGTGAGCGTGGAACCCAAATGGATACTATTATGGGACTCTCGGGAGCTTTTATCTCGGGAGGCAGTGCAAATATATTGGCTAATGACAATATACTCTTGCTAAACACGGATCTCATAGCAAACAATAATGTCAATATAATCTCAAACAAAGACGTTACCGTAGGTAAAATTGCGGAAAAAAACGAGTGGGATATATTTTTTAGCGGAGGTCGCGACAGAGGTCTTGAAATAATAAATCACGGCTCAAACATACAAGGCTCAAATATCAATATAGCAGGTACCAATATCCTCATAGACACTTCGAACCTCAATGCTGATGGACTTATCTATCTTAACGCAAGGAAGAATATCGACATACTATCGTCCAATGATATTGATTATTCCGATGTTGAAACTACTCTAAGAGGGATTGCCTCTAAGACCACAACAAGAGAGATGTCTTACCATGAAGATACAGTCTCTTCAACCCTCAGTGCAAGCAATATTTTTATGGGCTCCGGAGCAAATGTAACATTAGAAGCTGCCAAATTAAAAGCAAACAACAATATCTACATTGATGCCAAAGAAAATATAAATGCTGTGGCCAAACTAAAAAAAGATGCCGATATTTATATGAAAAGTAAAAGTTCATGGGGAGGACTCAAAAAATCATTAGACTTAAAAGAGAGCGAAGCTTTTACTCTAAGTTCGTCTGACATCGAGACGATAGCCAATAACATTGTATTTAAATCAGGCGAAGATATAAATATAATAGCTTCAAATATCAATTCGGCAAGCGATTTGCAGCTTGAAGCGTTTGATAATATTCTGATAGCCGCAGGAATTGAAGCAAGCCATATTAACGAACTGCACAAAAGTTCTTCATTTAACGTCGCCAATTTGGTCAACTCTTTTGCTACAGCCGGTCTTATCACAGAATCAATATATCAAAGCGATATGGTAAAAGATAAAACCTATGATAATACTGCCAAATCCTCAAATCTCAACTCAGGCAACAACATCATAATAAAAAGCGGACAGGCAAGTGTAGTCGGCTCTAATCTCGAAGCAGAAAACAATATAGTCGTAAAAACAGACTTCGGGGACATAAATATCATAACCGCAGAAGAGTTAAAAGAGACTTTGCATGAAGAAAAACATATAGACGTAAGTTTGGCAAATTCGGTAGATATTATTAAAGGCATTATAGATAATGAAAAAAAGGGAGAAGATAAAGACAGCAAGATAAAATTAACGGCGGCATCCGCCTCATTTGATGAAGACTCTCTAATCTCATCCGCAACAAACCATAAAAGTTCAAGCCTTAAAGCAAAAAATGGGAATATTATATTGGACTCATTCGGAGATGTAGTCATAGAAGGCTCCGACCTTGAAGCAACCAATGGGGTTGTAGCTATGGCTTCTCAAATAGGCGAAATAATTATAAAAGAAGCAATGGACACGGAAGAGGATAAAGAAAAATCAAAACATGCTAAAGCCGACATATCCGTTACTATCCAAAACGAATATGCAGAGATAGGCTCAGCCGTAAAAGCCGCAATAGAATCAGCCGAACAGCTAAAAAAAGTCAAAAATGAGTATAGTGCCTATAAAAAAGAGGTTAAAAACCTTGAGGGCACTCTATCCGAATTAAAAGAAAAATATAAAAACAAAGAAGCCGGGATAACAAGAGAAGATATAGAAGATTTGGAAAGCATTATAGACAATATAAAAGATGAAGAGAAGTATTACGCAGCCGCTCTTGCCGCAGCATCTGCCGATTTGGCTTCAAAAACGGTAGCCATAGCTGCTCAAACAGCCTCAGCCGCAGCGAGCTCAGGCACATGGGGCTTTAGCGTAGGATTGGCATTGGATCTTCAAGGAAGCGAAACAAAGACAAATACCAAACAGACATCAAGTATATCTTCAAATATCAACGCCAAAGATATAATCTTAGCAACATCAATATTAGATGAATTTGGAACCACAACCATATCAGGTTCAAATCTGCAAGCCTCCGACAGTATAAATATACAAACAAGAAATCTCAATATATTATCATCGGCAGATACTCTCATCCAAAACCAAAACACAAAAGATTTAACCGCAAGCGTATCAATGACAATGTACGGAGGAGGAGCGGGAGCAGGAATCAGTGCAGGATACGGAGAGTCTCATTCAGATTCGGACTATACATACAACACAAACTCAAATCTGATATCAAACAATATCAATATATATGTAGCCAATGACGCAAATATAAAAGGTTCAACCATAAGAGCGGACGATACTGTCAATATGTATGTCGGCAACAACTTAAATTTTGAATCGGTAAGAGACAGTTATTCGAGTAATTCTAAAGGTTTTAACGTAGGAGTGGGCATATCGGACGGAACAACTAACGCCAATATAAATACGAACCAGGGCAATTATCAGGAAAAACAGGTAATCCTCTCATCAATAACAGGAAATACGGTCAATCTCAATGTCGAAGGCAACACCAACCTCAAAGGTTCTCTAATAGCTGCGGGAAACTTTGATGAAAGCGGCAACTTCGTAGATAACTCTCA
>JAIRSJ010000028.1 GCA_031255525.1 Campylobacteraceae bacterium
ATTTTTCAGGAAGCGGCGTTATGGACTTTGTAGCAATTTCAAGAGTTATTACATGCAAAGAAAGCTCTCCTGTTTTTGTTACAAACGGATATCCTTTTGTCTGTATGATATCTCCTACGTCAAGCAATTTTTTTATATGTTCAAACCACTCGTTTCCCAATCCCTCTTTATTAAAGTATATCTGTAAAGGTTCGTTACTTTCATCTTCAATTTTTGCAAATACCGCTTTGCCCATCCATCGTAAAAATTTTACTCTTCCGATAAGAGTTACTATCTTTTCACTCTCTTTTTTATCTTCCAAATCGTATATGTAATTAAATTTTTTTTTAAATTCGGACGCGTTGATATCGCGTGTCATGTAATGTGCGTAAGGATTTTTGCCTATAGTTTTTAGTATATTGGCTTTTTCAATGCGCTGCAACTCAAGCTGGTTCGTAAAAATCAAGACTGCTCTCCTTTTTGACATTTGCCGCAAATACCGTAAAGTTGCATAAGGTGACTTGTGAGTTGAAAACCTCTCTCTTTTGCTATCTGTTCTTGGCGTTTTTCTATAGCTTTATCTTCAAACTCTATTATCTCATTGCATTTTTTGCAAATCATGTGGTCATGATGAGGTTTATTGCCCAGTTCAAATTTTTTACCTTGTGTTCCGAATGATATAGATGTCGCTATATCGGACTCTTCAAGCATATTTAACGTGCGATATACGGTAGCTATCCCGACATTTAATTCAGGATATTGTTCTTTGATAAGAAAATAGAGTTTTTCAGGCGTAAAATGTTCGTTATTGCTATAAAGCATTTTCAAAATAACTTCTCTTTGATTTGTATATTTAAGTTTATTACGTTTTAAAATCTCTTTGAAACTTTCAAGCAACACATCATATTCAACATTTTCTATCTTTTTCATACCTTACCCTTTTCATCTTTTGCCTAAACACTATTTAATAGTAATTTGTTTCGTTTGATATAAAAATATTTATATCATCGCCTAAATTTTCTATAATCTCATTTGATTTTTCAATCAAAGGTTCAATATTATCTGTTATATTGTCAGCGTCAAGTAATTTTGACGGATGAATATCTACTATCTGTTCGCCTATAGCGGATAACTTTTTATACATAAAACTATCGCCTATACCAAGAGTATTTGTTATAAAAACTTTTGTGAATTCTATGCTTGATGTTGCAAACGACAATATGGAAAAGACAAAAAATACCGTCAAAGTACTAAATATAAACCCTAAAATTCTGTTCAAATTTGTGTATCCGCCAAATTTTACGATTTTTGAGATTATCGTGCCTATCAAAACAGAGATAATGAACACTATGAATAATAACGCCATAAATCCTATGACTCGTATCGCTACTTCGTTTTCAATGCTATAAATTTTATCATTAATAAACATTCCCGCTTCATGTGAAAACCGGGAAGCTAAAAATATGCCGCCTATAATTCCTATAAACTCGGACAGCTCTTTTATGAACCCCCCCACAAATCCTTTTATCCCAAGAATCAGAATAATGGCGATAATAACTATATCAAACCAAGAAAATTCCATTATAATACCTTTTTAATTTATGGTGATTTTTCATAACCCCAGCAAAGCTGACAACTCTTGAGGCTGAACGGAGAAGCGCAACGCATCTTCTGTCGTTATCTGATTTGCCTTTATAGCTTCATACATTGATTGAGTTTGTGTTATCATGCCGGATTGTGCTTTATTGAGCTGCATTTGCGAGTAGATTTGGTGTACTTTATCTTCTCTTATCAGGTTGGAAATAGCGGGATTTGTTATCAGTATTTCAAAAATGCCTATTCGACCACCTCCTATGCGGGGCAATAGTGCTTGGGAAATAACGGCTGTCAATGCGACTGAGAGCATATTTCTTACTTGCACTTGTTCATTTCCATCAAAGCTGTCGATAATACGGTTAACAGTCTGTACAGCCGAAGTAGTATGCAGTGTTGCAAAAACTAAGTGCCCCGTCTCAGCTGCCGTGATAGCTGTGGACATCGTCTCTTTATCCCTCATTTCGCCTACAAGTATTATATCCGGGTCTTCACGCAAAGAGTGTTTTAAAGCGATTGCAAAACTTTTGGTATCTTCTCTGACACCTCTCATGGAAAAGAGCGATTTTTTATTTTGATGAACGAATTCTATAGGGTCTTCAATGGTAAGTATATGCTTGCTTTCTCTCACATTTATCTCATTGAGCATTGCCGCCAATGTTGTTGATTTGCCGCTTCCTGTCGGTCCTGTTACTAAAATTAAGCCTTTTTCTCGTTTTATAATCGATTTAAACACGGCGGGAGATTTTAGTTCGTCCAAAGTCGGAATAACAAGAGGAATGGTACGAAAAGCTGCTGCTAATTCGCTATTCATCGTATAATAATAATTCACACGAAAGCGACCGGCTTCCGGAAGCATTATGGAAAAATCAAGCTCCTTATTTTCTTCGAGCTCTTTTTTTTGTTTGTCGGTTATCAAGCTGTAACACATCTCTTTTATCGTCGCACCGTCAAGTTTTGGCAAATTGACCGCCATGAGTTTGCCGTCAATTCTTATTTGAGGTTCGCTTTTGCTGACTAAATGAAGATCCGAGGCTTTATATGCCACAACATTTTTAAGTAAAGCTCTGATATTTGGTATATCTGCCATGTGGACTCCTTTTTACTCTATAATTTTTGGAACAATAAAAAAACCATTATCACTATTTGGGGCGTATTTTATAATTGTCTTAATTATATTCTCATCACATTTTTGTATATCTTCCCTAAAAGGCGTACCGCCTTCCACGGTTGTAAATGTAGCTTCATATCCGCCAATATCCAATTCGTTCAAATTTTCAACAAAATTGACAATTTCACTGAGCTGGTTTATTATATTTTCTCGCTCACACTCTTCGATTTTTAAAGAAGAGAGAGTTTCAATTTAATTGAGAAGTTTATTATCTATATACATCAATCAACCTTAAAATTTTTGCATACCTTATAATTTTATAGTCCATATTGTAGCAAAATGAATTTTCAATCGTGCTGAAATCATATTTATATTGATGATATTTGTATTTTATTTTTACTATGCTAATATATGCTTTTACATTTCTAAAAAATACGAAGGAAACAACTTGGCCTTAAAAGACGATATAAAAGCGATAAAAGAAGAACTTAGCGCGCAAGAGCAGTTATTGGAAAATATTATAGCAGGAGAGCGTTTTTTTAAAAAACATAAGCGTACATTTGTAGCTTTGGTGATAGCCGTAGTGGTTTTGTTGATAGGATATATCAGTTTAAATACGATAAAAGCAGTCAATCTTAAAGCGTCCAATGAAGCATATAAGACATTGCTTGACAATCCAAATGATGAAAAAGCTCTATCGTCGCTCAAAAGTAAAAATAAGCCTTTGTACAGAACTTTTGTTTTTATGGAAGCTTTGAAAAATGACGACAATGAGACACTAAAAACATTACTTTCAGAAAAAGATATTATAGCCGATTTGGCTGCTTATCAGATACAAGAAGATATGAAAGATAATCTTATTTTTGAAGATTTTATCACTTTAAAAGACGGATACAAACTGTTAAAAGAGGGCAAAACAGATGAAGCAAGTATGAAGTTCATGACAATATCGCCCGACTCTTCTATCATGAGCATAGTTAACTCATTAGAACATTATCAGCCGTCTTTAAAAGAGGTAAAATAGTGATAAAAATTATCAGCTTAATATTTGCCGCCGGTTGCATACTTTTTATGAGTGGTTGCGGTACAAAAAGACAATATTTTGAGCCTGAAAGTTTGCATGGCAGCGTAAGATTTGATGGAAGGCTTTCATCAAGTATCGGAGAGGTTGCAAAAGAGGGCGCTTCTTTGAAAAACGGCACTGTGATTACGCGTAACGGTGATGAGATAAATATCAATTTGGAAAAAGGATACAGTTTTTTAGGAGAATTTGACGGCAAGTTTATCACAGTTTCGCCTTATGGAATTTTGCATGTAAAAAATAGTGAAGGCGAATTGATTTATGACAAAGACGTCGGAACAATGATAGCTTCGGCTTCAATCAATGAAAATACTTTGGCAATCATAACATCGGATAATGCATTATTGATAATTGACATGAACAGCAATGTTGTTATTTTTCAAAAAAAGGCCGACAGTACGCCTTCTCTTGACTCCAGGATAGCCGCACCGTATTTTTTAGGGAGTTTAGTAGTTTTTCCAACGCTTGATGGCAAACTTGTTATTGTTGATAAGAATGACGGCAGTTTAATACGAAACGTTGTAGTGAGTGCCGAAAGAGATTTTAATAATGTAATTTTTCTTGATATTGTCGAAGATAGAATGTTTGCTGCAACTGCAAAAAGAATAATAAGCATAAGTCCTACAAACATCAACTATATAGACGAAGATATAAAAGATGTAGTACTGTTGAGCGATAGGGTATTTATATTTACTAAAAACGGGAAAGTCATTTTGACAGATTTGAATTTGAAAATTTTGCATGAACAGAAGTTTTCTTTTGCAATTTTTTCCACTGTTGTTGCGAAAGATAAATTGTACATTATTGAAAAAAGGGGTTATTTGATAAAAAGCGATTTGGATTTAAAAAATTTCGAAGTTTTTAAACTTCCTTTTGATATAGAGGATTTTTTATTTGCAGCCGGCGATAAGATTTATTACAATAACAGTTTTTATACATTAGAGTAGATATTTGATATTTTGCGATATTGGTAATACAAATGCCCATCTTTTGATAAAAGGGCGTTTGCACGTAAAGAGTATAGAAGAGTTTCTAAAACTCTCTTTTGATGAAAAAGTTTATTATATTTGCGTAAATGACGGTGTAAAATCTCTTCTATTTGCAAAGGAAAATTTCTTTGATTTGGAACCGTACATAACGTTTGATACAAGATATTGCGGTATGGGGATAGATAGAATCTGTGTGTGCAAGGCTGTAAATGATGGCGTGGTTGTAGATGCCGGAAGCGCTATTACCGTTGATATCATGAAAAAAGGAGTGCATATAGGAGGCTATATCTTGCCAGGACTTATTGCTTATAATAGAGCTTACGCATCAATATCGTCTCGTCTTGAGCTAAATATCAACAAAGATGTAAAACTTGATAAAATGCCAAAAAACACAAAAGACGCTATCAGTTATGCGACTATAAAATCTATTAAGCTTATGATTAAAAATAGTGCAAAAGATAGAAAAGTATATTTTAGTGGCGGAGACGGCAAGTATCTGTCCGGTTTTTTTAAAAATGCGATATATGATGAAATGCTGATTTTAAAGGTTCTTCAAAAAACATTTGATGTTTTAAAAGATTGCAAGGAGATTTGATATATGCTGACAATCGCACTTCCTAAAGGGAGAATAGCTGAAGATACGCTAAAAATTTTTGAAAAAATTTTTGAAAAACCATTTGTATTTGATGATAGAAAACTTATTTTGCACACAGATGATTTTAGATTTTTACTTGTTAGAAGTCAAGATGTTCCCGCATATGTTTTGCATCAAGCGGCTGATGTAGGTGTAGTAGGACTTGATGTGCTGGAAGAGCAGGAGTCAAATTTGACAAGACTTCTTGATTTGGGAGTGGGCAGATGCAGAGTTTGCATAGGCGTACCGAAGAACAAAAAACTTGATTTTTCACTGCCGGAGATTAAAATCGCAACAAAAATGGAGAATATAACGAGAAAATACTTTTCCTCGAAAGCTATTCCTGTTAATATTATAAAACTTTACGGTTCTATTGAATTAGCACCTCTTGTAGGACTCGCCGACGCTATTGTGGATTTGGTGGAGACAGGAAGTACTATGAAGCAAAATGGAATTGAAATAGTGGAGACCATTTCACATTCATCTGCACATTTGGTTTGCAATAAAAACAGCTTTATAACAAAAAAAGAAGAAATACTTGCGCTTTATACGCATATCAAAGAAATTATATATTAACCAAAAAGCTGTGTTATTTTTTGGACTTTCTCAAAAAGCTCATGTTCTCTTATGGGTTTAATCAAGAAGTCATGAGCACCTTTTTCCAGAGCCTCATATTTTCTCGTATCATCCGTCGTTAAAACGATAATAGGAATATTTTTTAACTCTTGGATAGAATGAATCGTTGTCAAAAATTCTATTCCATCCATCACAGGCATCTTTATGTCAAGCAAGACCATATCTACATTGGGTGTTTTTTTTAAAACTTCCAATGCCTCGGCTCCATTTTTTGCTTCAAGTATCTCAGCAACATTTGGATTTTTTTTCAACATAGTATTGACTAATTTTAAATTTATAAAATCGTCGTCTACAGACAAAATTTTAAGTCTTCTTGCCATGATATCCCTTACGCATATTTAGCTATGAGTGATTTGAGCGATTGTTTGCTAATCACATTTCTTCTTACTTCATCAAATTTTGCAGCCTCATTTTGAGAAGGAGTGTCTATATCGTAAAATAAAACTATGGCAATATGCCCGCGATTGTGTATATTTTCAGTTTCTTTTGCGGTATCAACTACCATTTTCAACGTGTCTTCGCCAATCTCTTTGTCTACAATTATAATTCTAAAGTGAGAATTACCGAGTTCGTTTTTAAATTCCTCAATAGAACTTACCGTGCTTACCGAACTATTTAATTGTTTAATGACTTGCGCAAATATTTTTGTCTCAATTTGAGTCTTTTTAAAGACCAAAACGTCTTTCAAATCGAAACTTGCTGCAGGCTGAATGTCTATTTTTGGAGCAACTACTTGTACTTGTGCGTCTTGATTTGTGTTTGTATCGCGAGACAATATAGATTCAAATTTTTTCTCAATAGCCTGCTCTACTTTCGGGTCAGGTGCGCTTTTTTCGGGAATGAACATATTTAAAACTCGTAAAATAGCATCTTTTTTGATAGGCTTCGTTACATATTCATCTAAGCCTTCACTCATAAAACGTTCCCTGTCGCCTTTAAGTGCATTTGCAGTGACTGCTACTATCGGAGTATGGGATTTACTATTATCCTTTTCATATTTTATTATTTGGTGAGTTGCTTCAACACCGTCCATAACGGGCATAGCAATATCCATAAATATCATATCAAATTTTTCTTCTTTTGATTTTTCAACGGCAAGTAGTCCGTTCTGAACTATTGTGACTGTGAGTCCTATATCTTCAAGCGCGCGCTTTATGAGTTTTTGATTTATCTCATTATCCTCTGCGACTAAAACTTTTGCATTAAACATAGTGCCGGTTCCTTGTTGTTTTGTTGGTGTTGAGACAGTATTTATTGTATTATTTGCGGCAATATTTTCAGAGGCAGCTACAATAGGCTCAACTAAAGGATTTGTATTAGCAGTTGCATTTTCTGACGCATCTGATACAGGCATTGCAACAGGCGCTTCAATATTTTCTTTATCAAATATAGCCAAAGTACTCTCCGGTTTTTCTTCGGTTATATTTATGACAGGTGCTTCGTTGTTGTTTTCACTTAAAAATACAGATGGAATGATAGGCTCTCTATTTTCTGCGATTCTTGTTGTTTCATCAATTGAGTTTTTTTCCGATATAGATATAGTTGGCGTTATGTCTATAGGTTTATCAAAAGATACCGAAAGTCCATCGGAGTCTGATACAAATGCTTCGCTGTTAACATTGTCAGGTTCATTAAAATGTGTATTTGCTGCATTGTCAAGTTGCGATACGACGGGCTCACTTTTTGGTGTAACATACGGGTATGATTCGCTAACTATACTGATTTGCTCTATCGGTGGTTTAGCTTTTTGTTCTTCTTGCGGTAAAACATCTTTTTTTTGTTCCAATATTTTTACTACCTTGCTAACGTTGATCGGCTCAAAAATAGACGATATATATTTCGTATTGAACTCTTCAAATCTTTTTTGCTGAGACGGTTTCATCGCTACGATTATTGGCAGCTGCATTTTTTTGTATTGCTGCAATTCGTCCTCGCTCACATTTTCAAGGTCAAAAAAGATAGAGTTTATGGTGGAATCATAAATAAGTTTTTTCAATTCGTCAAATGATGAATAAAATGCAACTTGAGAACCAAAATATTGCAAGTATGATTTCAAAAATTTTTCATGAATCTTAACATTGCTTGGTTTTGTAAGCATTGCAAATCTATAGTACGGATACCTATTATGCAACGCAGGTTCGCTTGAAGGAGTCTCGATAAAATCTAATGTAAAGAAAAATTTACTGCCCTTATTCTCACCGCTTTCAACTTCGAGCTTGCCGTTCATCATAGCTACAAATTTAGATGAGATAGTAAGTCCAAGTCCAGTTCCGCCATATTTTCTGGTGATGGTAGAATCAGCCTGTGAAAAAGCGTTGAATATATCCTGCATTTTTGATTTTGGTATACCTATACCGTTATCTTCTACGCTGAAGTTTATTCTGGCATGACCTTTATCTAAAGATTCCAGTTTTGTTATTGAAACTACAATAGAACCGTTTTGAGCTGTGAATTTTATAGCGTTACTCATTAAGTTGATCAAAACTTCTTTTATCTTTGTAATATCGCCCTTAAGATAATTCGTTAGTCCCGGATCGACGTATGCTGAGAGTTGTATATTTTTTTCAGCGGCTTTAGGTCCGTAAACTTCTATAGCGTTTTCAAACTCTTGTATAGGCAAGAAAGGGATCTCATCAAGTTCGACTTTATTGCTTTCAATTTTTGAGAGATCAAGAACATTATTGATAATTGTCAACAAGTTTTCAGAACTCTTTTCTATAACTTCTACAAATTCCAATTTTTCGCCGTCAAGATCTGTATTTTTAAGCAGATCGGTAAACCCTATAATTCCGTTAAGCGGCGTTCTAATCTCATGTGACATATTTGCCAAAAATATACTTTTTGCAGCGCTTGCTTCTTCGGCTCGCCTTTTCTCTTCGGCTATATTCATGAGAGCTTGATTGATAATTTTATAAGCTTTGCCTATATCTTCCGTGGTGTCCAAATCAAGATGGCTTTGACTTCCGGCCAAGTCTTCAACTTTGGCGAACACATTACCCAACTCTTCAATATTTTTATTAAATTTTCTACTATATACAAAACCTGATATCAATAAAAACAAAGAAACAATCCAAATAGCAGCTGAAATTGCAAATCTTGCAATGTTAAATGTGCTATAGTTATCTATTTCGCTGTTAAGCGCCCTTCTGAGTCTCTCCGAAACTTCTATCATTGAGTGAATTTTTTGTGTTGTCATACGAAACCAAAATGTAGGGTCAATCATAAAGTAGCCGCTTAATGATTGCTGCATGATTTCACCCTTAGCCTGATCTATATCCCTATAATTTTGCACATTCTTGCTGTCATTGAAAATATTTTGTACCGTTGTTTGCACACTTGGTTCCAATCCTACTATATTCAGCGTATTTAATTGGCTTGAGATTTCAATCCATGTGTGGAGTGCTTCTTCGGATATTGGCTGATAAAAGCTAATTACACCGGCTATGAATCCGCGTTCTCGTCCCATAAACTCTATGTCGTGATATGCGGAAGTCAGTGCATTACTAAGAGAGGTAATTTTACTGTTTGCGGTGACTGATAACGCCGTATCTCTTAATTCGTCTAAGATTAGTGAGTTAATTTTTGTGTAATAGTTGAAAAAAATGTCGTTTGCATCAATCTCAAGTTTATCAATAGCTTCTCTTTGACTTGATAACTGAGACAGCAAATCAATAACTTGTTTCACTCTTGTGCTTGGCACGTATCTATTGCTTGCATAGTCTCTATAAAACAGCCCGTATGCTTCGTCTGTAAGTTTGCGCTGTCCTTCAAGAGTATCTGATATAATGCCGGAACTTCCTATGAACGTGTTTGTCAAATCTCTTTCCGCAGCGATTTCAATCGATAACTTATTAAGTGTTACAATTTGTGAATTTTTCTCTTTGAAGTTGCTTATACTTTGGTAATCGTTAAATGACAAATACAAATAATACGATGAAACTACAAATAAAATTAATAGCGGGAACCTACTTATTAGCTTTAACATGCTTCCTGTTTTGATGTTAAACATTCTGCTTTTTATCCTTTATTGAAAATTATAGTTTTAAAACCGATTGCTTAAAAGCAAAAATGACTGTTTCCACCTCTTGCAATGTCGATAAATTATTTATATTGCTGCCTACAGACAGTAGTTTTTGCAATACTTGCACCAACTCTTTTGATCTCAAATTGCTGCCAATTCCTATCAAATTTATCACTATACGTTTTGCTTGCGATATATCGCCGTTTGCGTAAAGTTCGCGTAACTTGATCAAATTTGCATCCAAATAAGATACATACTCTTTCAAATATTCAATAATATTCATCTTGTCTATGCCAAGAAGATCTGAAATTTCTTGAATATCTATTTTTATCTCAGGAGTATTAGCATTTTGATTGTCTGTTTGAGCTTGATGCGTAACTATTGCCGCAACATTTTCTGCAGCCGGTTTATTTTTTAGATTTTCAGCACCTGTTAGAATAGTCTCATTGGTTGCGGAAACGATAGGTTTTAAATCTTCTTCATTAAAAGTAAAAGATATTCTGCTATCCGATTCGTTCGTATTATCAACATGAACTTGCTGTTCTGTAAAAATCGGTTGTTTTACTTCATTGTTGTCTATTTTAAATATAGGCTGCTTATTATATTGGTCGTCTTGTTTATTTGTATCACTGAATATTTGGCGGATATCGCTTAAGGAGACAAGATAGCATTTATCGTCTTTGTCGTGTAAAAACAGCTCTGTTATAGATATTGATGCTTCAATTTCATTACCGTTTCTTGTTTTGATTATCACGTTTTTGTTTGGCAGACTACCGTTTAAAACGTAACTAATCCAGGAAAAATTATCAAACTTATGCACATATCCTTGCTTATTTACGAAAAGATCCGCAACATCATTATTATATGCCATAAAAGTACTTATATTTTCATAGCCCAAAACTGATAAAATATCAGCGCTAACCCCAAGAAACTTAGTATCTTTGTCGTATAAAATCAAGGTAATTCCCTTACTTAATATAAATATAATATAATTTTGTCATTCTATCTTATAATAGATTAAATAAATCTTGAAACTTCAAAAATAATCATAAAATCGACTTTTGTTCAAAAGAACGCAAAACTATGGAATCAATTTCCATACCTAATAGTTATTCTATTAAAAGTTGGATTAAAAAATTCTTTAAGGTCATCGTGAGAATAGTCCGAAACTGTAATTAAGTTTCGGAAAATTATAAAGTTTAACAAGAATAAGTTGTCTTAAACTCAAATGCGGTAGGACGAGCTTCGTATGGCCATACTTGAGTAGAGAATTTATAATGCTGATACGTTTGTATAAATTCATCCGTCATAACAGGCTTTAGATAACTATTATCGCGAATCAGAGCTTCAAGAGAGCCTCTTAGAGTATGCGGCATTTGCTCTATGCCTTTTTCGCGTATTTCGTCCAATGTCAATTCAAATAAGTCTTCATCCATAGGACCTACAGGTTCGATTTTATTTTTAATTCCGTCAAGTCCAGCCAAAAGCATGGCGGCAAACGCCAAATACGGACAAGCGGAAGAATCGGGAAATCTCATCTCGGCACGTACGGATTTTTCGCCTGCACCATAAGGAATACGACACGAAGCAGATCTGTTTTGAGATGAAAATGTCAGTATTGATGGAGCTTCAAAGCCGGGAATCAATCTTTTGTAAGAGTTTGTCGAAGGGTTTGTAAAGGCCGCAACGCTTCTTGCATGCGCCAAAACCCCGCCTATGTAATAACGGGCGATATCACTTAAACTACCATAAGCATCTTTTTTATAAAACAGATTTTTATTATTTTTCCATATAGATTGGTGTACATGCATGCCGCTGCCATTGTCTCCATAAAGCGGTTTTGGCATAAAAGTTGCTGTTTTACCGTTCAAATGAGCGACCATTTTGACTACATATTTGTATTTTTGGACATTATCCGCCGCTTCAATTAATGAGCCGAATTTTACGCCTATTTCACCTTGAGCTTGTGCAACTTCATGATGAAGAACAAAAGTTTCAATGCCGATTTGATTTAAAACTTGTACCATCTCGGCTCTTAAATCAACCATAGAATCTATCGGCTGAACCGGAAAATAACCGCCTTTAACACCCGGTCTGTGGCCTGTATTGTAACCGTCTTTATAGTCAGTGGAACTATTCCATGAGCCCTCTTCGGAGTCGACCTCATAATATCCGCAATTAATATCGTCTCTTATCTTTACATCATCAAATACAAAAAATTCATTTTCAGGTCCAAAATAAGCCTCATCTCCTATGCCTGATTTTTGTAAATATTCAAGCGCTTTTTTAGCAATGCTTCTGGGACATTTTTCATATAGTTTTTCTTTATATATATCGTATACATCGCAAAATACTACTATAGTAGAATCAGCTGTGAAAGGATCCAAAAATGCGGTAGGAATATCCGGAACCAAAAGCATATCGGATTTGTTTATTGGTTGCCAAGCCTCGATAGACGAACCGTCAAAAGGAATACCTTTGATAGAAGTTTTATCTACAGCGTTCATAGTATATGTTAAATGATGCCAAGTTCCTTTCATATCCGTAAATCTAAAATCTACAAATTTCACTTCATGTTTTTTGCAAAACGCGAAAAACTCTTCTGCGTTATTTACAAACTTACCCATAAAAAACTCCTTGAAAATTTTTTTAAGATTATACTTTATTATTGATATAATTTTTTTTAACAGTACTGATCAAAAATTAATCAATTTCCTATCTCTTTTAGAAAAAACAGCGCAAAATCGGTATCCGCAATCTTTTGCAATTTTTATTATTTCATCGCTTTTGTATCCTATATGTTCTACTTCATGAGCGTCTGAGGAGAAAGTTATGGGGATATCAAGTTCATTTGCCATTTGTAAAAGTTCAACCGAAGGATATTGTTCGCATATAGGTTTTCTAAATCCGGCACTATTTATCTCTATAACCAGATTATTTTTTTTGATTGCTTTCATCGCCTCTTTTGCCAAGATACGCATATCCGTATTAGGTAAATACTTGAAAACTTTCAGCAAGTCCAGATGCCCGACAATATCAAAAAGTCCACTTTGCGCTAAAGATTTTATAGCGCTAAAATACTCTCTCCAGATATCGTCAATGTTTTTTTCTTTATACGTACCTATAAATTCGGGATTATCAAAACCCCATTCGTTTAAAAAGTGAACCGAGCCTATAAAATAGTCACTCTCTTGATTAAATATGCGTTTATCCATAAAATTATCCAAAAAATCCACCTCATAGGCAAATAGTATCTTTATTTCACGTTCAAATTCTTCTCTAAGCTCTTTTATCGTATCTGCATAAATTTTCATCTCATCAAAACTCATGCGGTACTCTTCATCAAAATCCATAGGAGCATGATCTGAAAAACCAAAATATTTTATTCCAAGCTCTAAAGCTCTTTTTACATATTCGCGTGGTTCTCCGTGCGCATGGCGGCAAAGTGGAGTGTGGTTGTGTAAATCCGCTATCATAAATACCTTCCTGAGTCCATTATTTTTGCAATACATGATGAATGTAAAGTTGAATTATATATAACTTTATATATAATCTTGCATATTTTTTTCAATAAAGGAGTTTTTTTATGGAACAAAACAGATTTGATATCATTCGCGAAAAACTCAGCTCTATAAAAGAGATAATTGTCGGTGTTGAGAATTTCACCCATCAGCAGACCGAATTGTTTGAAGCTTTAAATGATAAATTTCCAAACATCGAACAATTTTCAAATGCCCTTAGAGATGCAAATGAACTTTTGATGTTTGTGGAGAATATACAATCAGACGCTAATGCGTGTGTAGAACATTTGAAAAGTTTGCAAAACGATTATGTATCAGAATTTCAAAAATATTCAAAGATAAGCGAGATAAACAAGAGTTTGAACGATATATCATCAAGCCTTGATAGCGCTGATGATATAGATGTTATAAAACAAGAATTGGAAGAGTTTCTTTTAAAAATCGGATACAAAAAGTGAGCGTAGAGCTTTTATCTCCTGCAGGAAATTTCGAAAAATTAAAAATTGCATTAAGCTATGGTGCAGATGCGATCTATGGTGGAGTAAGTCACTTTTCTTTGCGTATTCGTTCAGGCAAAGAGTTTACATACGAGAGTTTTAAAGAGGCGATTGATTATACGCACAATTTGGGCAAAAAAATATATGTCACGATAAATGGCTTTCCGTTTAATTCACAGTTGAAGTTGCTTGAAAAACATATAGAAACTGTGGCTAAAATGAATCCCGATGCTTTTATCGTTTCTGCTCCGGGGGTTATAAAACTTGCAAAAAACATAGCTCCTCATATTCCGATTCATCTCTCAACGCAGGCAAATGTTTTAAATTATTTGGATGCTGAGATTTATTATGGCATGGGTGTTAAGCGTATTGTCGCAGCAAGAGAAGTGAGCCTAAATGACCTCAAAGAGTTTAAAAAAAGATTGCCCGAGCTTGAAATAGAGGTGTTTATCCATGGTTCAATGTGTTTTGCATACAGCGGCAGATGTTTGATTAGCGCAATTCAAAGCGGACGTGTGCCCAATAGAGGAAGTTGTGCAAATGATTGCAGGTTTGCTTATACTCTTTATGCTGAGAACAAAGATACCAAAACGCTGTTTCGTATAGAGCAATCAAACGATGAAGGAACTTACATATTTAATGCAAAGGATTTAAATCTGATATCGCATGTAGAGGAGATTTTAAATAGCGGCGTTATTGACGCTTTAAAAATTGAAGGAAGAACCAAAAGCCCTTATTACACGGCAGCTTCTACAAATGCTTACAGAAAGGCGATTGACGGATATTATTCAAATAATTTTGACCTGCCTTATTATCAAAAAGAGCTTGAGAGTATAAAAAACAGAGGTTTTAGCGAAGGGTATCTTATTCAGAGACCTTATGCAAGAAATGATACTCAAAATACGGATTCTACTTTGTTGGAGGGCACTCATCAAGTTTATGCACTTGTAAACGAAGATGGAGTTAGCTTTAAAGCAAAAGATAAGGTTGAGCCAAATGTAGAGTATGAAATTATCATGCCAAAAACCGATGAAGATTTTACATGTAAAAATGAAATTGGTGAGATATATAAAGATGAAAACGGCTGGAAAATAAAATTTAATATTATTCAAGCAACAAATGAAAAGCTTTTAGATGCGGTTCATAGCGGAAACACAAACGACATACTTTTGCCTTCGCCGCTTCCGTCATTTACATTTTTTAGACGCAAAATACACGATAAAAAAGTTTCATCCTCAATCTGATAACTTTCGCAGACGGTATTAATATTTCACGTATATTTAGGTACAATACGTTTTGCGAAAAAATAATGGAGTATGTAAAGTGAAATTTGTTTCTATCATTATAGGAAGCAAAAGCGATTATGATACAATGAGCGAATGTGCCAAAACGCTTGAGAGATTTAACGTCAAATACGAACTTGTGATATCTTCAGCCCATAGAAGTGCAGAGAGAACAAGAGCTTATGTGAAAAGCGCCGAGGTTAGGGGTGCGGCTGTTTTTATAGCTGCCGCAGGAATGGCTGCGCATTTGGCGGGCGCTGTGGCGGCTATTACAACGCGTCCTGTTATAGGCGTTCCTATGGCAGGTTCTGCGCTAAACGGTATAGACGCGCTGCTTTCAACTGTTCAAATGCCTTCGGGTATGCCGGTAGCCACAGTAGCTATAGGAAAAACCGGAGCGATAAACAGTGCTTATTTATCTATGCAGATATTGGCTGAAAGTAATGAGGAGCTTTTTATAAAACTTCAGGAAGATAGAGCAAAAAAAGCAAAACAAGTAGAGATGGATTCAAAAGATATAGAAATTTTGATAAACGAAGCTTAATTTTAAGGATACTGGGATTGTTTTGTTGCGTTTGCATGCGATAAAAAACGATTTCGTCCGACTTTAAACAAAAAATCATATAATAATGCGAATGTATTTTTGCAAAAAAAGAGATAAGGAATTAGAAATCATGATGACTTTTAGTGAAATACTGCTTACATTGCAAGATTTTTGGCAAAAACAAGGATGCAATATCGTCCAACCTTATGATATACCGGCTGGTGCCGGAACTTTTCATAATGCAACATTTTTACGCTCTTTAGGCAAAAAGCCGTGGTCGGCCGCTTACGTTGCACCGAGTCGCAGACCTACTGACGGCAGATATGGTGAAAATCCAAATCGTCTCGGCAGTTACTATCAGTTTCAAGTGATTATAAAACCAAGTCCGGACGGAATACAAGCTTTATATCTTAAAAGTCTTGAAGCGTTGGGACTTGAGATAAAAAAGCATGATATAAGGTTTGTGGAAGATAACTGGGAATCACCTACGCTTGGAGCATGGGGACTTGGATGGGAAGTGTGGCTTGATGGTATGGAGGTTACTCAATTTACATATTTTCAGCAGGTCGGAGGTATACCTTGCGATCCTATTCCTGTGGAAATAACATATGGTGTTGAGAGGCTTGCTATGTATCTGCAAGAAGTTGACTCGGTTTTTGATATAGTTTGGAATTCAAATGAGTACGGTACCACAACATACAGAGACGTTCATTTTAAAAGCGAATATGAGTTTAGCAAATATAATTTTGAAGTTGCTGACATACAGATGCTTTTTGCGCAATTTGAAGCTGTGCAGCTTGAGTGCAAACGATGCCTGGACGCAAATCTTTCGCTTCCGGCATATGATTATTGTCTGCTTTCATCACATATTTTTAATATACTGGATGCCAGAAAAGCGATATCTGTGACAGAGAGGCAAAACTATATTTTAAAAATCCGCGAACTTGCCAAAGGGTGCGCTTTAAAATACCAAGAGAGTATTGATGAAGATTAAAGAAATCTATGAATTTTTAGACTCTTTAAGTCCTTTTGCGTTGCAAGAGGAGTGGGATAATAGCGGACTTATCGCAGGTTCAATGCAAGATGAGGTTAAAAGTATCAATATTAGTCTGGATTTACATGCGGATACTGTTTTGAGGGCAGATAAAAATACGCTTTTTATCACTCATCATCCGCTTATTTTCAAGCCTATAAAAAAGCTTGACTATTCAAAGTATCCGACAAATGTTTTAAAAATGGCGATAGAAAAAGAGTGTGCGATTATTGCCGTGCATACAAATATTGATAAAACGCATCTAAACCGTTTTGTACTTGAGAGTGTTTTGGGTTTTAAGGCATTAAAAAGCGAAGGTTTTATTTGCTATTTTGAGACGGATAAAAATTTTGACGAACTTGTTTCGCATATCAAAGAAAAGATAAGCGGTGGCGTAATAAAGGCAGTATATTCATCAAAAAAGATAAAAAAAGTGGCTTTTTGTGCAGGTTCCGGCGGAGATTTACTAAGTGAGATAGATGCCGATTGTTTTATTAGCGGAGATTTTAAATATCACCATTTGGTTGAAGCAAAAGAGAATAATATGGCCGTCATAGATATAGGTCATTTTGAAAGCGAATGCTATTTTCCGCATATGCTAAGCGAGCATTTGAAAAATTTTCCATTAAAGGTTATAATAACAAATTCTAAAAACCCATTTGAATACAAATAACAGCAAGGATACCAAAAATTATGAACAAATACTTAAATCAACTTGTGAAGCTTTCCGAGATAAACAAAGAGATTGATGCTTTTGAGCCAAGAGTTCAAAAAATACAAAAAACACTGAATGTTGCTTTTGAAAAGGCCAAAAATGCTAAGACAGATATAGAGTTGTTAGAAGAAGAGATAAAAGACTCTAAGCTTAAAAAGATGAAAAATGAAGCTCTTTTGGCAGAACTTTCAGACAAGTTAAAAAGCATAAGTAAAAAAACGGCTTCTATCAAAAACGAAAAAGAGGTTAAGGCTTTGCAGCTTGAAGAGGATATAGCAAAAGAGCAGTGTGATTTTGCAAACGAAGAGATAGCAAGACTTGAAAAAAATATAGAATTAAAAGAGGGAGAAAAAGTAAAAGTAAAAGAGCTTTACTCCGAACTCCAAAAAGTTGCCGAAGAGATTAGCGTATCGGTTGAATCCGAGAGAAATGATATAAAAAAAGAGATAGCCGTAGCGTATGCCAAAAAAGAGGAACTGGTTAGCAAGATGAGCCAAAGAATCCTCTCATTTTACGAAAAAATCAGAAAATGGGCGCACAATAGCGCTGTAGTTCCTGTTAGAAAACAGGCTTGTTATGGTTGTTTTATGCGCATAAATGACAAAACAAACGCTTTGGTAGTTCAAAGCGAAGATATTATTACTTGCCCTCATTGCGGACGAATTTTATATAGAGAGACCACAGAAGTAGCATAATGCGCTATTTTTTTATATATTTTTATTATACGGCGTTAAGTTTATTTTACATAATAGCCTTGCCGATACTGATCGCGGCATCTTTTTTTAAAAAATACAGACGCTCCATTCCTGCGCGCTTTTTTTTGTGCGGCAATTCGCCGTTTGAAAAAAGCGGTATATGGTTTCATGCCTGCTCTTATGGTGAAGTTACGTCCATAGCTCCTCTTATTCATGCGCTTGGAAGCAATGATTTGAATATAAGTGTCGTGACCAAAACCGGATTTGACAAAGCAAGTGTTATTACTTCAAATGCGAGATTTCTGCCCTATGAAATATTTTTGCCGTTTTGGATAAGAAAGCAAAAAGTGCTTGTGGTTACTGAAGCCGAACTTTGGTTGATGCTTTTTTTTATCGCTAAAAGAGCAGGCTCAAAAACAATGCTTATAAATGCCAGAATTTCCGATAATTCATACAAACAATATAAAAAGTTCAAATGGTTTTACAAGATTATATTTTCATTTATAGATGAAATTTATGCGCAAGGAGAGCAGGACAAAAAGAGACTTTTGGAGCTTGGCGCAAAAAATATAAAAGTTTCCGGCAATATAAAAAACTCTCTTTTGCCTAAAGTCACTAAGCGTTATGCAAAAGCCAAAAACACAAAAGTTATAACTTTGGCAAGTACCCATATAGGTGAGGAAGCGCTTTTATTGAATCAACTTTCAAGCGTTGATCTGTCTGATACTAAAGTCATTATAGTTCCGCGTCATCCGGAGCGTTTTGAAGCTGTAAGCAAATTAGTCCAGTCATGGGCAAATTCGCATGGAAAAACATACAGCCGCTTTTCAAAAGACGGGTTTGACAAGCTAAGCGATGTGATGCTTTGCGACACAATGGGCGAACTTATCAATATATATGCGATAACAGATATAACTATTTTAGGCGGTTCGTTTGTAGAAAGTGTCGGGGGACACAATCCTTTGGAGCCGGCTGCTTTTAACAATTCGATTATTTCAGGTAAGTTTTTTTTCAACCAAAAAGAGCTCTATTCGAGAGTTGAAAATATTGTAATATGCGATATACAAGAGGTTGCCGACAAACTTAAAAGCTCTATTCCTAAAACTTCTACGTCTTATTTGGAAAATACAAACGATATAGTAAAAAGTATTTTAGATATAAAATAGCAGTTTTAATAATTTTCGGTATATTTTAGTTGCACGTATTAAGATAAGGGCAAATTATGATACAAAATGATAAAGCATACAAGCTTTTGGCTTTGCAGGAGAATATAAGTAATCGCGCGGCAAAAGAGCTTATAGACAGGGGCGTGGTATATTCGTCAGGCAAAAAGATTTTAGTGGCACGCGCCGATATGAAGGCAAATACTGTTTTTAAAATAGAAAAATTAAAAAAACCTAAAGTTATTTTTGAAGATGATAATGTAGCTGCTATTGATAAACCGCCGTTTCTAACTTCCGAGGAGATAGCGCAAAGTTTTAAACTCACACTTTTGCATCGTCTTGATAAAGAGACAAGCGGTGTTTTGCTGCTCAGCAAAAATGATGAGTTTACAAAAAAAGTGATAGTGGCTTTCAAAGCGCAAAAAGTCAAAAAAACTTATCTTGCTATTGTGGGCGGAAAATTTGTAGAGCCCGTGAGTATAGATACGCCCCT
>JAIRSJ010000049.1 GCA_031255525.1 Campylobacteraceae bacterium
TTACCATTAATATTCCCTGTTGAGTAACTGTTTGTTATATTGCCCCCTGAAACATATCCAGTTATACCGCCGACATAATAACTACCATTAACATTTCCGGTTGAGTAACTGTTTGTTATGATACCATTATCAATATATCCGGCGATACCGCCGACATTCTCACTATTACCATTAACATTTCCGGTTGAGTAACTGTTTGTTATGCTGCCACCATAAATATATCCCACTATACCGCCGACATAATAATAATTACCGTTAATATTCCCTGTTGAGTAACTGTTTGTTATAGTACTACTAACACTAGCTCCAGCGATACCGCCGATACAATCACCACCATTTACTTCTTTACCCTCTGCTATTTCAACTCCGAGATTTTTGATTTGAGCATTCTCAACAACGCCAAAAAGTCCGACATAATTATCGGAAGGTCTGTTTATCCAAAGATTTGTTATTGTGTGATTATTGCCATTAAAAATACCACTAAATTGACGGATAAAGGCACCTATCGGTTCCCAACCCTTAACATCATCAAAACCTGCTCCGCCTTCAATCAAGTTAATATCTGCCGTAAGGATATATTTGCCGCTTAAGTTATCTCTTACGGCATTCAAGTCACCTTGATCGGCTATCTCTTGAACATTCTTATCGAGATAAAAATAGACATTTTCAGTCAAACTATAAGTAATATCGCCTGCAATTGCAATACTACTATTTGCCGCATACACAGACGAAGGGATACCAAGTTCATCGGCTATATCAGTGATATTGTAATTGCCGATTGTTTTAGTTACAGAGCCAATAATATCAAGATTTTCGTCAAAAAATGAGATTGTGTACTCTTCAGTATTACCTGTAGGTACAGTATCGCTTCCGCTGGAACTGCTTCCGCCGCCGCAGCCGATTAGGTAAAAACTAAGAAAGAAAGCTAATAAGAGAGAGAACGCTTTAAATTTAAATAAAGATAAAGTCTTGGAATGAGTCATTGGAGACAACATGTGAAACTCCTTTTAGATTTGTGATTTAATTTGTGGAAAGTATTATAACAAAATATTTATTATATTTCATTTTTGTTATTTTTAGTGTTTAGGATTTTTGTTTTTGGGAAGAAGTGTAACAGTTTTGTCATTGCAAACGAAGCGAAGTAATCCACTTTCTTCATTATTGTAAAAATAGATTGCTTCGTCAGTCGCTTTGCTTCTTCTTCGCAATGACGGATATGGTTGCTATTTCTATGCCTCTTTCGTCATTGCGAGCGAAACGCGGCAATCCGGTAAGACGAAGTGTTAAGTGTTTAAAAAGCTTTGAATTGGAAATCGTAAGTTTTTGTTTTTTATATATGAAAAAACTTGTTGCGGCTGTAATGGTTGTGTATTGTTTTTTATGTTTGGAGTTTTTAAATTTATGTTTTTCCGAATAAATATTGAAACAACTAATCCTTTTTGTAATTCTCCGGATTGTTTTGCTGTAAATTCTTTACAATGACGGAAAAGCATTCCCGCATTTCTTGCAAATATATTTTCTTTTAGAAATAATTGAGTTTGTGTGAAATAAAAATTTGCATTGCAAAAATAGTGCGGTTATGAAACCGGAATTGCTGCTTTTACAAGTTTGGCAAATTTTACACCCTTAAGCCCTGAAATCCTCTGCGAAAAGTTCACAATATCGTCCGCCATGCCTTTTAACATTATCGTCTCAAGGCAGTTTTCGTGGTTTACATGCACATGCGTATTACACATGATATGCACATTTGCATCATGTTGAATATCCGTAATCTTTTGAACCAAATCGTTTTGATGGTGTGTATAAAGAATCGTCAAAACACCGATGACTTCGTTATATCCGCCTTCCCATTCGTCTTTTATCATCTTTTCTCTTATTAAATCCCTGATAAATTCGCTTCTTGAAACATAACCTTGTTCCGCAACCTTTTTATCAAGCTCGTCCAAAAGAGGTTCTGAGAGTGAAATCGTGAAACGTATTATTTTGTCCATAGTGAGCATACCTAAATGAATATTTAGCATATGGTAGTATTAAATTACTTAGTGTTTTATAAATTGTTCAACGCATAAACTATCTGTCCAAGCGCGATAGAACTGTCGTTTGGCGATATGGTTTTAGGGAAAAAAAACTCTATGTGCTCTTTTTCCAATAATTCCATTGTCTTTTGCACAAGTGTTCTATTTTGAAAAACCCCACCGCCAAACACAACTTTTTTATTATATTTTTTGGCTATATAAACTATCAATGCCGATAGGGTATTTATAAATTTTGAAGCAGCAACGATAGGCTCCTCTGAGAGCATCCTTAAAAACCAATGAGCATACTTCACTTCACCGTTTTCATTGACAATTATGTCATATCCGTCTTGTATGTTTTCATCGCATAAAGCTTCAAGACAAAGCCCGCTTTCTCCATCGTAAGTTACAGTCTTTTGTTTTAAAATCACAGCTGCTGCCGCATCAAAAAGACGCCCGATAGAATGACAAAGCGGTGCATTTATGTCTTTTTTATAAGCATGTTCCAAAAGATATCTCTCATCTTTTGAAAAACTTTCCAAAAATGAAGCTGCAAATGCGTTATCTCTTTTGGGATAGAGGATAGAAAAGGCGATTCTGTCTATATTTTTAATACTACTATCACCGCCTAAGAGTTTGAACGGTTTTAAAAAACAGACTCTCTTATAAGATT
>JAIRSJ010000021.1 GCA_031255525.1 Campylobacteraceae bacterium
AGAAACATCAAAAAGTGAAAAAAATATCCTCCGGGATTTAAAAAGTAATTTATTCTTGAGATTATCGGATTTTCTATAGCATTAAAAATCGTTCCCGGAAACATTAAAATAGCCGAGGCAAATATTGGTGGAATAACGCCGCTTAGGTTAATTTTCACCGGAACATAATTCATAATTCTTTTATTTTGATTTTGCATAACAACTTTTCTTGAATACGAGATAGGAATTCTCCTCTCGCCCATTTCTATAAAAATGATTATGCCTATTGTTAAAATAATAACCGCAACTGTGCCGATAAGTTTCAAAAACGCCATCGAATCACCGCTATTAGTCGCGATAATTATCTCATTGCCTATCGCCGAAGGGATACCGGAAACAATACCGGCAAAAATTATAAGACTTGTTCCGTTGCCGATACCATGTTTTGTTATCTGTTCTCCAAGCCACACAAGAAGCATAGTTCCAGTTAACATAGATACCGTCGATATAGCGACAAATTGTTTTATATCTATCGTTATAGCAGAAGGTCCGTTTGAACTAGCGCTGTTTAATCCTATGGATACGCCGACGGCTTGAATGATTGTTATAAATACGGTTGCATATCTTATGATTTGCATGTACTTTACCATACCGTCACGCTCTTTCTTTAATTTACCGATAGCAGGAAACGTAGCAGCAATCAATTCCATAACGATAGAAGCGGTAATGTAAGGCATAATACCCAAAGAGATGATACTAAACCTCTCTACCGCCCCTCCGCTGAACATATTAAACATTCCAAAAGCGTTTGATCTATTGGCATCAAAAAAACTTTTAATCACATCGGTATCAACGCCGGGAACTGTTATATAGGCCAATACCCTAAACGCAAAAAGACATACCAACGTAAATAAAATTTTGTTGGTTAGCTGTTTATTCATTTTTCTATACCGCTGAAAGTTATATTATCATCTTTGATTTTGGACGATAACTCTTTGACTTTAAAGCCGATAAGTTTTACTTTTAGCACCGTTTTTGCTAACTTATGAACTGTTTTTATGTTATCAATGGTAATTTCGGATAATTCCGCTACGGCTTTGATTTTATCCACATTGATGACATAGGGTTTTTCTATTTTGGAGGCAAATCCGATCTTAGGAAGTCTTCTTTGAAGCGGTTGTTGTCCGCCCTCAAAACCTCTTTTGATTTTATAGCCGGTGCGCGCTTTTTGACCTTTATTTCCGCGTCCGGCTGTTTTGCCGTTACCACTGCCCTGTCCGCGTCCTACCCTTTTCCTAGGATGTGTTGAGTTAGATGCGGGTTTAAGAGTATTTAATGACATATCGTATCCTTATATTTTTAGCTTTTGAGCGCGCCAAGGGCTTTTATTGTTGCTCTTACAACGTTTGCAGCGTTATTTGAACCTAATGATTTCGTCAAAATATCTCTAATACCCGCTAACTCCACAACAGGTCTTGTAGAACCGCCTGCGATAATGCCGGTACCTTCACTGGCCGGCTTTAAAAGTATTTTGCTGGCATTATATTTGACTTCAACGTCATGAGCAATAGTAGAACCTTTTATATTAACGCTGATAATATTTTTAAAAGCATCGTCTACCGCTTTGCGAATAGCATCAGGAACCTCTTTTGCTTTTCCAAAACCGTATCCGACAAGCCCTTTTTTATTCCCAATCACAACAAGAGCAGTAAAACGAAATCTGCGTCCGCCTTTTACAACCTTTGTAACACGGCCTATATTGACTATTACCTCTTCAAACTCTTCTTTATTAATTTTTTCCATCAATTTTTCCTCATTAGTTACAGCGCAATGCCGTTATCGCGAAGTGCCCCAGCAAACGCTGCTACTACACCGTGATACAAATAGCCGTTTCTATCAAATACTACCTTTTCAATACCTTTACTTTTCAAAACCTCTGAAAACGTTTTTGCCAGCTCCGTCGCATCTTTTACATTTGCCTTCAGCGAAAGTTTTTTGCCGTTAACTGATGCTAACGTTACACCGCCTATATCATCAATAGCTTGCGCGTAAAAATATCTGTTTGACCTAAATACCGAAACTCTTGGGAGATCCTGTGTACCTGATATGTTGGCTCTTATTCTTTTTTTGCGTTTTGCGCGAAGTTTGAGTTTATTTTCTAATATTTTTTCTCTCATCTAATCCCCTTACTTCTTAGAAGTCTTACCGGCTTTGCGGATAATAGTTTCATCAGAATATTTAACACCTTTGCCTTTGTATGGTTCAGGCGGTCTGAAACCTCTTATATTTGCCGCTATTTGTCCGATTTGCTGTTTATCGCTGCCCGCTATTGTAATAACATTTTTCTCTACGGAAATTTGAACATTTTCCGGTATATCGTATTTTATAGGATGCGAATATCCAAGTTGCAACTCCAACACTTTGTCGTTAACAGCCGCTCTATATCCAACGCCGTTAATCTCAAGTTTTTTTTCAAAACCCTTTGTGAGACCTACCACTATATTGTTGCAAAGTGCTCTGTATGTTCCCCAAAAAGCTCTTGCCTGTCGCTCGTTGCTCTTTGGCTCAAAGACGATCGAATTGTTCTCTATTTTAACGAAAACATTATCTCTCGTGTCCAATGTTTTTTGAACATTCCCTTTTTTAAAGACCAATGTGCTACCCTCTAACTTTACTTCCACATCATCTGTGATAGCCACCGGCTGCTTACCAATTCTTGACATTATTTTCCTTTCTACAAGTCTTACGATAAGTCTACTAAACTTTTAGAATGGTTATCGAATACCATAAAAAGCTCAAACTCTTACCAAATGCTGCAAAGCAGCTCTCCGCCCACACCTATACTATGAGCTTCATCATTACTCAAAACACCTTTTGAAGTACTCACTATGATAGTTCCGTATCCGCTCTTAAAGCGTTTAATATCGTCTTTACCTTTGTAAATTCTTCGTCCGGGCGTTGAGATACGTTTTATCTCATGTATTATCTGTCTGCCATGCTCATCGTATTTAAGAACAATATTTATAAATTTCTTATTATTTTCTTCAATAACGCTAAAGCTTTGTATGTAACCCTTATTTTGCAAAATACCAAGTATCGCTTCCACTGCTTTTGTATGTAATACTTGAGTGGTATCTAACTTGCGCATGGATGCATTTCTAATACGCGTCAATCCGTCTGCAATCAAATCGTTAATCATTAAAATTCCTTACCAACTAGCTTTTTTAAGTCCCGGTATCAAACCATCGTTTGCCATTTTTCTAAGGCAAACACGGCAAATCCCAAAATCTTTATATACCGAATGCGCGCGTCCGCATATTTGACAACGTGTATATCCTCTAACTTTAAACTTAGGCTTTCTTGCCGCCTTAGCAATCATTGATTTTTTAGCCATTATTTATGTCCTCTCGCAAACGGAATACCGATTAGTTCCAACAATCTAAATGCTTCTTTGTCATTTTTTGCAGTAGTTACTATGGTGATATTCATACCATGAGTTTTGATGATTTTATCATACTCGACCTCGGGAAACATGAGTTGCTCATTAAGTCCGAAGTTATAATTGCCTCGTCCGTCAAATCCGCTTTTTGGCAATCCTCTGAAATCTTTCACCCTCGGAAGCGCTATTGATATAAGTTTTGCTAAAAAGTTATACATATTAGCACCTCTTAGCGTAACTTTGATACCAACAGGAAATCCTTCCCTCACCTTAAAGCCGGCAACAGATTTATTGGCATTGGTAATAATGGCTTTTTGACCCGCTATCAAAGATATCGTATCCGCCATATTTTGTATGACTTTCGTATCTTTTGCAGAATCTCCGGCACCTACACTTATAACAACCTTTTCTACTGACGGGATAAGCATAGGATTTGAGACATTCAACTCTTTTATCAAAGCTGTCTTTATATCATTAATATATTTTGCTTTTAGTGTACTCATTTATTAGCCCTCTACCTTTGCCACATTTGAGATGTGAACAGGCATCTCTTTGTTTTCCCAACCGCCTTTTTTATTGTTATCGTTTGGTTTGACAGCTTTTTTTGCTATCTTGCAACCCTCGACAACTACTTGAGACGTTTTTGGAAATACATGTAAAACTTTACCGCTTTTACCTTTGTCGTTGCCTGCAATAATTTTCACTATATCATTTTTTTTGATTTTTAATTTCATCGCCATTATAAAACCTCCGGAGCCAAAGAGACAATTTTCATAAAATTGGCATAGCGCACTTCACGGCTAACAGGTCCAAAAATACGAGTTCCTACAGGCTCTCCTTTATTATCAAGTATAACCGCCGCATTTTCATCAAATCTAATCAAGGAGCCGTTTTCACGATGAATCTCTTTTTTCGTTCTCACAATTACCGCTTTTACAACTTGACCTTTTTTCATCTTTCCGTTTGGAATAGCTTTTTTAACAGATGCCACAATTACATCACCTACAGTAGCGTATCTTCTTTTGCTTCCGCCCAAAACCTTGATGCACATAATCTCTTTTGCACCGCTATTGTCGGCAACGGCAAGTCTTGTAAAACTCTGAATCATTACTCAACTCCTGCCACAACAATCTCTTTTAAGCGAAAAGATTTTCTTTTGGAAAGCGGTCTGCACTCTACGGCAAGAACAACGTCGCCAACTTTAGATATATTTGTCTCGTCATGTATCAAATATTTTTTAAATCTCTTCACAATTTTTCTATACTTTGGGTGCAACACTTTTCGTTCAACTAAAACAGTAGCCGTTTTGTCTCCTGCTTTAACGACAACAACGCCCTGAATTTCTCGTTTTAATGCCATTTATAACCCCTATATTAATTTTTGACTGCCGCTATTGCTGTACTGATTTTGGCTATGTCTTTACGCACTTCGCCAATCTCATTAGGGTTTGTAAGCTGCATGGTTTTTAGCTTTTGTTTTAATGTAAACAAAAGCACCTTTTTCTCTCTTAAGAGCGTACTTAACTCTTGAACGCTTTTATCTTTCAAATCAATATACTTCATTTTCGCTCTCCCTTGTTATAATCTTTGTTTTAAAAGGAAGTTTGTTCATTGCAAGAGTTAAAGCTTCTCGCGCCAATCCCTCGTCAACCCCTGCGATTTCGTAAATGATACGTCCGGGCTTTATATTCATGACCCATTTTTCAACACTACCTTTACCTTTACCCATTCTGGTTTCCAATGGCTTTTTTGTAATAGGTTTGTCGGGAAATACTCTAATCCAAGTTTTTGCCTGTCTTTTTACATGTCTTGTCAGAGCAACCCTCGCAGCCTCTATCTGACGCGAATCCACTCTGCCCGCTTCAACGGCTTTGATAGCCAAATCACCGAAGGCTATGTCCGTGCCGCGCGTAGCTTTACCGCGATTGCGTCCTTTCATCTGTTTTCTATATTTGGTTCTTTTAGGCATCAACATCTGTTTTTACCTCTTTTCTTTTTCTTGGAGATTTGAATTTATTTGTTTCATCAGAACTCTTTTCTGCTTGAATCCCCTTTTGCAGAACTTCACCTTTAAATATCCATACTTTAACGCCGATAATTCCGTATGTTGTATAAGCTTCCGCGAAACCGTAATCAATCTTAGCTCTTAAGGTATGCAAAGGAACTCTGCCCTCTAAATACCACTCGGTTCTTGCCATTTCAGCTCCGCCAAGACGTCCGGCAACGCAAATTTTTATTCCTTTAGCGCCTGATTTCTGCGCGCCTTGGATTACTTTTTTCATCGCACGACGAAATGCAACTCTTCTTTCTAATTGCATTGTCACGTTTTCTGCGGCAAGTTGAGCAGACGCTTGAGGGCGACGTTCTTCTTTGATATTTACGTTAACTTCTTTATTGGCAAGCTTTTGCAATTTATCTTTTAATTTTTCTATATCAGATCCTTTTTTGCCTATGATAATCCCAGGACGCGCCGCTACTACCGTTACTCTCAATTTTTTAGCGGTACGCTCTATAAGTATCTGACTTACGCCTGCATAAAAAAGCTCTTTTTTCAAAAATTTTCTTATTTTATAATCTTCGCTTATATTTGAAGATAAAACTTGTTTACCGGGAAACCATCTTGAATCCCAATTTCTATTGATTCCAAGTCTTAGACCAATCGGATTTACTTTTTGACCCATATTAATCTTCCTTCTTTGTTTTACTTACTTCTACGAATATATGAGCCGTTGGTTTGCGAATGGATGAAGCGCTGCCGCGTGCGCGTGGCATGAAACGTTTCAATGTCGGTCCCTCGTCAACTCTGCATGAAGAGACAATAACCTCATTTGGTTCAAATCCTCCGTTTGAAACGGCAGAAGCAATAACTTTAGAGATAATCTTAGCACCTTTGTTTGGTGTAAATTCAAGGGCCGCAAGAGCAAGCTCTGCATTCATACCCTGCACCTCTTTTGCTATCAAACGCGCTTTTGTCGGTGATACGCGGATAAATTTTAATATTGCATTACTCATATCCTACCCTTACTTGCCAATTTTCTTTTGCACGGAACCTTTGTGTCCCTTAAATGTGCGTGTCGGCGCGAATTCGCCCAATTTGTAACCTATATGATTTTCGGTAACATAAAGAGGTATAAATGTTTTACCGTTATGAATATTAAAAGTAAGTCCAATCATTTCCGGAATAATTGTGCTTCTTCTTGACCATGTTTTTATCGGCTTATTATCATTGGACGCTTTTGCAGCTAATACTTTTTTTGCGAGATGAGCATCGACAAAAGGTCCTTTTTTAAGTGATCTTGCCATTGTTATTTTCCTTTTCTTCTGGAAATAATCAGTTTATCACTCGCTTTTTTCTTGCGAGTTTTCGCACCCTTAGTAGGTTTGCCCCAAGGGGTAACAGGATGACGACCTGAATTTTTCTTGCCTTCACCTCCGCCGTGCGGGTGATCGACAGGATTCATAGCAGAGCCTCTGGTTTGAGGTCTTATGCCAAAATATCTACTTCGTCCCGCTTTACCTATAGTAATATTAGACCAATCTTCATTGCCTATTGCGCCTATAGTAGCCATACATTCGGACAAAACTTGTCTCATCTCACCGCTTGGAAGTCTTAAGATGACATATTTATCCTCTTTACCCATAAGTTGAGCATAACCGCCTGCGCTTCTTGCTATCTGTCCGCCTTTTCCCGGTTTTAGCTCTACGTTATGTAAGATAGTACCTACTGGTATAGCCTTCAACTTCATAGCATTTCCGGGTTTTATATCAAGTCCTTCTTCGGCTGAAGCTACAATATCTCCTACCTTAAGGCCGGATGGTTGAAGAATATATCTTTTGTCGCCGTCTTTATAGACTATCAACGCTATACGGCAATTTCTGTTCGGGTCGTATTCTATAGCCTCAACCCTTCCTTCAACACCAAATTTCGTTCTTTTAAAATCTATAATTCTGTAAAACTTTTTCGCTCCTCCCTCTTTGTGTCTTGAGGTAATACGTCCGTAACTGTTTCTTCCGGATGTTACCGGAAGTTTTACAAGCAGAGAAGATACGCTTGGTTTTGCCGTAATATCTTTATTGCTAAGCCCTGTCAAAAAACGGCGGCTCGGAGTATAAGGTTTGTATGTTTTAATTGCCATATTACGCCTCCACGTTTTCTAATTTAGCGCCTTCGGGCAGCTTAACATAAAATTTTTTGTAATCATTTCTTGTTCCAATACGTCCGCGAAATCTCTTTGTTTTGCCACTTACACGAAGGGAATTTATCTTCAAAGGCGAAAAACCGAAATAGTTTTTCAGAACCTCTTTAAGTCTGTTTTTTGTCATTTTGGTAGACGTCTGAATAACAACTGTACCATCTTCTTGCAGACTTAAGCTTTTTTCGGTATAGAGTATCGCTTTTATGTCGGTAATATCTGCCATTTTAGCCCTCTTTTATTATATTTTCCAGTACGGATTTTTCTATGACAACCGTACGAAATGCCGTTGCTACATAAGCGTTTAATTCGCCTGCATCTATCAAATACGCATTGCTTATGTTTCTAAATGCCAAGAATGTCTTCTCATCAATCAAATCTTTCACAACAAGAGTATCTCTTGCATTCAAAGTTTTAATAATATTCACAGCGTCTTTTGTCTTACCTGAAGCAATCTCTAATGCATTTATCACAAAAAGCGCGCCTGTTCTTGCTTTTTCAAAAAGAGCAAATTGAAGCGCTAATTTTTTCTGTTTTTTATTGATTTTCAAATCATAATTTTTGTTGCCTCTCGGTCCAAACGCAGAACCGCCGCCTACCCATACGGAAGATCTTGAACTTCCCGCTCTTGCTCCGCCTCTGCCTTTTTGACTCCACGGTTTTTTACCGCCGCCGCTTACCGAACCTTTATTTTTCGTATGCGCAACATTTTCTCTCAAAGCAGCCAAATAAGATTTTGTATAAAGATAAAGATTGTGCGAATTTATCTGCGCATACTCTTGCGGCAAATCGAAATCGCCTGCTTTTTTAAATGTATCGTCCAAAACAATTGCTTTTACATCTGTTTTACTCATTTAACTATCCTTACTCGTCCAAGCATGCCATTAGCACCTGAAACCGAACCTTTTACTACCAAAACGCCGCTTGTCGCATCAAATGAAACAAAACTGTTTCTCACGCTTGTGGTTTCATTGCCGTAATGTCCTGCCATTTTGCGTCCTTTTTGAACGCGTCCGGGCCACTCACGATTGCCTATTGAACCTGCCGTCCTATGAAATCTGCTTCCATGCGCAGCCGGTCCGCCTGCAAATCCATGTCGTTTAATCAAACCGCTAAAACCTCTGCCTTTGCTTTTAAAAGTAATTTGAAGAAGTTTCGCGTTTTCCAAAGACGAAACATCCAAATCGCCCGCCTCTTCGTTTGCAACTTTACTAAGCGTGGCAAAACGATTAAACTCTGCACTTAAACCGAATTTCTTTTGTTGTCCGGCAACCGATTTATTTGTGTTTTTGCCGTTGCTATAAGCCACAAGCGCACTTTTATTTTCATTTAAAGCGCAAACTTTGACTTTCAAAACACGAAGCAAAGTAACCGGCACACTTTGAGTTGCTATCGTTCTACTCATTCCAATTTTTTCTACTATAAATTCCATTTAATATCCTTCTAATTGCCCATAGCTCTAACTTCAACATTAACCTCAGGAGCCAAATCAAGCTTCATGAGCGAATCAACCGTATCGGTTGTAGCTGCAACAATATCAATCATTCTTGTATGAATTCGTATCTCAAATTGTTCGCGTGAATCTTTGTTAATGTGAGGAGATCTAAGCACTGTATAGCGCTTAATTTTTGTAGGCATCGGAATGGGACCTTTTATCTCAGCGCCTGTACGCTTTACAGCTTCTACTATCGAAGCAACTGAACGGTCTAACACTCTATGATCATAAGCTTTAAGCTTAAGACGAATTTTCTCCATGAAAACCCCTAAAAAAGAACTTGTCATCATTTTGTTTAACGGTTAAAAACTATTTTTGTTGCAACCGAAATAATCAATATGTTGACTTAAATAAGGAACGAGATTGTACTTAAAAGTTTTTCAAAAGTCAAGTATTTACGCACTTTTGAAAAATATTATGCTATTTTATTTCCTTTTAAAAAGGAAAATATTATCATTTTACATATAAGAAAACTTTGTCGCATATATCAAGGATAGTTTATGGATATTTTGGAAATTCTTTATGATAATCCACCAAAAACCAGACGATTTCTCCCCAGAAAAGTTACGGTTACGGATAAAAAGACTATACTTTTTGGTCCCAGAGGCGGAGGTAAGAGTTCAATAATTATAGACCATCTATCCAAATATCCGCAAAAAGATATTTTATATATAGACTTTTCGGACTTGAGAGTAAAAAGCGACGATATCAAAAACTTGCAAAATTTTATAGATAAAAATCGCATTAAACTTGTCATACTTGAGCATTATGATTTTCAGTGTCCTTTGCCAAATGCTTCGGAAATTATATTAAGCTCCACAAAAGCCTTACATATAAAAGGGTTTGAAAGCATATTTGTAGCTTTACTTGACTTTGAAGAGTTTGTCTCATTTGATAAAAAACATCAAAACATAGAGCATATATTTAATTTTTTTGCAAATATGGGCGCATATCCTTCCGTTTTACTCGGTCAAGAGGAGGCGAAATACCGCCATATACAATATATGTTAAAATCGTTTTTGCCCGCTTGCATTGACATCTTAAAAGAGCTTGCCCCTTTTCAATCCCGTCCTCTTAGCATTTTTGAGATTTATAAATTGATGAGAGTAAAAATACCGCTCTCCAAAGATACTGTATATAAACAAATAGAGAGATTAGAAAATGAGTTTTATATCTATTTTATCTCAAAATTTAATAAAAAAGGGGTGAACAGAAAGTTTTATTTTGCCGATTTTGCCGTGAAAAATGCACTTAGTTTTGAAAAAGACTTTTTGGCACGCTTTGAAAATATCGTATTTTGCGAACTTGTAAAAAAAAGGAGAGAGATTTTTTATACGGATAGTATCGACTTTTATCTGCCATCAAAAAATACGGGAATAATTTGCGTGCCATTTCTGCCGCCTGAGCTTATCAAACGCCGCTTTATCAAAATCTCAAAAGAGCTAAAACTGCTTAGTATAGCAAATCTACGAGTCATAACACTTAGCAATGAGGGAGAATTTAGACAGGACAGTATATCATGTGAAATAATACCTTTTTGGGAATGGGCGATGGGGTAGATATCTTGTTTTTGGATTTTCACATTTTTTGTTATGAGCTTCCTGTAGAAGCATCATTCGCACAGGAATGACACAAGACTGCTTCTTTGTTATAAAATTGCGACGTAGAAATAGGATATTACTCGCACAAAAACAATAAAAGACACTGTTTGGAGTTTAAAAAACTGTCTACGAATTAAGTAAAGCTTGTGGTAGTGTCGTCAGAGAAGGATTTTTGAAGTTTTATCTCCAAGCCTTATTTTCATGTAAATATCAAGCTGGGAAATTGCATCAAAATTTTTACTTTTTGAATTTTCAGTATTTCAAACATCTTGCATAATATCTTTTTATCAGTCAGATGTGTCATATTTGGAATAATGAATATAATCTATCCCTATTTCATCTTCCGAATATTCAATCATTTTTTGCCGCTGTGCCTCGCTATTGTTCCAATTTTTTAATATTTCAGAATAATTTCCGCTTGCATCTTTGTACATTATAACTCCAATATGACTCTTTTGGTTTGGACTATCTATACCCCAAGTTTTTAATCTTGTTTCATGAAAAGCATAAACTCTTTTTATGTTATGAGAGATACAAAGTATCGGCATAATAAATGTTCCGCGAGCAATGACAATATTTTCTGCCGATAATAAGTTTTCAATATCCGATTTAACATTTGAAGAAAATAGTTGAAATTTCTGATTGATATCCAAAAGCCATTTTATTAAAGGTTCCAAGCATGGATTAGACATGTCTTCGGTAACTAAATTAACAGTTTTATAAGAATTTTCATTGATTATTTTTTTATAAAAACTTAATAGAGGTTGTCCGTACACCTTATTGATGCCGTTGCCTTGACAAATTTTCTCTGAACGAACATGTATCCACAAACAATCACTATTTTCCGTTGTACATACAGATGGTTTAAAGTTAAATTCAACTTTTAATTTTCCAATAAGATTATAATTAAAATCCTTATCGTAAAACAGAGATAATGTTACTTTATGAAAAAAATTTGATTCTATTGATGTTTTATCGCTTAAATCTATAAATTGGTTTTTGATAATTTTTATATTGTCAATAATAATAGAATCCCTAAACCAATCAAAACTATCATCTATGACTAAAATTTTTATATCCAACTTTTTACATAAATAGTAAGTATTAATTAATGACATTACGACATTGCCAAAAGGAATAGGTGCGTTTATTTTTAAAACTTGTATTTGCGAAATAATGCTTTTATCTTGCCTGCAACTGCCGCGTAAATATACCCTATCGCACTTGCTGCGATAATTTGGATCAAAACTTTTACCCGAATAATATAGCCTGTTTATCCCAAGTTCTTCAATAAATCATTCCTCGTCGTTTATAAGTATTCTTTCAAGCATAAATAAATCCTTTGCTTATTTTTATAAAATTTATTGTTCAATACTATATGTTTCAAATTTGCTGGGAATAAGCTTGTAGTTTTCCAAAAATGCATTGATGTTGTCTGTAGGCAACGAACATATAAAATCGTAACCGCACTCCCACCATTCTGTTTTTATCAGTCTCTGAATTACATCATCGCTAAATCGTTTGGAAATTTCACGAGCAGGAACACCGCCAACAATTTGGTATGGCAAAACGTCTTTGGTAACAACAGCATTTGCTCCGACAATACAACCAACTCCCAATTTTACCCCTGGCATTATAACAGCACCGTCGCCAATCCACACATCACTCTCGATAAGAGTTATTCTTCGTGGTATTTTTCTGGTTTTTTGCGGATTGGGACATTGTATTTTGGTAGAAGTAGTTAGCCCAAACATGTTGTGAATGCCGGCAGCTACAGTCACTCTTCTGCCAACAGAACAATATCTTCCGATAAAAACATCACCTTGATCTATTCTCAGATAACCGCCATTGTTTATATTGGAATAGGCGCCGATAAATACTCTACCTCGTCTTCCAAATATATCGGACGATATAGTAACATTGCTTTCAAAAAGCGAACTTTTTAATTTGTAGTTATACGCTATTGGTATTTTAAATATAGAACTTGTACCCACAAACGCATCAACTAATAAATTTTCTTGATTTATAAAGGCTGCGGCTTTATCTTTTAATAGCACTATTTTTCCTTACAGGATAATATTTTATCATACAATTTCGGATAATATTCAAAAATATTTTTAATATATTCGTCATTTCTGTTTTTGGCTACATTTTCGTTAAAAAGTCCGATACTTTGGGTATCTTCAACATACGATAAATGTTTCTCATTGCCATTAATAACATTAATTTTGATACCATTAAGTACACACATTGCCCAAAACCAAATATCATCTGCCTTAGGAGACAGTCGTAAAAATAACTCCTTATCTAAAGCATCTCGATGAAATATATTTGGAGGGTATAAAACGCCGCCCACGCCTGTAAAAAAGTTTAAAAATGACGGCTTAACATTTGTGATGCGCATTTTCCATCTGTTGTAAGGCATAATTTTATTATCATGAAAAATAATCTTGTGCGCCCTATGACAATGCACTATATTTGGCTGCATTGTATATGCTTCATGTAGTTTTTTAAGCCAATCTTTTTGATAATATATATCATCGTCTGCCGTAACAATAATACAGTTTGGATACTCTTTCAGCACTGGAATGAGCTTTTGATAAGATTTGATATTCTCGCACCATGAGATAGTTAATCCTCTTTTTGTCAAATCCAACAACTCTTTTGGTAAGTTTTTTTCTCTATTTGGAAACTCATCGCTTGCTAACCACAATATAATTTTGTCAGCTTTATATGATTGCTCAAGCAGTGTTTCTACTGTTTTGTGCACTGTTTTTATTCTTGCAGGATATGAAGTTAGAGAGAGTATCATTTGATAATCAAGCGATACTCTCTCTAAGGATTCATCTTTAAAAGGTGATTTTAAAAAATATTCGTACCACTCTTTAGAGTAAAGTCCGTTAATGTATTTCCATGGTTTATCTTTTGATGAAAAATGGATAATTGAAGCCTGTTCTTTTATGTCTTCCAAATTTTCATAACTTTTACCAAAAAGAGTATTTAGCTGATCTATCGTGTATTTGTGGCTTGCTCTTTTAAGATTTAAAAATAAAAAATTATATTTTATACCAAACATTTTAACTTTATTTTTAAAAATTATATTAAATGCATCTTGATCCATTAGCTTCATATCGTTTATCTCTTGCTTGGATTGAATAAGCTGTGCAGGTACATCGTCTTGTCGCAAGAGTTTTAAATTTAACAACATTACACCTGAGTTAAAATATGTCTTATGAAGCGATTTGACAAAAAACCTCTTGCTGTATAATTTACCCGTATCATGTGTTACTGCGGCATAGTAATTATCAATATTTATATTATACAAATTACTTAAATCGCTTTTGACAAGTATATCGCCATCTAAATATAAAACTTTATCTTCCCTGTTTAATATATTTGGAATTTCAAACTTCAGTAGTGCCGATATGGTTGCAACGCAACACGATTTACTGTCATATTGATGCAGCGATGCAAATTTATCGGAAGCAGTCTCTATAATTTTTATGCTAACTTGTTGATTTTCAAATGCATGCAAGCGCTTTTTGTTTTCATCGCTGACATTATCGATTATAATGTAGATACTATAGTATGTTTCGGGTCGTTTTTTCTCTATTAAAGAGATTATGGCAACGCTTGTTGGTATTACAAAATTATTGTCTGTGATGAAAACTATAGGCACGCTATTATAAATTTTGCCGTATTTAGTCGGTGGTATAGTAATATTAAAACTACCTCTTCCAATCTTTCTTCTTATATACTCCATACTAAATAGAGCGTGTTTGTATAAAGGACTGTCTTTATCTATATTTTCATACTCTTCTAAAGCTTTTTCATAAAGCCCTTGTTTATAATAATCATTTCCTATTTTTAGACTCAATTGCAATTCCCTTTACAAATGTCAATTAATGTTTTTGGGTGGACAAAATTGGTTTCTTTAAAAATATATTTCTACTTTATTAAGTTAATATTAAGGAGCAATTATATATATATTAATTTTTGCTTAATTTTGCTTTAAGAAGTTACTTTATTTAAAAATCAAGATTTGAGCTGTTTTATTGAATTTTGGGCTGCTTTTGTGATCCGGTTTTAATATTTTTTGCAGCAAGTTTCGGGTAAAAAACTTTTCTTCATGCAAAAATGAGAGAAGATGATTTTGTTGTAATGAGTGTTTTGAATGTGATGTGAAGTTTCATCAGAGTAAGCGTTCAACTTACTCTGATGGGATTTGCTAATATGTTCCCAAGAAGTTGATAAACCAACCTCTATACCGATAGTCAAGTTTGGTCAAATCATCGCTAAAGTCCGTAAAGTTATATCCTGCGCCGACTCTTAGATTTTTGGTTATATCTCTATCTATGCCCAGCAAATAGCCTTTTTTACTTCCGCCGTCTTTTACGTCCAATACTCTGT
>JAIRSJ010000056.1 GCA_031255525.1 Campylobacteraceae bacterium
GAGCGCAATGTTCTTGATAGGATTTTACTCTCAAAGTCTCTTTTGGAAAACAAGGGATTAAGATACACAAAAAAGAGTTTCTCGGTATTTAAAGAGAAATATTTGCTTGATTCTAAAAATGCACCCAAGGGAAATTTCAGAGGTTTTTCAGATCATTTGCCGATAAAAGCTTGTTTTGAAACCTCTTTGTAAAATATAACACTATAACGATTTATATTATTTTGGCGCAGGCAAAGAGTTTTTGGAGAAATACTTACAAAAAGTACGAATTAAAAATGCACAAAAAAATCAAAGAGGTGCGAAGCTATCATTTTTAAGCTGTCTTAGATAAAAAAGCTTTTAAATGACAATGGAGGATATGATGATAAAAAGAGTTGTTGTTAAAAAACGGCAAACATCGTATATTTTGCAGATAAGCAGTGTCGCAAGTTAGTTGTATGTGATCAATTGCATTTACTATACTCACTCTGTACATGTTGTAACAACTCAGTCTGTAAAAATAAAAATTTTAAAACAATATGAAATTTTTGTTTTAATATTATAAATTTATTTTTAAAGGAGTTTTGCATGGTAAGTTTAACTACTAAGTTTAGGGTTTCATATTTGTTTAAGTTTAAAGTTCTCTCTTAATTAGTTTTTTTCTTATCGGCTGTGGCAGCGATGAAAGTGGCGGCAATAATTCTATTTATAGCGTGACTTTTTATGACGGCGGAAATCTTATAAATGAATTAACCCTCAATGTCAAAAGTGAAACCATCATAACTCTTCCGATAAAAAAAAGCGGATATACTTTTGAGGGCTGGCTGATAAATGGCATTGGAATTCCTATTGTAGGTAGTTATACGGTCAATAACGACGTCTCTTTTCATGCTGTTTTTTTTGCTTATATGTCAACTCAGATGATCTTTATAATATAAGAAATAATCTTTCCGGTGATTATAGATTGTTGAATGATATTTCATTATCAACTTATGGAGAGAATTTGGGCTGGATACCCATAGGAACTGATAATGCACCTTTTATCGGTTCTTTTGAGGGCAATGGTTTTAAGATTACCGACCTTTATATTTCAAGCGATTTACAGTCTGTTGGGTTATTTGGTGTTAATAACGGAGATGTGAAAAATCTTGGAGTTGAGACAGCACAAGGGAGTATTAGCGCTTCTTCCGGTAGTGGTTCCAATTATATTGGCGGTATTGCAGGTAAGAATTTAGGCACAATAACCAATAGCTATTCAACCGGAAAAATTTCTGCTTCTAGCTCATCTTATATTTTTTCTTCCGGTGCTGGTGGTATTGTAGGAGAAAATGCAGGTACAATAACCAATAGTTACTCAATAGGAGATGTTTCTGCTTTTACGGGTGTCAGTACTAATGGTTACGCTTATGCCGGCGGTATAGCGGGACGTACCGACAGTGGTATAATAACCAACAGTGTTGCGGCAAACAAGAATGTAGCGGCAACGGCTGAGAATGCTCAAGCGAGTACCGCACACATCGGTCGAATAGTTGCAGGCACTTTGGGTTTTTTTGATGTAAGCAATAATTTCGCCGATTCTGATATGTTGTTGAATGAAAACTTAGCTTTTGATAGCATTACATAGTATAGGCAAAACTTTGTTGGAGTTAGAGACTCGATCTACCTACGAAAATGACATAAATGGCGACGGTTTAGGCGGACTTGGCTGGAAATTTGGAGATGACAACGATAATCCATGGAAAATAAACGGCAGCTATCCTTATCTTTATTGGCAATAGTGATGAAATGCTAATTTATAAGGGATTTACATCTTAGATAAAAGGCGGTAAATCCCGCCTTTTATCGGTTTTCACATTTCTAATAAAATATAAAGTCCGGTAAAAACTTAAGAGATAAAAGCATTTAAAAAAGATAAATTGTTATTCAAATCCATTGTGTTGACTTTACAAAAATATAAAGTACAAAATAACAAGCAGCCGAATTTAAAATACAATCCTAAAAACCTTTTGAATTTTTATATCGTATAAAATATCTGCAAAGAGAATAAATTTTAAGTTTTTTATGGTTAAAATAACAAGTTTTTGATTAAGGAATGAGACTTGAAACAATATCTTGATTTAATGCAGCATGTAAGACAAAACGGAGTCTTTAAAGAGGATAGAACAGGTACCGGAACTTATTCGGTTTTTGGCTATCAGATGAGATTTGATTTGAATGATGGTTTTCCTCTGATAACTACAAAAAAATGCCATTTAAAATCCATAATTCATGAACTATTGTGGTTTTTAAAAGGCGATACAAATATAAAATATTTAACCGAAAACGGCGTTAGAATTTGGAATGAATGGGCTGATGAAAATGGTAATTTAGGTCCTGTTTACGGAGCTCAATGGAGAAGTTGGCAAGGTGCGAATAATGTCACGATAGACCAAATATCTGAGGTAATTGAGCAAATTAAAACAAATCAAAATTCAAGAAGATTGATTGTAAGTGCTTGGAATGTCGCAGAACTTCCAAAAATGGCACTTGCTCCTTGCCATGCATTTTTTCAATTTTACGTGGTAGATGGAAAGCTCTCGTGTCAGCTATATCAAAGAAGTGCGGATATATTTTTAGGCGTTCCTTTTAATATCGCTTCTTACGCACTTTTGACTATGATGATAGCTCAAGTTTGTGACCTTAAATATGGCGATTTTGTGCATACTTTCGGAGATGCACATTTATATGCAAATCATTTGGAACAAGCTGATTTACAACTAAGTAGAACGCCTTTAAAATTGCCTGCAATGAAAATAAATTCGAGTGTAAAAAACATATTTGATTTTGAATATGAAGATTTTGAACTTTTAAATTATGAGGCTTATCCTCATATAAAAGCTAAGGTTGCCGTATGAGACTCTCTATTGTTGTGGCTGTGGGTAAAACTTGGCAGATAGGACTTGATAATAAGCTTTTATGGCACATACCTGAGGATTTGAAATTTTTCAAAGAACTCACTACCGGACATCATTTGATAATGGGTAGAAAAACTTATCAGTCTATAGGAAAACCACTGCCTGGTCGCACTTCTGTGGTTTTATCAAAGAGCGGTTTTAATGCGGACAATGTATTTACATGCGGAAGTTTGCAAAAGGCTATTGAGTTTTGTGATAACAGAGGCGAAGAGGAAGCTTTTGTCGTAGGAGGGGGAGAGATTTATAAAGAAGCGCTTTTGTATGCTGAAAGAATATATCTAACAACTGTCGATTATGGCGGCAAGGGGGATACATTTTTCCCGCCGATAAATTTTAGAAGTTGGCAGACAATAGATGAAAAGAGATACGAGGAGAGCGTTGGAAAAAACGGCGAAAAAATTCCTGCATGGCAACGTTTTATCTTGCAAAAAATACCAAAATAGTTACCGTCATTTCAAATTTGAATACAAAAATATTATAATTAAGTTGGTTAAAGATATAATTTTTCAAAATATATTCAGAAAGGTTGATATGATGAAAATGCTTTTTGCATCTGTTTTTGGTCTGATTTTGACTGTGTCAGCTCTTATATCAAGCACGCCAAATACTACAAAAGAGTTGGATATATTAAAAGAGAAAATGACTCTGCAAAATGCTCAAAATATGTTCAAAGATGCCCTTGATTTGTACTATGCGGATAAAATAGACGAGATGATAGAGGCGTATAACAAGATGATAAGAGAATTTGAAAACTCAACAAATGAAGAGATTAATGTGATGATGGTGCAGTCCATGTACAATTTAGCTTTAGGTTACAAGAAGAAAAATGACATAAAAGCCGAAAAAGATACATATAAACGGATAGTTTTGAAATTTATAGACGCTAATGATACAAATACTGAGTTTATAGTAGCAAATTCTCTTTATAATCAAGCAGATATTGCTTATAATGCAAATAACACGAAAGATGAGATAAAAATCTATCAAAAGTTTATTGATAGATTTGAAAATACGGATGATGAAAATATCCGTGTACTTACAGTTGGTATTATGGCAAGTTTGGGATATGTGTACGGCAAACAAGGCAAAGAGAATAAAGCGATAGATATTTATACTAAATTAATAGATAAATTTGAAGATTTTCAAAATGAATATGCGCAAAGTATAATTGTCGGAGCTTTGATAAATCTTGGTATAAATCACATAAAAACAGGCAAAATACAAGAAGGGTTAGTCTCTTATCAGAAAATTATAGACAAATTTAAAGATTCTGCGGACTCTAATGTTGTTCAGATAGTTGCAGCGGCAGTAACAAATAAGATAGAAGCTGAAATTTGCAATGATATAAAGCCTACTTTTAGTGATAAAAATGAAGAATTGGCCGATAAAAGCGAATATTCTATTTTTATGTACGAGTTTTTGCAAATTTTGTATGGGGCAACTCACGAGCGGCAGACGGAAAATTTAAATATATGGCAAAGTAAATATTCGCATTTTAGCTTTAAAAACAAGAATGTAGATTTTGATTTTTCAGATTTGGATAAATGGGTAAAAAAACTTAAAAATCCTAAGAGAGATTGGGTACAAGAGTGTATTGACGCTTTAAAAATGTTTGCGGATAAGTAAAACATTAACGTACGCAAATTTGCACGTAAACAATTTTTTTTGAAGCAGATAATTTGTATCAAACACCGTTATATGTCTACATGCAAAATACATTTGATTGATTTGCATTTTAGCTAATCGCTCTTAACAGGTTTATTTCAATTTTTATTCTTAGCTGTTTGGTTGATTTATCTGCGAAGCACTGTGAGTCTCATTTCAATTTTTTAAGCCGATCTTATGTATAATTCGCGCCAACAAGGTGCGACAGGCGGCTGCTGAAGTTTGTATTCAGAGGAAAGTCCGGGCTGCAATGAGACATAGTTCCACCTAACGGGTGGCTGGGGTAACCCAAGGGAAAGTGCAACAGAAAGCAAACTACCGTGAAAACGGAAAAGGTGAAACGGCGGGGTAAGAGCCCACCAGCGTCTTTAGTAATTTAGGCGGCTTTGTAAACCCAACTTGCAGCAAGAAGAGATGGTTTGGTCTCATATTTTTTACTCTTCGCTTGAGCGACGCTGTGAAGCGTTGATTAGATAAATAGTCGCCCACGACAGAACCCGGCTTACGGCGCGCCTTGTTTCATAATTAGCTGAGTTTCATGATGAATGATACAAAAGCGCTGCCACTTAGTAAAAATCATATTTCAAATTTGTATCCATTATGGAGATGGTTATTTGTATTATTTCTTATGACCGCTTTTTTGCATGGTTTTTGGCGATTGAAAATATTTTTACATTTGCAGTCGCCAAAAAAATTGCACTATTGGAATGTTATTTTCAGAGCTTAAAAATATGTAGTGAAATAGTTTCCGAAATTGATTTTTGCTGCGATTAGGCTTTATTTTAATGCCAAAGATTTTATTGCCGTACAATTAGCATCTGCTCAAAGTCATTTTCTTTAAAATGCGGTTTTAGAAAACATTTCTATCAAACCGTTATTTATAGTCAATATCAATTATTGATTGCTGTGAGAAAATATCTTTGATTGTATTGTCGTCTAATTAGTCAATATTGTTTTATATCAATCACTCATAAAAATAGGCTGCTTCCAAAACATTTTCTTTTGCTTCCAAAAGCATGTTGATACCTTTTTGTAAATTGTCGATACTAAAGATAAAAATCCCGCTATTGGCAGAATAAAAACTATATGTATACAAGATGTTGATGTCATTTTCACTCAAAATTGTTACTATCCTATCAAAGCTTCCTACCTCGTCTTTTATTTTTACTGCTAAAACATCGCCAAATCTTACGCTTAATCCGGCGCTCTCCAGCACAGCTTTTGCTTTTTGCGGATTGTCTACTATGGCACGTACAAGTCCGTACTCTGTGGATTCTACAAGTATCAAGGATTTGATATTGACATTTTTGCTGCTTAAAATGTGAGTAAAAGAGGCAAGCTCTCCGGGTTTATTTTCCAAAAATACCGTAAGTTGTTTTACAAAATATTTCATTTTAAACTCCTTTTATCAACAACGCGTACCGCTTTTCCTTGCGAGCGCTCAATAGTTCTTGGTTCAACCAATTTGACGTTTGCATGAATGTAGAGATTGCTCAAAAGTTCACCTTGTATCTTTTTTTGTACTTTTTCAAGAGCGCCTATACTATCCATCGGCATCTCTTCCGTGACTTCGACCATAACGTCAAGTCTGTCAAGATAACCCTTCTTATCGACAATGATTTGATAATTAAGCGTAATCTCTTCAATATTTGAGAGCACATGTTCAACTTGAGACGGAAATACATTCACGCCATTTATTATCAACATATCATCAACTCTGCCCATGATATTTTTCATGCGTATTTGCGTTCTGCCGCATTTGCAAATTTCAGTATTTAATATGGTTACGTCACCTGTTCTATATCTGATGACAGGAAGCGCTTGCTTTGTTAAAGATGTAATGACAAGTTCGCCTTTTTCTCCGTACGGCAACACTTCTAAAGTGTTGGGATTAATTATCTCAGGATAAAAGTGATCTTCAAATATATGCAAATCTTTGCTGTATTTGCAATTTCCCGCAACTCCGGGACCTATTATTTCGGAGAGTCCGTATATATCGTGATAACTTATATTTAGCCCATCTGCCAATTCGTTTTTTAATCCTCTGCTTGTGGGTTCGGCTCCAAAAAATCCGGCTTTTAATTTAAAATCCTTTTTAGGTTCATACCCTTCGCGCAGAGCAGTTTCTAAAATATGCATAGCAAATGTCGGGGTGCAAGCGAGTGCGGTTGCACCAAAATCCTTTAAAAGCATTGCTTGTCTTGAAGTAAATCCGCCCGAGCTCGGCACAACTGTTGCGCCGAGCCTTGTAGCTCCCTCGTGAAGTCCCAAACCGCCTGTAAAAAGACCGTACCCGTAAGCTACATGTACGGTATCGTTTTGTGTAATACCGCCCATTGTAAGCACTCTTGCTACGCTTTCCGCCCAAACGTTTATATCTGATTTTGTATAACCTACAACAGTTGGCTTGCCTGTTGTGCCGCTGGAGCTGTGTATTCTGACAATCTCGGAATTATCAACGGCAAAAAGTCCAAACGGGTAATTATCGCGCAGATCCTGTTTTTTTGTAAAAGGTAATTTTGATATGTCAAGTATTGTTTTTATGTCTTGTGGTTTTATACCAAGTTCATCAAATTTACGCTTATAAAACGGCACTTTTTCATAAACTTTCAGTACGGTATCTTGCAGTCTTTTACTTTGAAGAGCAGACATTTCATCGCGCGGTAAGGATTCCTCTTTTGACCAAATCATGCGTGCTCCTCATTTACATCTTTTATGGCTTGACGCAAAACAGCGATATTTTTATCTGCGACCTTCTCATTCATCACGTGCACGGCTTGTTCTATATCTTCTTGCGTAAAAGGAAAATTTTGTACTTTAGCAAGGCAAACACCAAGCATATAGACATTAAGCGCCTGTATATTGAAAATATTTTGATTTGCTTTTGAAAATGCGTCTATTTTTATGGTTTCGTAGTCTAAATTCGGAAAATTTTTATCGGCATTTACTACTATGATTCCATTTTTCGGTTGCAAAAATTGAATATTTCTAAGAGCTTCGTTGCCTTCAAGCGCGATAAGTAAATCAGCCTGCCCTTCGTCTATGGCAGGAGAGTTAAAATCACCTATCTTTACATAGCATGATACCGAACCGCCTCTTTGACTCATGCCGTGATTTTCAGTACCTAAACACTTTTCATTTTTAAGGCTCGAGGCGATAGAGAGAACTTTTACCAAAAACACAACGCCTTGGCCGCCAAAACCGGCTATTACTACTTGATATCTCATTTTTTATCCTTTTATGCCAATTCAAATGCATTTGTGGGGCACAACCCGTCTATGCATGCGCTGCAGCCTACACATAAAAACGAGTCAATTTCAACTTTGCCATCTTTATTGTATCTAAAGGCCGGACAGTTGTATTTACTCATACATTCGTTGCATGCAATACATTTATCTTGATTGACTTTAGCTTTTGTATTTGGCAAAAACTCTTTTGAGCGCTCTTTGTCAAGTATACAAAACTCTCTCATAATTGCCACAATAGGACCATTTGCATTTTCAGACTCTTTTTTTAATTCTCTCATAAAAGCTACAGTCTCTTTTATATTCGGCTTATATACGTATTCAAAACAGACAGCTCCGCATCCTTCTACTATGCGTTTCATATCGATACTTTCAGGAGCGGCGCGTTCAGGCGTTGTTTGGCGTCCGGTCATTGCTGTTGTGGAGTTGTCCATGATAATCAAAATAAATTTATGTTTTTGATACACGGCGTTTATAAGAGCAGGTATTCCTCCGTGCAAAAATGTGCTGTCTCCGATAGTAGCTACCACAGTCTTTTTTGGATCAGCTATACCAAAACCACTGGCAGCCCCAATACTTCCGCCCATACATAAAACCAAATCAATAGCATTTTGATTAAGTCCCAAAGTGTAACAGCCGATGTCGGAAGGAAATATGGAACTTTTTTCGCGAAATATCTTTTTTATCGCAAAATATACATCTCTGTGGGGACAGCCGGGACAAAGATTTGGAGGGCGTACGGGCAGCTCTTTATTGTAATGAGTATTTTTGTAGAGATTGTCTTTATTCCAAAGTCCTAAGTTGATGAAAGTTTGCAAAACTTTCTCTTTTGTAAATTCATCTATCAAATGTACGTCTTTTGTCATTTTTCCACGTACTTTGGAACTTGAGAACTGCTCTTCCATGCAAGGATAACTTTCTTCAAAAACAATTACATGCTCATATTTTTCAAATAACTTTTCAAGTTCGTCTTTAGGCAGAGGATAAGGCATGTCGATTTTTAAAACATCTGCCCTTATGCCCGTTTCCTTCAAACACTCTTTTACATAACCATCGCCGGTTCCGCTTGTAAGACAAAGTGTTTTATTGTTTTTTAAGTCTTTAAGTTTCGGTTTTATAAATGATTCGTAGTTGTAATGTCTTAACTCATCTATCCGTTTTATCTGCTCCATGCCTTGAATAAATCTTCCGCCTCTTGGTACGGCAGCCCATCTTGAAGTCTCTCTTACGAAGTTGCCCTCGTGTGCGATAAATTTGTGCGTTTCATCTACTTCACAAATCTCTCTTGCATGGCATACTCTCATGACAGGACGAAGCATAACTATGGTTTGAAATTTTTCGGAAAGTTTTATGGCCGCTTTCGTCATATCGTAAGCTTCTTGCGGAGTTGAAGGGTCAAATACGGGAATTTTTGCAAATTTAGCGAAACTTCTGCTGTCTTGTTCGGTTTGAGATGAGTAAAATCCGGGATCATCCGCACTTATCAATAGCATAGCCGCTGTGTTTCCGATATAAGCTGCGCTCATTAATGCGTCGCTTGCTACATTAAGACCCACTTGTTTCATGGTAGCGCACGCTCTTTTGCCGGCAATAGCTCCCGCATATGCAACCTCAAAACCTACCTTTTCATTTGTTGCCCACTGTGCATAAGCATCCATATTATGTTTATTTATTAGTTTTTGATAATTAGTGATAATTTCGCTGGACGGAGTTCCCGGATATCCTGATATCATCTGAACATCGGAATGCATAAGCGCTAATGCTATAGCTTCGTTACCCATTAAAATTTGCTTCATAAGAACTCCAAATTAATTTAAAATTATGCAAAGCAATAGGATATTTAAAAAACAATTATAAACCCCTTATTTTTGCTTTTTTAGACTCTTTGATAAAAGGCTTGATAAAAGTATGTTACAATTTTATCCTTTATTTTTTAAAAAAGGTGTTTAAAATTGACACAAAAAAGTTTGTATGTGACTATTTTAGGCGGTAAATTTAAGGGCAAAAAACTGCTTTTGCCATCAAAAGAGACAACAAGAAGCACAAAAGCGATATTAAAATCGTCATTTTTTAATACCGTTCAATTTGATATTATAAACACTTGTTTTGTAGAAGCATTTGCGGGAAGCGGCAGTATGGGACTTGAAGCGTTGAGTCGCGGAGCGAAAAGGGCTTATTTTATAGAGAAAGATAGGACGGCATTTAATATTTTGAAGGAAAATTGTGAAAAGTTTGACGAATGCATCTGTTTTTTTGATGATACGTTTGCAAAACTTCCTAAAATCGCGCAAAGTTTAGAAGAGGCGGCATTTTTCTATTTTGATCCGCCATTTGAGATAAGAGAAGGAATGGAGGATATCTATAAAAAAACTATAGAGCTGTTCGCTTCCTTACCGAAATCAAAAGTAAAATTTGGCATATTTGAACATGCAAGCTCTTTTAAGATGCCGAATTTGATAAAAGATTTTGAACTTTTAAAAACCAAGACTTTCGGTAATAGTTCCGTTAGTTTTTACGCATAAGGAGTTTTTATCAAAAAAGAATATAAAAATATTTTTTACGGATTTATGATATGAAAAAAGCGCCTGTAGCAAGTTTTGCAATTTTGGCTTTTGTGATTTTATTGTCGCTTTTTGGAAATTTCATATATCCGTTGTCACCCTATGATATGAGCGCAGAAGAGATTTTACGCTCACCGGATTTGTCGCACATTTTGGGTACCGATAGATTAGGGCGAGATATATTAGCTCGCATCATTGAAGGTGGGAAAATATCGCTTTTTATAGGTTTTTGCAGCGCAATGATAGCAAGTCTGACGGGTCTCATTGTGGGAATAAGCGCCGGATTTTTTGCAAAAAATACGGATAGAATTATCGTAGTGATAATCGACCTGTTTTTAACTTTTCCGACATTTTTTCTTTTGTTGGCGCTTATAAGCTATATAAACGCTTCGGCTTTGACACTTATCATCGTTATATCCGTAACAGGCTGGATGAGCATGGCAAGGTTGATTAGAAGTGAGAGTTTTGCAATAAACTCACAACCTTTTATAAAAGTGCTGAAACTTGCAAACGTATCAAATTTTAAAATCATATTTAAATATTTCACTCCTCTTTTGGCTCCCATATTTCTTATAAGTTTTACATTTTCATTTAGCGGGGCGATATTGGCTGAAAGCGGACTTAGTTTTTTAGGAATTGGTGTCATGCCGCCTGATATAAGCTGGGGAAGTATCATATCTGAGGGCAAAGAGGTGATAGATATTGCTTGGTGGGTCAGCTTTTTCCCTGGTCTTATGATATTTTTAGTCACATTTTCACTTATCAATATCAGTGATTATCTGCAATTTTTAACAAATCAAAAAGAGACGCAAAAAGAGTAGGGGCAGCGTAAAATCCGCATTTTCAACAGATAACACAACATGCAAATTATCATTTATTAAGCTTATTGATTATCATAAAATCATTCTAATTGATAATGATTATTTTTTTATTGTTTATAAAGCTTATAAAGTATAAAATTCAAACTGATTTTTATTTTTATTGATAATAAGTATCATTAGTTTTATATCGGAGAACGATTTGATGAAAAAAATAATTTGGCTTTTTTCCATTCTGCTTTTAACCCATGTATGCGCCAGAGAGTATGATTATCAAAATTTGGTAGACAGAGTAAAAGAGAGGTTTGAGAGCAGTGTTAAACTCTATGAAGAGGGTAAGCAAGACGAAGCCAGAGAAGTTGCCCAGAGCGCATATTTTGAACTTTTTGAAAATCTCGAAGGTCCTGTGAGAATAAATGTCTCAAGCAAAAAAGCTTGGAATATGGAACGAAAATTTACAAAAATCAGAAACTTAATTAAAAACGGCGCGCCAATACCCGAAGTAAAAGACATGATAGAAAGCTTGAATGCAGATATGGACGAGGTACTGCCGAAACTTCAAAGCGGAGTTGTGATAGTAGCGGAATCTTCACAAAGCGATAATGAATTAGATGCAGATGATGAGCTTGCTTTGCAGGATATGGATATAAGATGGCAAACTCTATATGACAATATGAATGAAAAATTTGATAAAAGCGTAGAGGCATTTAGAAGCGGCGATAAAATAAAGGCGAAAGAGTTTATCAGAACTGCGCAGTTTGAAGATTATAGAAACGGTATGATAGAAGTCGCCGTAAGAAAACATCTATCACAAGCAAGAGACGGACAGATGCAAAATGAGATGAGACGGATAATCATCAGTATAGACTCTTTAGAAGATATCTCGATTTTACAAAATGATATATCAAAACTAAAAAATAACATCTATCTCGCGCTAAAGCAGCTTCCAAGCGCTGCTGCCGAACTTGCTGCGGTTGATGTGGAAATGTCCGAAGAAGAAGCGCCTTCTAAAAACTATTTTGAAGTATTAACAGATATTAAAGCAGAAGGCCAAAAAGCTTTGGACGCTTATAAAAATGGTGATGTCAATAGAGCTGCGAGTATCGTTCAAAACGCATATTTTGACGTATTTGAAGAAAGTGGGATGGAAGTTAGAATAGGTGCGATCGACAGTGCGTTAAAATTGGCGATAGAGGGAGTTTTCAGCGAAATAGTAGCCACCATGAAAAGCGGAGCGAATTTGAATAAAGTTGAAGCGGCTTTAGAAAAGCTATACGACAAAGTGGAGCAGGGCGCGCAAAAACTCTCGGACTCCGCAACGCCATGGTCGCTGTTTATCTACTCTTTGATTATTATATTAAGAGAGGGCGTTGAAGCGTTAATAGTTATTACCGCAATTATTGCTTATCTTGTCAAAAGCGGCAACGCCAGCAAGTTAAATATCGTCTATAACTCGTTTTGGTCGGCCATAGCTCTTAGTTTTGCGACCGCTTTTATTATGAACTATCTTTTTGACACTTCAGGAGAATCAAGAGAAATGCTCGAAGGCATAACCATGTTAGTAGCTGTGCTTTTACTGTTTTATGTCGGATTTTGGCTTTTATCAAATGCGCATGCGAAAAAATGGACGCAATATATATCGGGAAAAGTGAAAGACTCTCTTAGCAGTGGTTCTATAAAAGCTCTTTGGTTTACGGTATTTTTGGCTGTGTATAGAGAGGGTGCGGAAACAGTTTTGTTTTATCAAGCGATACTATTTGATGCCAAAGGTACACTCGGATACGGCGCAGTAGCTACCGGTTTTGCTATAGGTCTGGTACTGCTGACTATCCTCTTTTTCGTTCTAAGAGCAGGAGCTGTTAAGATACCTATAAGACCGTTTTTTATCGCGACAAGTGCAATTATTTTTTATATGTCGGTAACTTTTACAGGAAAAGGCATCATGGAACTTGTTGAAGGCAAAGTAATAGAACCTACTATAATAGAAGGAATTCCGACTATAACATGGCTCGGGATATATCCTTATGCAGAGAGTATTTTGCCTCAAATAGCATTGGTTTTGGGAATTATCATAGGAACGGTGCTGATAAGAAAGAGAGCAAAAAGAGAAAATATAACTTTAAAAACGGCGGTAATCGATGAAAAGTAAAAGAGTTTGCACCAAGAGCGATATGGAAAAATAAATTTTAGTTTTAAATTTTTGATAAAAATATATTTTAACAAGGAGAGAACAATGGTCAAATTATTGACAAGGTCGTTTGTAGCTATTGCTACAGTTTTCGTTTTAAACGCGGCAGCAGCCGATGAGTTTAAAGAGTTTCCTATCGGAGAGGAGGTTGAGATAAACAATATGCTTATTGCTGCTGTTTATCTTGCACCTATAGATATGGAGCCAAAGGGCATAGATTTAGCTCCTTCACAAGCTGATATTCACTTGGAGGCTGATATTCATGCCATAGAGGGTAATCAAAATGGTTTTGGGGACGGTGAATGGATACCATATCTTGCCGTTTCTTACGAGTTGACCAATAAAGACACCGGTGCGAAAAAAAGCGGAACATTTATGCCTATGGTGGCGATCGACGGTCCTCACTATGGGGCAAATATAAAAATGTTGGGCGTTGGTAACTATCATTTGAAATACACAATAACAAATCCGCAAAAACAAGGTTTCGGACGCCATTCTGATAAAGCTACGGGTGTCGGAAAGTGGTTTGAGCCTTTTTCCGTTGAGTTTGATTTTAAATATACAGGCATCAAATAAACTCATAAATACAAGTAAAGAGAGTTTTTCTCTTTACTTATGTATATTTTTACCCTTTTGACTGTATAATAAAAGTTTTTAAAAAAATTAGGTTTCTTAATGTCTGTTTATTTTTTTCACACTATACAAGCTTATTTCGGAATTATCATTTATTTTGCTCTTTGGGGCAAAAAAGTATCTGTAAAAGATTTTTTTATTAGCTCTGCCGTGGGCGTTATTTTAGCATTTGCATTTTTTAGAATAGCGAGTGATTTTTTAGCCGTAGACTGGCTTAAAACCATAAGTTACTTTTCTGCAAGTTTTTTATTGATATTTTTATTTTTTATTTTTATCTTACGCACGAGGATTTTGAAATTAATCGTCGTTTCATTGCTTATTTTCTGTTTTAGCGTCTACTATAGAGTTATTTCGTACGATTTTCAACTATTTAGCGGCGAGCTTTTAGATACTCTTTCTATCATCTCTTTTGGTTTTGTGCTTTTGGGCTTTATCGTCATGATATTTTTATATCTACTCTTAAGAGATGTAAATTCAAAATTGTCAAATAAAATAACTTTTTCATCTATCTTTATAATGACTGTTTTGCTTGTTTCAAGACTACTTTCGGACGCTGTGTTGGAACTTATGCGTTTTGGTATTTTAGATACGCGTGCAGAGTTTTTATCCATAGTGGCAAAACTTATTCACTATAGCTCTTTTTTTCCATATTTATACTCGTTTTTAACCATCTTTTTGATGGGATTTTATCTGAAAACTTTATCCAAATTACCCGAAAAAAGTGTCACAGGAAGTATTGTATTTAGAAAAGCAAAAGCTTCCAGGCAAAATATACTCAATATATCAAAATTAACTTTTGCTGCGCTTATCATCATAAATAGCATAATGATGTATTATGATTTTTATGCTTCAAAACCGCCTATGCTATCAAAAGCAGAGATTGTAGAGCCAATAGAAGGCCAATTTAAGATACCTGTCGAACTTCTAAAAGACAATAAACTGCATAGATTTGCATATATAACGGATGCAGGAAATAAGATAAGATTTTTTGCACTCAATAGATTTCCGGATAAACTCTCTCCTGTTGTAGTGTTTGACGCTTGTATGATTTGCGGAGATATGGGGTATATAAAAAATGGTGACGAGCTGATATGTATATCTTGCAATGTGAGAATCTTTTTGCCTTCCGTTGGAAAAGAGGGCGGATGCAATCCGATACCTTTTCCTTATGAGTTTGATGATGAATACATAACTATAAAACTCGAAACTATTGAAAAAGGCGTTAATTATTTTAGTGAAATAGTAGAAAAAGAGGTTACAGATCCGATAAGCGGCAAAAAAATTATCAATTTAAGGGCTCCTTTTAGTTACGTGTACGGCGGGAAAACGTACTTTTTTGAAACAGAGGAGAATTATAGGGAATTCATGAAAGATCCGCCCCGATACGCTATGGATTTTAAACAAACTTACTGGAGAACACAAGGATTTGTGGCTTTAAAAGAGGGTAGCGACAATGGAATTTAAAATAATAAAAAGCGCAATATTCGGCAATAAAACTCAAAAATTACTAGCATTTTTTACTATCTTGTTGGCCTCTATGCTTATATCTTGCATGTTAAATATCACGCTTGGAATAGGCGATAAATTGGCAAAAGAGCTCAGAAATTACGGCTCAAATATTATAGTTTTACCACGAGGCGGGAGCTTAAATTTTGATATAGGAGGAGATGAGTTCAAGCCTTTAGAGGATGAAGTTTATCTGGACGAAAGATATATATCAAGCATAAAAAATATATTTTGGCGAAATAATATCGTCTCTTTCGCTCCGTTTTTGGAAGGCAAGATTGTATCAAAAGACGGTGCGGAATTTGACATAGCAGGAACATATTTTGACAAAAAAATAACTCTTGAAGACGAGGATTTTTTTACGGGAGTTAAAACTCTTTATCCTTTTTGGAAAATTGAAGGGAATTGGGTAAAAGATGACTCTTCGGATACTGTGTTAATCGGAGAAGGCTTAGCAAAAGAAAAGGGATTGAAGCTTTTCGATACGATAACAGTAAACGAAAGGACATTTAATATAGAAGGTATCGTATATGGAAGTGAGAATGCCGATAATAAAATCATTATGCCGCTTAGTGTTGCAAATGAACTTTTGGATAAAAGCGGCAAAATATCATGGATAGAAGTTTCTGCTCTTACTATTCCGGAAGATGATCTTTCCATGAAAGCAAGACGTAATATAGATGCTCTGAATACAATTGAGCACGATAAATGGTATTGTTCGGCGTATGTCGGTTCCATAGCGTATCAGATAGAAGAGGAGTATAAAGACGCAAGTGCGAAAGCTTTGATGAAAACAAGCGAAGGTGAGAGTCAAATAGTAAAAAAGATACAATCTTTAATGGGTATAGTTAGTATTTTGGCTCTGATAGCAGCATCTATTGGCATATCGTCTTTGATGGCTTCGGAAATTCACAGGAGAAAAAAGGAGATAGGACTTCTGAAAGCTCTTGGGGCTAATAATATGTCAATCTACGCACTGTTTTTATTTGAATCTCTCGTAGTGGCTTTTTTCGCAGGAGTTGCCGGAGCGCTCTTTGGATATATCGTATCTATGCTGATGGCTTTTGTGATATTTTCTCACAGTGTGGCGATAAGCTGGATCATTATGCCTATCACGATAAGTTTCGCTCTTTTGATAGCTATCATAGGTTCGCTGATGCCCATTAGAAATGTGATAAATTTATTGCCTGCAGAGGTGCTTTATGAAAGAAAATAGAAAAGGAGTTGGTTTTTTTCTGAAAGTAATATTTAAAAGCTTGACCTTTAGTTCGGCAAGAGTATCGGTGATATTTATCTCTGTGGCTTTGGGGTCTGCAATAACAGCAGCTTTTATAAATACCTATCTTGATATAGAATTTAAAATGAATAGAGAGTTGAAAGCTTACGGTGCAAATTTCATTATAACCGGCAAAGAGAACTCTTATATTAAAGTTGATGATTACTCAAATGCTATCTCAAAAATAGATAAAAATTCACTTTTGGGAAGTTCGCCGTATCTTTACGGAATAGCGCGCTTAAGTCTTGGAAATAGTGTGGTAGCAGGCGTTGATTTCGTTCAGATGAAAATGACAAAACCGTTTTTAGAGATAAGAGACGGCTCTTATATTAATGTGGATTTTGATGAAAGAAACGCTCTTGTGGGTGTAGATTTGGCTAAAAGAATGGAGCTTGAAGTGGGCTCTGAGATTGATATTGTAAATAGCGAAGATAATAAAAACGGTGCGAAAGTGAGGATAAAAGGCATAATTTCAACGGGTGAAGCGGAAGATAATATTTTATTTATATCGATGCCACTTGCTCAAAAAATATTGCAAAAAGAGGGTTATGTAAATTTTGGAGAAGTTGTTGCGCTTGGAAATTTTGACGAACTATCATTGCTTGGTGAAGAGATAAGCAATGAAAAATTGAGCGCAAAACCTTTGGCGAGAATTTCACGTTCCGAAGGATTGATACTTGATAAAATAAAATTGCTTATGGCGCTTGTAGCTTTTACCGTTTTAATCATAACTTCAATGTGCGTAAATACTACGCTTAGTTCCATTATCTTTTCAAGAGTGAAAGAGATAGCACTTTTACGAGCGTTGGGTGCATCAAAAAACAGTATAGCAACACTTTTTGGGGCAGAAACTCTAATCATAACTTTAACAGCTTCGCTAGTGGGAGCATTTGGTGGATTTTTACTCTCTCAGATACTCGGAGCTGTGATATTCGGTTCGGGAATTGATTTTAGGTTTTTATCCGTTTTTGCAGCTATTTTGGTATCGCTTGTTTCTGCCGCATGCGCATCTTACTATCCTATAAAAAAATCGCTCAATGTGGAAGTAGCCAATATATTACGAGGAGAATAAATGTCAATCATTGTAGAATTAAAAGATATAGAAAAACATTTTGGCGATGTAAAAGCACTCGATGGAGTAAATATCGCAGTAAAAAGCGGCGAATGGGTGAGCATAATGGGACCTTCGGGTTCGGGAAAAACAACACTACTTAATATACTCTCCTTGATGGATGCTCCTACAAGCGGCGAATATCTTTTGGAAGGTATAGACGCAAGCAAGCTCAATGAAAAAGAGCAGCTTATTTTTCGTCGCGAAAAGATAGGACTTGTTTTTCAACAGTTTCATCTTATACCATATCTAAGTGCGCTCGAAAATGTGATGCTTTCACAATATTATCATAGCGCGACAGACGAAGAGGATGCGAAAGAAGCATTGAAAAAAGTGGGACTTTTTCATCGTTTGACACATCGTCCTTCGGAACTCTCAGGCGGTGAACAGCAAAGACTTTGTATAGCAAGAGCGCTTATCAACAACCCTGAAATTTTACTTGCAGACGAACCTACCGGAAATTTGGACGAAGAGAATGAGAGAGTTGTTTTTGAGTTGCTCGGCAAACTAAGAGACGAGGGCAAAACGATTATAGTTATTACGCACAATCCTGAATTGGGATATCTGGGGGATAGAATAATATACATCCATCATGGAAAGATAGAACATAACAGAAGTGTTTATAGACAAGGCAAACCGCACCATCATCATGATAGTTCTCATGAACACAATAAAAATCAATAGTCAAAAAGGAAATCTACAATGAAAAAAATTGTACTTATAGCATTTTTTATGCTCTCACTCATATTTGCTCAAACGGGCGATGGTGTTAAAATCGGTGAGAAATCGCCGGAAATCTCCGCTAAAGATTTGAGTGGCAAAAGTGTAAAGCTTGATGAATTTGAAGATAAAGTTATTGTTGTAAGGTTTTGGGAAAAAGGCTGCCGCCATTGTATGATGGAGATGCCTAAACTACAAGAATTGCAAGATGAATACAAAGATGACTTGACGGTTATCGGCATAAATTCGTATAACCCCATAGAGGACATAAAGACGTTTCAAAATGAGTACAAAATCACATTTACGCTCTTAAAAGACGATCTTGACATTACCAAAAAAAGGTACGGAGTCATCGTTGTGCCGACAACGTTTATTATAGACAAAAGCGGTGTGGTAAAGTATAAAATTTTCGGTATGTCTTCATGGGAAAAGAGTAAAGAGAAGATTTTGGAACTTTTATGAAAAAAATAGTATTTTTTGCCGTTTTGATTGTTATTCTTGGCGGTTGTTCAAAAATCGGCGAAAAAAACCATATAGCGTTAGACGGTAAAAACGGCGAAGTGACGGCAGTAAAAACATATTTTTCAGCTTCAAATAAAACACTTAAGATAAAAAGCGGCAAATCTTTTGTACTCTTTTTTACCTCAGTAGATTGCAAAGCTTGTGCCCAAGCTGTGCCTTATATGAATTATTTGGATGAAAAGTACTCAGATAAATTTGAAGTAATAGGCGTGATGAATGGTGATTTCAGGCTTGATGAAGGCTATGAAATATTGCGAAAGAAAAATATCAATTTCAAAGTTATATCCGAGGTTAAATCTGTAGAGTATCTATCTCGCGCTGTCGGAGGCATTTATGGCGTACCTGTTTTTTATATGTATGATAAAAACGGCGTGATGAAAGAGAAGATTTTAGGACTTGTACCTCAAAGCGTGCTTGAAAAAAGCATAGCAGCGCTTTTTTAAATAATTCTGCAGCCTTTTTCGTAGTCTAAATGACAGGAAGTTCGTGGGTATTTATCTATTCTTCTCATTTACCCCTAACTCCTCTATAGCCTTTTTTGTAAAAAATAATTCTTTTTCAATATTTATTTGTTGCAGTAATGGCTTTATGTCTTCATGATTTGTATCCAATAGCATAGCCGAGGCTATATTTTTGAAAGCTGTATTTGTAAGAGATTTATTCATACTTTCTTTGGCAATATCAATATATTCATCTATACTTTTGATATTTTTATTTGGTTTGATAGAGCGTAAAATCTCATAAAGTTTATCTTTTGAATGCAATATAAGTCCTATTTTGCCTAAATAATTCTTGTTTTCAAATATCAGCACCGAATACTGCGTATCATGATAGTAGTTGTTATTTATATAATCCTCACTCACCAGCATAATCATATTTTCATAAACTATCGTCTTAGTGTTGTTGTCGGTAAATATGTCTGCCATATAGTGACATTTAGAGGAAAGTTCATCTTTATAGATATTTTTATAGTTATATAACTCCTCAAGTGTTTTTATGTTTTTGCAGATAGATAGGAAGGTATGGTTTCCAAGAATCAATACATTATCATTCGCATCAGTTAAAAATATGCCCAAATCTTGTGTTGTAGAATTTTCAAACCTCCAACTTTTAAACATAATATCTTCTACATAAAAACCACTATCATCAAATGAAAATTTTAACGGATAGATGCTTTGAGATAAAAGAGATGATAATGCAAGTGATAAAAGAAGTATTAGTTTTTTCATTATACTCACATTATTTCCTTGGTATAGTTGTCTTTTTGCCATATAGTAGTGTTGGTGCACAATTTTGCAAATTATCCCATAATTCAAAGTTTTTTTAATATTTTTTGCTGAATTCATGACCATTATTTTTAATTTTACTTTTTTCTCAAACAAAGCATTATTCATTGTAATTTTTATTGCGATTAGTTAAAAAATCAGCAAAAAAAGATGCTATCATGCATACAATTGAAATCATTATAAAATCAATAGTCGCAAGTATTAATACCCCGCCAACACCTATATTATCGCCAATATTAAATATCATACAAAAAAAGAGTACAATAATAGAAAGAACGGTTTTCACGACAGCCATTGACATCCCAAGAGCTATTTTATGCTTACTTGCCAAACATGCCGTTATAAACGCTGCCATTGCAGGTACTCCAAGCCACATGTATGATGCAGGAAAATCATATATGATACGTATACCATAAGGTATAATAATTATTACGCTTCCAATCATCCATGCTTTGAATGGTTTCATTTGCCCAAACCAGGACCATAAACTGGCGTAGGACTGTATCCGGGTTCACCACGTTGCGGTCCAGGATTAACAGGCCAATTTGGCCAGGAACTCGCTGGTATTGAAAGTCCGCATCCCTTT
>JAIRSJ010000066.1 GCA_031255525.1 Campylobacteraceae bacterium
CAGAGCGGTAGAGATAGATGTAGATGCTATAAGCGACGGCAAAGACGTTTATATCGGCGGTATTATGCAGCACATAGAAGAGGCTGGTATTCACAGCGGCGATAGTGCATGTTCGCTGCCTGCGGTAAGTCTTAGTGAAGATATTATCAAAAAAGTTGAAAGTCAGACAAAACAAATCGCTCTCAATCTTGGCGTAGTTGGGCTGATGAATATCCAATATGCCGTCTATCAAGACGATATATATATGATAGAAGTAAATCCAAGGGCCAGTAGAACGGTTCCATTTGTCAGTAAAGCTACAGGTATTCCTATGGCAAAAGTTGCTACGCGTGTCATGTATCAGGGAGATTTGAGAGAGGCTCTTAAATTTTATGACAATTACAATATAACTCATGAAAAAAACGGTATATTAAAAGCCAAAATCAAAAATCATATAGCTGTAAAAGAGGCGGTTTTTCCATTTAATAAACTTTCAGGTGCAGATACTATTTTGGGTCCTGAAATGAAATCAACGGGCGAAGTTATGGGCATAAGCAGCAGTTTTGCGGATTCGTTCGCTAAAAGCCAAATAGCTGCGGGCAATAGATTGCCAAATGACGGCACAGTCTTTTTATCTTTAACTGATGCCGATAAGGTTTTTGCAAAAAAACTGGGTGAGAGTTTTCAAAAAATAGGATTTTCCATTATTGCCACAGGCGGTACGCATAAAGCTTTAACGGACGCAGGAATTGAAGCCGAGTTTGTTTATAAGATTAGTGAAGGGCGCCCAAATATAGAGGATAAACTCAAAAATAAATATGTAGCCCTGGTTATAAACACAAGCGATAATAAATCCTGCAAAGATGATGCCAAAAAGATAAGACAGAGTGTTTTGAGATTGAATATTCCGTATTTTACGACAGTATCTGAAGCGTATGTGGCTATAGAAGCGATAAAAAGTCTGCAAAAAGAAGATGCGTTGGAGCCAAAGTCTCTGCAAGAATATTTAGAAGAGTAGTGATAAATTTGCGACCCAGTATCGTCAAAATATATTTTGATTATGATAACTTGTAAAGATAAATACAATTGAGTGCTTGTATGCAAATTGCTTTATACACATAAAGGCCGATTTCAAATACAGCTTTTATGTGTAAAATATTTTTGCATGCATAAGTGCTGTTCATTGTGAAAATTAAAGATAGTAGCAATTGAGGATTTGCAAATTTATATCAAAATAATAGCCTTCATCGTTTTTACGGACAATAATAAACCAGTCCGAAAGATTTCAAAACGTGAATCAATCGTGGCAATTTAACAACTTTCTTAAATAAAATTTCTTATAATGATCAAATAATTTTATCTACACGTAAAGAAAATAGATGCCAAAAATAAAATGCGATCATTGCGGACTCTCTTATGAAGAGAATAATTTAATAAAAGACTGTAGTATCGAGGAAGTTAAATATTTTTGCTGCAAAGGATGTCAAGGCATTTTTCATCTTTTAAAAGATGAGGGACTTGAAAATTTTTACGATAAGAAAGGCGCTATTTCGCTAAAACCTCCCAAAACTGCAAATGATGATTTGCAAAGATTTGACATGCAAGGTTTTAGAGAAAAATATATTAGAGAAAAAGAGGGATTTTATGAAGTTTCTTTGATAATTTCGGATATTCATTGCGTTGCTTGCGTATGGCTGAATGAAAAAATTTTACATAAAACCGAAGGCATTATAGAAGTCAATATCTCTCAATTAAATAACAAAGCGAAAATAGTTTGGGATCCCGAAGTGATCTCTTTATCAAAAATCATAGAAATTATAAGAAGCATAGGTTATAACGCTTATCCGTATGATTCAAGATTACAAGAGAGTCATGCAAATGCAGCGAGAAGGGAGTATTATTCAAGATTGGCGTTTGGCATATTTGCCGTGATGAACATTATGTGGATAGCTATAGCCCAATATTACGGATATTTTTTCGGTATCGATCAAAATGTAAAAAATGTTTTGACTTTCGCAGAATTTTTGATAGCTACTCCAACGCTTTTTTTTACAGGTTCAACATTTTTCAAAGGCGCTTATTATGGTTTGAAAAATGGTTTTGCTACGATGGATTTGCTGATAGCTTGTGGTTCGAGCTTTGCTTATATTTACTCGGTTTATGTGATGTTAAGTGGTATCGGAGAACCGTATTTTGATTCTGTTACGATGATAATAACATTTGTTTTTGCGGGAAAATTTTTAGAAGTTCTGATGAGAAAGAAGGCCGTTGACACGCTTGATGCTATATCGGGTGTATTGCCAAGCGAAGTATTGATAATAAAAGAGGACAAAAAAGAGTACGTAAATATAGACAGTGTTAAAATAGGAGATTTGATAGAGTTAAAACCAAGTGAAAAAGTTGTAATAGACGGTGTATGTGAAAGCGGGGAAGGTTCGTTTGATGAATCAAGCATAAGCGGCGAAAGTATTCCCGTTCTAAAAACCAAAGGCGATAAGATAACAAGCGGCACAATCTGTCTTGATTGCGTTATGACATACAAAGCTTCATTGACGGCAAAAGATTCCACTGTGAGCAAAATAGCGGTATTGCTGGAAAATGCTTTGAGTAAAAAGCCGCGCATAGAACAGCTGGCAAATCAGATATCGAAAAAATTTTCTTCAACAATTCTTTTCATAGCTTTAATAACACTACTTTGCTGGTGGTACAATACAAATTTCAATCAAGCTTTGATAGTAGCTATCTCGGTAATCGTTATAGCGTGTCCTTGTGCATTGGGGCTTGCCACACCTGTAAGTACTCTTGTAGGTCTTGGAGTCGGAGCGAAAAAAGGCGTGCTTTTCAAAGAGACTGTTTTTTTGGAAGCCATGGCGAAGTGCAATGTCTTAGCACTGGATAAAACCGGAACCATAACTATGGGTAAACCCGAAGTGATAAATGTTGAAAATTATGAAAAATACGATACCTCTTTGCTTTTTTCGCTTGTAAAAAGCTCTTTTCATCCTGTGAGTGTAGGTATAGCCAAATATCTGCAAAAAGAGTCTTTAAGGGAGATAAATCTTGAGAATATTAAAACAGTAGAGGCAAAAGGTGTGACGGCAACATATAAAAATATGCGATTAATCGGCGGGAATGCTAAATTGATGAACGATTTTGGCTTTACATGTAAAGATGAGGGCGGAACAAATTTTTGGTTTGCCATAGAAGATAAGATAGCGGCAAGATTTATATTAGAAGATGCGCCGCGCAAAGATGCAAAAGAGGCGATAGAAAAAATAAAAAATATGGGCATAGATGTTATTATGCTGACAGGCGATAACGGCAAAGCCGCAGATAAAACGGCAAAAGCGGTCGGAATAGATAAGTTTCATCACTCTTTATTGCCGCAGGATAAAGCTGATTTTGTTGAAAACTTAAGGAAAGAGGGCAAAAAAGTAGTTATGGCAGGAGATGGCATAAACGATACTATAGCGCTTGCAAAGAGTGATATTGCCATATCTCTCGGAAGCGGAACGGATATAGCCGTAAATGTCAGCGACGTAGTTTTGATGAGCGACTCTTTAAAAGCTCTCAGCACGGCGTTTGAAGTATCAAAAAGAACATATAAAGGCGTGAAACAAAATATCGCTTTTTCTATCATCTATAATGCCACGACTATTCCGTTGGCTGTAAGCGGATTTGTCATGCCGCTTATAGCAGCTATATCTATGTCGTTGAGCTCTCTTATCGTAGTGGCAAACGCTTTAAGGATAAAAATAAGGAGATAAAATGAATACGGCAATTTTAGCTATGATGATAGGTGTTTCGCTATTTTTGGGAGCATTTTTTGTTTTGGCTTTTATCTGGGCATTAAAAACCGGTCAGTTTGAAGATAGAAGCAAGTTTTTAGATGCCGTACATACTGATGGTGTTGATGAATTGAATGAAGCTGTTATGCTTGAGAAAAGAAAAAAAGAGGCTATCAAGAGAAAAAAAGAGAAAGGTTATTGTCCGCCTGACTGATTTTAACCATACTTTAGGCTTATCTGAGTAGAGAACTTTAAAAATAACCGCCAAAAAAGGCGGTTAAAAATTATTTTGCGATATGAAAATTTTTGAAAATATAATCTGCTACAGTATCAATATCTTCATCGGTTAAAGGTTTGACTTGGACTTGCATACTGGCTTTCATCTTTCCTCCGTGACCTTTGTCAGTTTTGTAAAGTTTCAGCGATTTTTTTATCTCTTCAGCCGGTAGCGTAGCTGATATTATAGAACCTCCCGGAGGAACTTTTTCGGCGCTTTTGCCATGACAGACTACGCAACGTTTGTAGATTGTAGCGCCATCAGCGGCACTAACCATAGTTGCTGCGCCTGCGATCAAAACCGCAACAGCAATAAATTTGCCTATTTTCACGCTATTCTCCTTTAATATAAAATTTCTCAAATTATAGCCAAATGACTTTAATTTTTCCTATATTGACAGTATAATATCATTTCGTTATTTTATGTAAACAACAAGAAAGAACAGATGCAAAACAGAGCTATTTTTTTGGATAGAGACGGCGTGATAAACATAGACAAAGGGTATGTTTACAAACAAGAGGATTTTGTTTTTACAGATGGTATTTTTGAGGCATTAAAATATTTTCAAAAAAGCGGCTATCTTTTATTTGTAGTGACCAATCAATCTGGAATTGCAAGAGGATATTACAGCAAGAGTGATTTTTTAAAACTAACAGAATACATGTTGGATGAATTTGCAAAAAAAGAGATTAGAATAACAAAACTTTACTATTGTCCCCATTCACCCGAAGCTTATTGTCAATGCAGAAAACCAAATCCAAAGATGCTGTTCGATGCCAAAAAAGAGTTTGATATAGATATGAAAGCGTCCTGGTTGATAGGTGATAAGCAAAGCGATATACAAGCGGCCATGAATGCAGGGATAGAAAATACTATCTATTTCGGCAAAGGTGAAACTACGGCAAAATATAAGATAAATTCTCTGAAAGAGGCTATAAAACTCATCTCTTCTGCATGTAAGAAAAATTTTTAGCAAAAACAAAAGGGTATGTTTGCTACAATATAATTTATTTTTAAAAGGATTTTTGTGAGATATATAGAAAACGAATTTGAAAATAAGACCATTTTAATTACAGGTGCAGCAGGTTTCATCGGAAGCAATCTGGCGTTTTATTTTCAGGAAAACTATCCGAAAGCGCGCATTATCGCATTTGATATATTTAGAACGAACGAACGATTTGGTAACGGAAACTTGAAGAGTTTCGGACACTTTAAAAATTTGACAGGTTTTAAGGGCGAAATAATAAGCGGTGATATCACAAAAAAAGAAGATTTGTCTCGTCTTGAAATGTACGATATAGACTACATATTTCATGAAGCTGCGATTTCCGACACAACTGTTTTAGACCAAGAGATAATGATAAAAACAAATGTAAATGCTTTTGTCGATTTGTTGGAATTTGCAAAAAAAACGAATGCAAAAATGATATACGCTTCTTCCGGTGCCACTTACGGCGATGTACCAAGTCCGCAAAGAGTAGGAGTGGAAAATCCGCAAAATGTGTATGGATTTAGTAAACTTATGATGGATAATATCGCAAGAGAATATACAAAAAGATACGATATGCGCATAGTTGGACTAAGATATTTTAACGTATATGGCAGACGGGAATTTTTCAAAGAAAAAACCGCATCTATGGTGTTGCAGCTCGGACTTCAGATATTAAACGGCAAAGCTCCGCGTCTATTTTTTAACTCGAATAAAATTTTGCGTGATTTTATCTATATAGACGATATTATACAAGCAAATATTTTGTCTATGGACACAGAAAAGAGCGGTATTTATAATGTGGGTACAAGTAAACCGCGCTCATTTCAAGATATTGCCGATATTCTGCAAAAAGAGTTCGGGACTGATTATAAGACAGATTATTTTGCAAATCCGTTTAAAGCTTATCAAACACACACACAAGCAGATATTGTTCTTGCAAGTAAAGAGTTGGGGTATGAACCGAGATTTTCATTAGAAGATGGCATAAGAGATTATGTGTCCGAAATCAAAAGAGTGTATGAGAGCGAAATAAAAAATGTATAAGATATCAAAAGTTCCAAAAATTTTAGTGATAGGCGACTTGATGATAGATCATTATCTTTGGGGAGCTTGCGAGCGAATTTCACCGGAAGCTCCCGTACAGGTAGTAGATATAAAAAATGAGACGTTAGCGCTTGGAGGGGCTGGAAATGTTATATCAAACCTCATAAGTCTCGGTGCAAATGTTGATGCGGCAAGCGTTATAGGAGATGATGAAAACAAAAACTATCTGATTAATGCATTAAAGAAACTTGGTGTGGGAACTGATATGTTGCTTACCGAAGAGGGACGAAAGACTACGAAAAAAAGTAGAATTATGGCATCCCACCAACAAATTATTAGATACGATTTTGAATCAAAAAACGATATAAGCATTGAGAGCCAAAACAAGCTGCAAAATGTCATAAGCAAAAAACTCTCGGAGTATGATTTAGTGCTGATATCAGACTATGCAAAAGGCGTTTTAACAGTAGAATTTACAAGCAATATCATAAAAACAGCAAAAGAAAAAGGTAAATTGGTACTTATTGATCCGAAAGGCGATGATTATTTAAAATACAAAGGTGCTGCACTTATAACACCAAATAAAAAAGAGGCGTCAATTGCAAGCAAAATCAAAATAACAGACGACAAATCATTGGAAGATGCCGGAAAAAAATTAAAAAAAGAGTTAGATTTAGATTTTGTCATTGTGACTTTATCCGAAGATGGAATGGCTATTTTTGATAAAAAGATGACAAAAATACCTACGATTGCAAGAGAAGTTTACGATGTCACAGGTGCCGGGGACACTGTTTTGGCAGCTTTGGGAGTGGGACTTTGTGCAGGGTTTGATATCTATAAAGCCGCTTTGTTTGCAACTTCGGCTGCTGCTGTTGTTGTGGCAAAACTCGGAAGCGCAACGGCATCTGTGGATGAGATAAATAAATACGAAAGTCAAAAGATACATTTTGATTATGAGGGTAAAATATTGGGTGCAAGCGAACTTCAAAAAGTGCTTGAACATAAAGATAAAAAGGCAAAGATAGTCTTTACAAACGGTTGTTTTGATATCTTGCATGCAGGACATGTGAAATATCTGCAAAATGCTAAAAATTTGGGCTCTTTGCTTATCGTGGGATTAAATTCCGATAAAAGCGTTAAAAGATTAAAAGGCGAGAACAGACCGATAAATAGCGAGCAAGATAGAGCGGCCGTGCTTTCATCTTTGGGATTTGTCGATTATGTGGTGATTTTTGAAGAAGATACACCGTATGAGTTGATACAAAAATTAAAGCCTGATATTTTAGCAAAAGGGGCTGATTATAAAGATAAAAAGATTGTCGGAAGCGATTTGGTAAAAGAGGTTGTTTTGATAGATTTTGTGAAAAATAAAAGCACCACAAGTACAATCAAAAGGATAAAAGAGATATGACGGATATGATAAAAAGCGAGATAAATTCGCATATAGAAACCGCACAACGAACTATGGAAGATTTGCAAAGTTATATTTACACAGCTTGTGTTATCGCGACCGACACTATAGCCAAAGGCAATAAAATACTAATTTTCGGAAATGGCGGAAGCGCAGCAGATGCACAACATATAGCTGCAGAGCTTGTCGGACGATATAAAACAAATCGCAAAGGCTTGAGCGCTATAGCGCTTACGACAGATACCTCGGCACTTACTGCCATAGGCAATGATTTTGGCTATGAGAGTGTTTTTGCAAGACAAGTTGAAGCTTTAGCAAAAGAGGGCGATTTGCTTGTAGGTATCTCCACAAGCGGTACAAGTTTGAATGTAATTAGAGCGTTAGAATTGGGGCGAGAAATAGGTTGCCGATGTATAGGACTTAGCGGAAAAGACGGCGGAATTATGGATAAAGTTTGCGACATAAATATCGTTATACCATCATCAGATACTCCGCGTATTCAAGAGATGCACATAATGATAGGGCACATCATTTGTCAGGCAATAGACAGCGTAAACAGCTAATTGCGCCCGTTAAAATCTTCTTTATGAGCTAAACCTGTTGAATTCAAAAAGTAGGTAAAAGTTTTTAGTATAATTTTCATATCCAAAATGAAATTTTGATTTTCAACATACCATACGTCATATTCAAATCTCTCTTTGTAACTGATATCATTTCTGCCGTTTATTTGTGCCCAACCGGTAATTCCAGGCTTAGCATTGTGTCTTTGTCTCTGTTCCTTACTATATAATGGCAAAAATTTTTCAGGAAGCGGGCGGGGTCCTACAAAACTCATATCACCCTTCAGTACATTCCAAAATTGCGGCAACTCGTCTAAACTCAAACGACGCAGCACGACACCAAACTTTCCAAGCCGCTTTTCATCAGGTAAAAGATCGCCTTTCCCATCTTTTTCATTGCTCATGGAGCGAAATTTATATACGTTAAAAACCCTCTCTTTGTATCCGACTCTTTTTTGAGTAAATATCGCCGGAACCCCTAAAAACAGTACAACAAGAATCCACAATATCAAAAAAAGTGGAGATAACAATATGAGTAAAACAAGCGATAAGGAAATATCAAATAAACGTTTCAAAACTCCCCTTTGAAATTTTATAAATAAAATTGTAGCAGGTCAAGTTTTAAAATTAGTTTTTATGTTTTTTTCTAAATTCCAAATCGCTTAGTATGATATCCGATAAGCTTCTCTTAGGTATCCAAGCAAGAATCTTTTTTGCTCTCTCATTAGAAGCTATGAGTTTTGCAGGATCGCCCTCTCTTCTTGCGCCGTATTCATAATTAACCGGATAATGTTTCTCCACCTCATGGATAATCTCTTTTACCGAAAATCCTTGATTTGAGCCCAAATTTATAATCTCAGATACATTTTTTTTAACGATATACTCCATTCCAAGCACATGAGCGTACGCAATATCGCTTACGTGTATATAATCTCTCACACAAGTGCCGTCGATTGTATCATAATCATTTCCAAATACCGTCATTTTCTCTCTAATACCAAGTGCTGTTTGTATGGTAACCGGTATGACATGCGTTAAGTTATCCCGCAACAAACCTATCTCAAGTGTTTTATGAGCGCCTGCGACATTGAAATACCTGAATATACAATAGTTCATATCGTATGCTTCAGCAAACCAGCCTATCATTTTTTCGCTTGCAAGTTTTGTCTCTCCATAAGGATTTATAGGTTTTGTTTCACTCTCTTCGGTGCAAATGCCGTCTTTCGCTTCGCCATAAACTGCCGCTGTAGATGAAAATATTATATTTTTGATATTATATTTTACCATCACATCAAGCAAAGTTCTTACCCCTTCGACATTATTATAATAATACAAACTTGGATTTTTTATGCTTTCCGGCACGACTATTTTTGCGGCAAAATGCATCACTACATCGAATGATTTTTTTTTGCTCTCACCAGCTACAATTTTATCAAGTGAGCCAAAATCCGTAATATCCCCTTCGTAAAACAACGCTTTTTTATGTACTGCTTCTTTAAGTCCTGTTGAGAGATTGTCTATAACTATAACATCGTGTCCCGCTTCTATTAATTCATAGACAGTGTGTGAGCCTATATATCCTGCTCCGCCAACAACGCATACTTTCATTTTTTTATTCCTTTAATCTAAAATTATATTTCTTAATTCCATTATATGCGTAAAACAAAATATAATAAATACTTTTGAAAAAGCTAAGTTTTTCAATTTTCCTATAAATATTCCATTGGTACATAACAACTTTCAATTTATTTGATGATACTGATTTTTTGACAATTCTATAGCATGCAAGAGGCTCGTTAATACCTTTTGCATAGCCAATTTTTTTTAATATATCCAACCATAGCACATAATCTTCGTGTCCGGTATTTATCATAAAAATTTTGCCTAATTTTTCAGCGTCATATATGGCTGTTAAACAGCCTATAATATTCGTTTTGAGAAGTTCTTTGTAGCTAACAAAATTTTTTACATGAAAAGTTTTTAAATGATTGTTGTTTTCATCAATAATATTATAAGCACTATACGAGAACAACAGATTATTATCGCGCATAAATTGAATTTGTACTTGCAGTTTATTAGGAAGCCATGTATCATCGGAGTCTAAAAACGCAATATATTTTCCATTGGCAATCTCTATAGCTTTATTTCTTGCCAATGCAGGACCCACATTGTTTTGTAATTTTATTAATCGTATGCGCTTATCTGTTTGTAGATATTTTTTTATAATATCAATACTATTATCACTTGACATATCATCAACTATAAGCATCTCCCATCTTTCGTATGTTTGTGCCAATACCGATTCTATTGTTTGAGCTATAAATTTAGACGAATTATGAGATGGAGTTATAATTGAGACCATTATGAATCTCGGGATAAATATTTTTTGCCATAGATAATTTTTACTCTTTTGGCAATTTTGTATGGAAAAATAGCATAAATTAACTTCTTTATTAAAAATACAAGCGTGAATTTAACAGTTTCAAATTTACTATATTTAGAAATAATAGCGATTTCTTCCAAATACATTTTGAAATTCAAACCACTTGATACACCGATAATGTTAAAAATACTTATAATATTATTAATTTTTGCAAATTTGTATCCTTTATTGTAAAGTTTTGTAAAAAAATCTGTATCTCCTGCTATTTTGAAACTTGTATCATATGGATATTTTAGTGCAATATCTTTTTTTATGAAAGAGGATTGGTGAACAAACTGATGATGATATTTATGTCCGTCTTTTTTTGCATGGCGTATATATTTATTGTGTTTATCAAAAACCATTTCCGTATCGCCGTATATAACGACAACATCACCCATTTTGTCAAGCTCTTCGCTTATCTCTTCAATAGTCGTATTTTTATAAAATTTATCGCCGGCGTTCATGTAGTTTAACCACTCGCCCCTGGCTTTTATCGTGCCTTTATTCATGGCATCATAAATCCCATCATCTTTTTCGCTAATCCAAAAAGTTATTTTATCTTTGTATTTTTTTATGATATCAATAGTACCATCAGTGGAACCACCATCAATAATTATATACTCTATATTTTTATATGTTTGATTTATCACGCTTAAAATCGTATCTTCTATAAAGTCCTTACCATTAAAAACAACGGTGACTACGGAGATAATCGGATTTTTACTCATTTCTTATTGCTTCTAATACATCTTGCACTTTTATAGATTTTATGCATGTATACTCAAATGACTTTTTTGCACATTTTGGGATATTATAACACGGATGAAATTTACATTCATGTTTTGCTTCAATAACCTTTGTGTTTGGAGGCATCCATATATTGGCATTATTTGCGCCATTTAACATTACTTTTAAAGGCACATTTTTATGATAGGCGGCATGAATGGAAAAACTGTCAAGTCCTATAAAAAGTTTTACACACTCCAATTTTTGCAAAAATATATCCACATTTTCTCCAACAATGTCAATCTTATCCAAAACAGCGGAGAAAGTGTTTTTTATATGTTCTTTCTCGTTCGGTGCACAAAACACAATTATCCTATCATCTTTGTAAATTTTTTTTATCAAATCAATCCAATTTTCATATTCCCACATTCTGCACTTCATGCCTGCTATTGGATGGATAGCTACTTTTGTTGGCATATCTGCTCTTGACTTTTTCTTTAAAATAATCTTTTTTTGCAAAATATTTTCAGCTATATATTTTTGCATATCATATACGTTTAACATATCATTTGGAATATCTACATGTTTATCAACTAATAAGTCAAATCCTTTTCTAATAAGGTTACTGAAGGGATGTTTTTTTGAAAATCTTATACTAACATTCATTTTTGAATTTATCAAAAAGCCAATAATTTGTTCTCTAAAATCACCAATATTATTTAATACAATATCGTATTTTTGTTTTCTTAGCATAGCAATTTTTTTGAAAAGATTTAGTAAAGAATATAATGAATTTCTTTTTATAGACAATAAAAAAGTTGTTGAGTAGATATTTTTTACGTATTGATTATTTTGAAAAAACTTTATAAATTCATTTTTTGTGAAGATATCAATTTGCATATTTGTATTTGCAGACAAATATTTTATAAATTCAAGTGTCACTATACAATCGCCAAAACTTCTTAGGGACAAGATTAAAATTTTCATTATTGATTTAACTTGCTTTTACTTTTATTTCGTAGCTAAAAATTTGTTGAGAAGGTTTATGATAAGAACTGTATGTTATTTTACTCCAAAATCTTTTATCCGTATTTTTATATGCTATATTCATGTTTTTCCTTTGTCAGATAATTTAAGACAAAATTAATATACAAATCTATATCATAAATCATTATCGGTCATTTATGCATGTATAAAGTAATATTGTAACGCACTACAGCTTATATTTTTCCATTTGAGAAATGCCGGAAATGACGACTCGAAAATTATATAGAATAATTTTATCTATTTTTATGATTAAAAAAAATGTTATATTGCAAAAATTAACTAATCAATTTTTGTGTTTTTCAAGTTTTTTAAAATTTCCAATTTTCCTTTGCGTAAGTCATATTAGTAATTTTCATCAGGCTTTTTTAGACATTTTTATATTATCACTCATCATTTTACTTTTAAGTCCTATTTTGTATATTTCATTGAAATCAAATCTACTAAATTTTAAAAACAACTTTAATAAAGATGGAAAATATATGTTTTTGTCAGTGAATAATTGCAAAGAACCAAGATTATAATAATTTATTTTATGTTGATTGGCAATGAAATACATAGTTTTTTGCTGATAAAATGATATATGCTGTCCGTGTTCAAGCCCGTAATACCACCATTCTTGTGGTTTTGGAATAATATTTGGTAACAATTCAGTAGTAAAAATTATATTTTTTGATAGAGATAATAATTTTTCTATTTCACTCATAGGATTCACGAAATGCTCAAAACTTTCAAATGTTGTCGCAGCTTTTAGTGTATTTTTATTATCGTATTCAAATCCTTTTGCAAATATATTATCTGTATATCTATCACTCCAATAAAAATCAAAACCTATATCTCTCATCAATCTGACAAAAACACCATACCCACCAGCATAATCCAAATAACTTGCATGTTTATCGAATAATAATCTCAATAGAATAGATGTTTTTTTTGATAAGCTTATATTTCTTTGCATATATCCAGTATCTGACAAATTGATAGAATTTTTATATGCTTCATCAAGCCAATGTGGTTCTTCCGTCTGTAAAAAACCACAATTTGGGCATAGAAAATATTTTATCGTATATTTATTCAAGATTTTTGCGCTGAAAGTATATTTGCTACTTGCTTTACATATTTTACAATTCATCAAATTACCTTTAAAACTACATCACTTATAAAATTTTTTAATTATTTTTATCCATATACTTAATGTGTAACATTTTTTAAATGTAAAATTATCAGCGACATCATCTCTTTGTATTGTTAGAGGGTGTTTTTTAATTGTCAACTCAAATGTCGGCATATTTGCAAATGGATCATGTTTAAATTTTGTATGCGTAGCACCATCACCAAAACCTATATTTGAAATCAAGTTTTTATTTGGAATGATTGAAATTTGATTATTGTTCCATAGAGTAAATGTCCATTGATAATCCCACGTATCTATTTTTTTATCTTTCATTGCTTTAAATATGTGACTCCAATATTTAATGGCATTTTTATTTTTGAAATATTTATATAAAAACTTATCATTGTCAATATTATCCAATTCCACATTATATTTTATCCATCTATTAGCCCAACTTGCCCAACCCCAAACATGACTATATGCTGAAAAATAGTAATCAGCATCCCCTCTTTTTATGTTCTTTTGAAAATTTGAGCCTCCAATATGACCAATTTTTAGATTGTTTTTATATTTTTCTAACATCTTTTCACAAAATGCAAAGAAACTTTTATTTGGCAGGCAATCATCTTCCAAAATTATACCTTGTTCTTCATTATTAAAAAACCATGTTATCGCATCACTTATCGAATACTTACAACCAAGATTTTCATCACGAAAAAGTGTTTTAATTTCGCAATCCCAATCAATATTTTTTAAAATATATTCTCTCACTTCTTTAACTTTGCTCAATTCATTTTTTTTGTTTTCTCTTGGACCATCACAAGCTATATAGAATTTTTTGGGTTGGATTTTTTTTATTTCATTAAAAACTTTTATAGTTGTATCTAGTCGATTAAACACTAAAAGGAGTATTGGTGTTTTAAAGTCATTTTGCTTTTCGAGTATTTCCATAGTTGTCCTTATCTTTGTTTATGCATAGTATATTTGATAAGAATAAACAGATTTATATTTTTTATTTCCAATAAATTTCCTCTTGACAATATTTCACAAGTTGTAATTCATATAAAAAATCCCAAAAATTTTTCAAAGCTGCTTTGCTAATAAAATTCATTTTTGTTGTAATTAAACTGAAGATAGTCATTTTTTATTTTAATTAAACACAAAGTTTTAGTCCATTTCCTACCGTATCTATAGAGTTTTGTTTATTTCTTAAAATCCTATTCTCATCATTCCAGTATTTATGGATATAATTTAAAATTCTCATACTTTTTGAACTTGAAGCATAAAAATATTTATTTGAAAAACAGATAAACATATAGCTCAAAAATAAATTTTTTCAATTCATCTCCTTTATATTCTTATGATGTTAAAAGTTAAACATTTTGTTTTTAAAAAAAACAGTTGTCTTGTTTTTTTGCTGAAAAAATCTAGCACATAAGTTACCATTATTTGGCTTATCAAAGTACTAATAGCTGCACCGTATAGATTATATTTTGGTATCAAAACCAAATTCAAAATTATATTTATCATAAGTCCAATAATTGAGCGAAATAGCGATAGAAGTTGTAAATTTTCCGTGATATACCATAGATTACCGGCTGTTCCAATAAATACAAATATGCAAGTCCATGAATAAAAAATCAATACTTGTGCTGATTGTTCAAATTGTACTCCAAACAAAATGTCTATAATATAAGGCGAAAGTACTATTGTTATTAATATGATAATTAGAGAAATATAAAACAACAAACTGAAAATTTTGCCTAATTTTATACAATATTGTTCAAAACTAATTTTTTTAAAATTTAGAATCATTGGAAATATGGAACTTGAAACAATAATCGGTATAAAATACCAAATTTCTATGATTTTAATTGCAGCTGAATATATGCCTAGTTCATAACTTCCCAGCATATTTTGTATCATAATTTGATCCATTTTCATATATAAAATTACAGATATCGAACTCAAAATTAAAGGCCAACTTCTATTTAGCAATATGACCCCAATTCGTTTGTTTAGTAATTTAAAATCTATTTTTTTATAAACAATAAAATAAAAATAGGCAAGCAAAAAAGATAGTAATCCAAAATCGAAAATATACATATAAATGAAATATATTAATGGTTTATGTAAAAATATAAAAATTATTTTTATAGCGGACGAAACAAGTACCGTTGTTATGTTTGCCAAAGCAACATATCTACCTAAAATTTGACTTTGAAAGAAAAAGTCAAGTACCCAGAAGGATTGAAATATAGTAGCAAAAGAAGCAATAACTATATAATAAAATATACTATTTTCTTGTTCAACTAAAAAAAATAACACCAAGAGTACTGTTATCAAAAATGAAGAAAAAAGAAGCCTTAAATAAAATGATGTAAAAAGTATAGTTTGTTTTTTATTTTTATATAAAACAAAAAACTTGATTAATATACTATCGAATCCTAAAGTGGTAAAAGCCAAAAAAATACTAACAATACTCAATATATAAGAGTATATACCAAAGTCTTCAGGACCTAAATATTTTGCTATCCAAATAGTTACTAATGCAAGTATTGTTAATCGAAACATTTTTTCTATGAGTAAAATAGAAGTATTTTTAAAATATTTCATAAATCCTTGGTTGTTTTTTAAATTTTTTATTTTACTTATCATATATTTTTAAATACCAATCATACATCTTTTTTATGCCATTATCCAATGAAGTTTTATGCTTCCAGCCAAGTTTTGAGAGTTTGTTTACATCCAAAAGTTTTCGCATTGTTCCATCAGGTTTTGTTGTATCAAACACAAATTCTCCCTCAAAACCGATGATTTTTTTAATAAGATTTGCCAACTCTTTTATCGTCAAATCCTCTCCCGTTCCTATATTTATATGAGTATTTCGTATCTCGCTTTTATCTTTAATCAAATCTTGAAAGTTTATATTTTCCATGATAAACACACAAGCATCTGCCATATCATCACTATATAAAAACTCTCTTTTTGGATTTCCGCTTCCCCAAATTTCTACGTGTTTTTGATTTTTAACTTTTGCTTCATGAATTTTCCTTAAAAGTGCGGGCAAAACATGAGAAGTTTTTAGGTCAAAATTGTCATTTTCTCCATAAAGATTTGTGGGCATAACGCTTATAAAATTTGTTTTGTATTGTAGATTGTAACTTTCGCACATTTTAATACCGGCTATTTTTGCAATGGCATAAGGCTCATTTGTATATTCAAGCTCATCAGATAAGAGATACTCTTCTTTTATCGGTTGAGGTGCATTTTTGGGATAGATGCAACTTGAGCCTAAAAAGAGCAGTTTTTTTACGTTATTTAGATAGCTTTGATGAATAACATTATTTTGAATCTGCAAATTTTCATATATAAAATCAGCCCTATAAGTATTGTTTGCTTCAATTCCGCCAACTTTTGCCGCTGCTAAAAATACATATTCGGGTTTCTCTTTTTCAAAAAAGTTTTTAACTTCTTGCTGGTTTGTAAGGTCAAGTTCTTTGTGAGTTTTTGTTATGATATTTTGATAGCCATTTTTTTGTAAATGTCTTAAAATAGCGCTTCCAACAAGCCCTGTGTGACCAGCTATATAAATTTTACTTCCCTTTTGCATTTACTCAAAATACCTCATAATTTTATAACCACCATCTTTAAGGTAGACATCTTTAGTCATGAGTTTAAGATCTGATTTCATCATATCATCAACTAGCATTTTAAGGTCATACTTTGGTTTCCAGCCAAGCTTTGTGTTCGCTTTTGTCGGATCTCCCAAAAGCAAGTCCACTTCTGTCGGCCTAAAATATTTTGGGTCAACCACAACAACTTTTTTACCGATTTCTACTTGGTAGTTTGGATTGTTGCATTTTTTCACGATTGCTATCTCATCAATGTCTTTACCGATAAATTCAAGTTCAATGCCACAATATCCAAATGCCATTTTTATAAATTCTCTGACTGAAGTTGTAACTCCTGTGGCAATTACCCAATCTTCCGGTTCATCAGCTTGTAAAATCATCCACATCATTCTCACATAATCTTTCGCATGTCCCCAATCTCTTTTTGCATTTAAATTGCCCATATATAAAGTATCTTGCAATCCAAGAGCTATTTTTGAGACGGCACGAGTTATTTTTCTTGTAACAAATGTCTCTCCACGAACGGGAGATTCGTGGTTGAAAAGTATTCCGTTGCATGCAAACATTCCATATGCTTCTCTGTAATTTACGGTTATCCAATAAGCGTACATTTTTGCAACCGCATAAGGACTTCTCGGATAAAAAGGTGTTGTTTCGCTCTGAGGTGTTTCTTGCACTTTTCCGTAAAGTTCACTCGTGCTTGCTTGATAAATTTTTGTTTTTTTTGTAAGACCTAAGAGTTTAACAGCCTCTAAAATTCTCAAAGTTCCGATTCCATCTGCATTTGCAACATATTCTGGTGTTTCAAAACTTACGTGCACGTGACTCATTGCAGCTAAATTGTATATTTCATCAGGTTTGGTCTCTTGTATAATACGAGTTAAATTCATGCTATCCGTCATATCTCCGTGATGAAGGAAAAATTTCACATTATCTTCATGTAAGTCTTGATATAGATGGTCGATTCTTTCTGTGTTAAACAAAGAACTTCTTCTTTTAAGCCCATGAACAATGTAGCCTTTATTTAATAAAAACTCAGCCAAATAACTTCCATCTTGTCCTGTTATGCCGGTAATTAGTGCAACTTTATTCAATTTTCATTCCTTTTAAAATCATCATCAAATCTTACTATATCATCTTCTCCGGTGTAATTTCCAACTTGAGCTTCTATGATAACAAGCGGTAATTTTCCGGGATTTTCAAGTCTATGAATTTGTCCTGCTTTTATATAAGTCGACTCATTCTCACAAAGCAAAAACTCTTTATCATCAATCGTAACTTTTGCACTTCCATTCACAACTATCCAATGCTCATTTCTGTGAAAATGCTTCTGAAGACTTAGTCTGCTTCCGGGTTTTACTACAATTTTTTTGATTTTGTATCCGCTATCTTGTTCTAATATCTGGTATGTTCCCCAAGGGCGATGAGCTTTTACGTGTAAAGAGATAAGCTCTTCATTTTTGCTTTGTTTTAGATTTTGGACTATATCTTTTACTTTTTGCGAACTTCCTTTTTTTGATATCAACAAAGCATCATTCGTATCAACAACTATCAAGTCTTCAACATCAATCAAAGAGACATTCTTATCTGCAATAACCAAATTGTTATTTTTATCATTTTCAAGCTCATAACTTAACGCATCAAAACTTCCAACATCACTCCATGAAATATCACTTGGAACAACAACAAGACTTTGGCTCTTTTCCATCAGGGCATAATCAATGCTAATATCAGGGATATTTATCATATCTTCATGTTTTATGCGAAGAAGTTTTTCATAATTTTTGCATTTTTCTTCAATTTTTGCATTTTTGTAAGCTTTCAAAGCGGCGCTATAAACGTCTTCCGAGTATGTTTTTAGTTCGGCTAAAAAAGTCTCAACTTTAAAGCAAAACATTCCGCTATTCCAAAAAAAGTTATCGTTTTTTATATATTCTTGTGCGGTTTTAACATCCGGTTTTTCTTTAAAACTTTTTACTTGCAAATTGTCGTTTGATTCGATATAGCCATATCCTGTTTCGGCATACATTGGTTTTATACCAAAGGTTACAAGCTTGTTTTTTTTTGCTAAATCTTCGGCTTTTTGTAAGACTTTTTCATATTCATCCAAATTTTTTATTAAGTGATCGCTTGGTGTGATGAATACAATCTCATCTTTTGGCAGAGCAAAACAACTAAGTGCAATAGCAGCCGCCGTATTTCTACCTATTGGTTCAAGCAGATAAGTCGTGTGTGTGTTTTCGTGTAATTCTTCAAGTTGGTCAATCGCTAAAAAATATTGCTCGGTATTTGAGACTATAAAAGTGTTTTTACAAAAAACTTTATTTCTTAAAATAGTCATTTGAAAAAGCGATTTGTCGTCAAAAAGTTTTACAAATTGCTTTGGCATCAAAGTTCTACTAATTGGCCAAAGTCTTGTTCCGCTTCCTCCACAAAGAATAATGTTTGTCATTGTATCATACGTTCGTTTTGTATTTTTTCATAATACTCAAATTCAAGTCGCAACTCCTCGTATTCTTGTTTTTTTCTTTTCATGAACTTTTCGGTGAGTTCTATTTTTGCTTTTATACCCAATGGTGTTAAAAGATAACGGTACTGTTTTTTGTTTTTATTGTTTGCAAAATTTTCGATTTTTATGAAGCCTTTTTCGACAAGAGCTTTTAATATGTAGTTGACTTTGCCAACACTATATCCAAGCTCATCAGCCAAAGATTTTTGGTTGTTTGTCAGTTCAGCTTTTCGTAATACTTCAAAAGACTCTTCATCAAGTTTCAAAAAAATCCTTTATATGCAAATATTCAATTTTTGAATGATACTATTATAAGCTTTAAGGAAAATTAAATATTCAACTTTTGAATATTTATGATTGCATTTTCCATCGCATTTTTATAAGAGATCATATCTTCTTTGGAATTTGCCTCAAATCTTGCCACTAAAACAGGAGTTGTATTTGAAGCACGAATAAGTCCCCAGCCGTTTTCAAATATCACACGAACCCCATCAACATCAATGATTTTTCTGATTTTTGGAAAATTAGACGGGGGATTTTGTAAAAATTCTTTTAGTTTTTCTACCTCTTGAAATTTTTTACTTTCATCTGTTTTTAGTTTTATCTCATCGGTTGAGTAAGTAATCGGAAGCTTTTCAAGCTCATGATCCAAATCAATCTTCATGTATAAAAGCTCTAAGACTCTAAGCATTGCGTAAATTGCATCATCATATCCGAAATATCTATCTGCAAAAAAGATGTGCCCACTAACTTCTGCGGCTAAATCGGCGTTTAGTTCTTTTAACTTTACCTTTAAATTACTATGACCTGTCTTGTACATATAAGTTTTGCCGATTTTATCTATCTCGTCATACATAACTTGCGAGCATTTAACTTCGCCGATAATTTGCGGATTTTTCATAATTTTCGAATATAAAATAGCAAGTTCATCACCTTTAATATTGCGTTTTTTCGTCAAAACCGCAATCCTGTCAGCATCTCCATCAAAAGCAAAACCTATATCAAACTTACCACTTTTAAGCTCTTTTTTTATGTCAACCAAGTTTTTTTCCTCGGTAGGGTCCGGGTGATGATTTGGAAAAGTACCGTCCGGTTCTTGGAAAAGTATTTTTGTTTTTAAGTTTAACTTTTCACAAATTTTTGGGATAACAACTCCGGCAACTCCATTTCCACAATCAATAACCACAGAAGTATTTAAGTTTTTTAAGTTACTAAAATGTTCGATTAAAAAATTTGTATACTCATTTAATAAATCCGTATCTTTGCACGTAAAGTCATCTTGTATATCCAAAGTATCCATTTTTTCTACAACTTCTTTGCCCAAAGATGTTATATCTTTTCCAAAAAACGGAAGTTTATTGATGGTAATTTTTAAGCCGTTGTATTCTGGCGGATTGTGTGAACCTGTTATCATGATGCTTGCGTTATCATATTTATATGAAGTAAAATAACTGCAAGGAGTCGGAACAAGACCTAAGTTTTTAACTTCCAAACCAGCTTTATTTAGTCCTGAAACAAGCCAATTAAAAATTGTTTTTGAATGCACTCTTGCATCGTACCCAATTGTAACACTTTTGTGAAATTTTGAAATTTTTTCTCCAAGCAAAAAACCTATGGCTTTTATACTTTTTTCATTAAGGTCTTTTTCAAAAATTCCTCTAATATCGTACTCTCTAAAAATGTGTTGCATTTTATATCTTTAATTT
>JAIRSJ010000084.1 GCA_031255525.1 Campylobacteraceae bacterium
TAATTAAAATTATGACCTTATAAGTTATCGGTAAGTTTTATTGTATATTTTGTTGTAACATATGAAAGATAAAAAAATATTTTTTTGAAATTTTAAAAAATAAAAAACGAAAATATATACAAACAATACTATTATTAAAGTCTCAATGTTTCTTGATTTTTTATATAATTGCTTCTAAAAAGTCTTCAATGGGCTTTTATCTGCAGTGTAAGCAAATCATAATCTCATAAAATGTAAAATCTTTAACTTTAAAATACTCAAAGGTAAAGTGTGAAAAAGATTATTGTGGGTATATCCGGAGCTAGCGGTGTAAGGCTCGGCGAAAAATTTATAAAAGCTTTGCCGAAAGAATATAAAGTTTACGTAATACCAACTTGCAGTGCAAAGATAGTAAGCCAAAAAGAGGAAAACCATACACTTTTGGACAATAATGATATTTCAGAAGTTACCGCTTCGGGCTCTTTTGGAGTTGACATGATGGCTGTAATTCCTTGCAGTATGAATACTCTCTCAAAAATCTCTTGCGGCATAGCGGACAATCTTTTGACAAGAAGTGCTGCAGTGATGATAAAAGAGAAAAAACCACTGCTGATTGCTCCTCGAGAAATGCCTTATAGCGCGATAGATTTGGAAAATATGCACAAGTTATCACTTTTAAATGTCATAATAGCACCTCCCGTAGCAGGATTTTATGCTAACATTCATGCTTTGGAAGATATGGAAAATTTTTTGATAGGAAGATGGTTTGATTTGTTGAGCATTTCAAACTCTTTGTATAAAAGATGGGGTGAAAAATGATAAAAACAGCAATATATCCGGGTACTTTTGATCCGATAACAAACGGGCACATCGATATCATAAAACGCGCAAAAAGATTATTTGACAATGTTTTGGTGGCAGTCGCAAGCTCCGAAGAAAAAAAACCGATGTTTTCACTTGAAAAAAGGGTTAATATGGCGCAAGCGGCTATAAAAAATATATCAGGTGTTAAAGTAGAGCCATTTTCAAATCTACTTGCGGATTTTGCAAAAAGTAAAAATATATACATAATTATAAGAGGACTTAGAGCTGTGAGCGATTTTGAGTACGAACTTCAGATAGGATACGCAAACTACTCTTTAAATAAAGATATAGAGACCGTCTATCTCATGCCTTCTTTGAAAAACGCTTTTATCAGCTCTTCGGTTATCCGCTCTATTTTAAGACATAGCGGAGATGCTTCGCATCTGTACCCGGAAGAGATAAGTGATTTTATAGAAGGCAGACCTTAACAATGTTTGCACTTTTTGAAGGTATCGATACAAGCGGCAAAACTACACAGATAGAAAAGTTAAAAAGTATAAACGCCGATATAAAAACAACTTTTGAGCCGGGAGCTACAAAACTTGGGAAAGAGCTAAGAGCTATCTTGCTTGAAAAAGATTTACAGATAAGCGCAACGGCAGAACTTTTGCTTTTTCTTGCCGATAGAGCTGAACATTACGACAAGATAATATCCCAAAATGCAAATAAACTCATAATAAGCGACAGAGGATTTTTATCAGGCATTGCATACGCTCTGACAAATAACCAAACACTTGATATCTCTTTTTTGATAGAAATGAACCGATTTGCGCTCGGTGGAAAACTACCTGATAAAATACTGTTCTTTAAGACTACAAAAGAGCTTTTAAAATCGAGAATAAAAATAAAATCGCATGATAAGATAGAAAATCGCGGGATAGAGTATCTTCTAAAAGTTCAAGAAAATATGGAAAAAGTTTTAAAAAAAGCCGGCATAGAATATATAATCTTGGACGCTAATGAGACCATAGAAAATTTGCACGCTAGGGTGAAAAAATTTTTGAATTGCGCTTTTTAAGGCTGTATATAAAAATCGACTGATGGAGCAAAATTATGATTAGTGCGCTGCGCGGAATGAAAGATATACTTTCCACAGAGAGCGAAAAATATCTTTTTTTTATAGAAAATTGTTCGAGAATTGCAAAAAATTATGGATTTGAGTTTGTTTCGACACCCATTTTAGAAGAGACGACTTTGTTTAAAAGAAGTGTCGGAGAGAGCAGCGATATAGTCGGCAAAGAGATGTATCAATTTATAGACAAGGGTAATAACAATGTTTGCTTAAGACCTGAAGGAACGGCTGGAATCGTGCGCTCATTCATTCAAAATAAGATGGATAAAGCCGGCGGTGTGAAAAGATTTTTTTATCATGGTCCCATGTTTAGATATGAAAAACCGCAAAGAGGCAGATTTAGACAGTTTCATCAGTTTGGAGTCGAGAGTTTCGGCGTGAGCGATGTCAGAGAAGATGCGACAATTATTTTGATGCTTAATGAGATATTGAGCTTTTTTGGTATCAAAACACTTTTAAAACTAAACTCTCTCGGTTGTTTTACATGTATGCCGCCTTACAAAATAAAACTTGTAAAGTTTTTAGATACTCTTGATGGACTTTGCGAAGATTGCAAAAAGCGAAAAAACTTAAACCCCATACGTGTGCTTGATTGTAAAAACGAATATTGCCAAAGACTTTTAAGCAAAGCCCCGCTTTTGTTAGATGAACTTTGTGATGAATGTAAAGAAGATTTTGAAAACTTAAAATCTATTTTGGATGAATTTGG
>JAIRSJ010000102.1 GCA_031255525.1 Campylobacteraceae bacterium
CGGAGATCCGCTGGAACTTATTCCATATACTCTTGATAGTCTATCAAGTAATTTCGGTTTTACAAACACGCCTGATGGAAAACTTTTGAATAATGTCAGAATCATCTGGGGAGATGGTATAAATATTAGCGTGATAGATAAGGTTTTATCTCTGATAACAAAAAACAGCTGGAATGTTGATAATGTAAATTTTGGCGTGGGAGCGGCTTTGCTTCAAAAAGTAAACAGAGACATATATAGCTTCGCGTATAAAGCAAGCGCCATAAAGATTGACGGAAAGTGGCGCGGAATTTGCAAAAATCCTATTACCGATCCTTCCAAAAAAAGCAAAAGCGGCAGAATCGGCGCAGAATTTGCAAGCGGAAAATATATACTAAAAGATCTCGACAAGGACAAGTTTGAAAATGCTTTGGAGACTGTTTATCTAAACGGTGATTTAGTTAAAGAGTATAAATTTGAAGAGATAGCCGATTGATTAAAAACTCCCTGTATATAGGGAGTTTACATGCTGATTTTGACAACAAAGCTATCGAATTTACAAATAATCACATCTCTTAAAAGGCAAATCTGCATCCGAGATTTATCTTTTGGTTACTTAAATTATTATCTTTTTGATATGTTCCTTTCAAATACAAATGACGATTTCTAAAATCCAAAGCAACGCCTATCGCATTATCCCAAAAATCACCGTCAATATTATAGTTGCGTTTTGCGAACCGTCTTTATAAGAGTAGAATGTTTTGCCGTCAAACTCTTTTACGTATCTCGCTAAAGTTGTCTGTCGGCAGTTCATAATAAAAGAGACGTTTTTGATAGATGCAGTATTTTAAGTAACATCAAAATAGTTAATTTATAAATATACGAAATTCATCAAAGACGTTTTAGTGCGTCTTTGATGTTAGAGTGATCAATCTGAAAGCGGCTTTGGAGTTTTGTTTGTGCTCGCAGGAAGCATTGGGTAAGTTATTACGGGCTTTTTACCTGTCAAGCTATTTAGAAAATCGACAATACTTTCAGCCTCTTTATCGGTAATGTTAATTCCAAGTTGAATACTTCCCATCTCTTTTACGGCATCTTTTAAGTTCCAAATACCGCCATTATGAAAATAGGGAGCTGTTTCGGATATATTTCTCAAAGTCGGAGTTTTGACCATACCGTCTTTATCGCCTGCAAAGTTACCTAAAGAGATAAATTTATACTTTTCAACTACTTGAAACGGCTGCATAGTTCCGCCTAAAGCTATACCGTTGTGACATGCAGTACAGCCCTTTTCCATAAAAAGATCAAGTCCCACTTGTTCTTTTTTGCTAAGAGCGTTCGTTTTTCCGTGCAAAAAATCATCATACGGCGAAGGAGTGACTAAAGTTCTTTCAAACACACCAATGACGCTTGCTATTCTCTCAAATGTAATCTTTACATCTTTGCCGTAAGCCCTTTTGAACTCTTCTGTGTACTCCGGAATTGAAGTTATGCGTTCTACTACCAATTTTTTCGGCGCAGCCATTTCAGCGTCTGCTTGTATAGGACCTTGCGCTTGATCAGCTAAATGCGGACTTCTGCCATCCCAAAACTGTATTTGATTAAAAACGGAGTTATAAACCGTTGGAGAATTCAAATGGCTCGGATTTTTTGTCCATTTGTGACCGATTGCCGCATCAACTCCATCAGCGCCGCCTAAAGCTAAATTATGACAGGTGTTACAGCTAATAATTCCGCTTTTTGACAATCGGGGATCGAAATAGAGCTTTTTACCAAGTTCTATTTTTTGATAATTGATAGGATCGTTTTTATCGTTAATATACGATAATAGCTCATCAATATTTTCAGGAATAGGTTCCAGACCATAGCTCTTTGCTTTTTCAAGCAGAGAGTTTGCACAAGCAAAAGTACTGCCGATAACAGCAACCAATAAAGCATTTTTGATAAAACGCATTTTTTACTCCTTAGAAAAATAATATAATAGATAATAGTTATTGTTTGCTTATAAATAGTTGAAAATAATTAATATCGATTTAGTATAAAAATATTCTCATTTTTTGGGTAATTAAGCCCTGTTTTGATACAATATGCCTCAATATTTGTGGAGTAATTTATGAGCCGATACATTTTAAAAATTGATTGTCAAGATGAGAAGGGATTGATATACAGAATTTCTGACGCTGTATTCGGATACAAACTTAATATTGTAAAAAATGATGAATTTGTGGATAAAGAGTACGGTAAATTTTTTATGAGAGCAGAACTTAGCGGAGAAATAAATAAAGATGAGTTTTTTAAAACTCTCAAAACTATGCTGCCCGAGGGAGCAAATATATATATTGGTTTGAAAGATAAAAAAAATATTGTTTTAATGGGAACAAAAGAGTCGCATGTATTGGGTGACATACTTTTGAAACATTACAGAGACGAACTAAATGCTAACATTCTTGCGGTTATCAGTAACTACGACGATTTAAAAGAGCTTGCGGAAAAATTTGATATACCGTTTTTTTGTATCGCTTATGACGCTGTATCACGAGAAGAGCACGAGAAAAAGATATTGTCAAAACTTCAAGAGCTAAAGCCTGATTTTATCGTTTTGGCAAAATATATGCGAATACTCTCAAGTAGTTTTGTGGAGCAGTATAAAGAGAAAATCATCAATATTCATCATTCGTTTTTACCCGCGTTTATCGGCGCCAATCCTTATAAACAAGCATATGAAAGAGGAGTAAAAATCATCGGTGCGACAGCCCATTTTGTAAATAATAACTTAGACGAAGGTCCTATCATAGCGCAAGATGTTATTACGGTAAATCATGAGTTTGACTGGAAAGATATGCAGCGCGCAGGACGGAATGTGGAAAAAATGGTTTTATCTACTGCGCTTGATTTGGCGCTTGAGGATAGAATTTTTGTACACAAAAATAAAACAGTGATTTTTTGATGTTTAACATTGTTTTGCTGCATCCTCAGATTCCGCAAAATACAGGCAGTATAGGTAGACTTTGTGTGAATACCGATTGTAAATTGCATATTATAAAACCGACATGTTTTGAGATTAGCGATAAGATGGTCAAAAGAGCAGGGCTTGATTATTGGAGATTATTGGATTTGAAGGTATGGGATAGTTTGGACGAATTTTTATCTGTACATTCGGAAAAATTGGAGCGTTTTTTCTTTGCTACCACAAAAAGCAATAAACCTTATTTTGAAGCGCAATACAAAAAAGAGGATTTTTTGTTTTTCGGAGGAGAGTCTACAGGGCTTCCGATGGAGCTTATGAAAAAAAATTGGGATAATGCCGTAACTATTCCGATGGGTAGAAACGGAAGAAGCTTAAACCAAGCGGTAGCTGTCGGCATTATTTTATATGATGCTATCAGGCAAAATTTTAAGGAGTTTTAGCGTGAACAGAGTCAAGGGAAAATGCGCGCTCATAACCGGCGCTAGTTCCGGTATAGGCGAGGCAAGCGCAAATATACTGGCTTTAAAAGGGTGCAATCTTATTTTAACGGCAAGACGTGAAGAAAAACTCAAAAATTTAGCGCAAAAACTTAAAAAAATGTATGGTGTCAGGGTAGATAATTATCCTGTAGACGTTCGTGAAAACAGAAGTGTTGAGTTACTGCTTGAGAGAGTAAAGGCAGCGAAAATAATGCCTGATTTTTTGATAAATAACGCCGGTCTTGCTTTGGGACTTGAGGGCGTGCAGGAGGGTTTTATTTCTAAATGGGATACCATGATAGATACCAATCTGAAAGGACTTTTATATATTACAAGAGCATTTTTACCGTTGATGATAGAAAAAGGCGAGGGACATGTAATAAATATAGGCTCAACTGCCGGCTGGCAGACATATCCCGGCGGTAATGTCTATAATGCAACAAAGTTTGGCGTAAGAGCGTTAAGCGATGCCATGAGTTTAGATCTTGTAGATACGGACATAAAAGTATCCTGCATAGCTCCGGGAAATTGCGAAACGGATTTTTCGCTTGTTCGTTTTGAGGGTGATAAAAGTAAAGCCGACGAGGTTTATGCAAAATATAAAACGCTTGAAGCAAAAGATGTAGCCGATGCTATTTTTTATATACTAAATACTCCTTCTCACGTAAACATACCATATCTTCGTATTATGCCAAAAGCGCAAAGAAGCGTATATATATTTAAAGAGAAAAAGCGATAAAAGCCGATATTTTAGTCATTGGAGCAGGCGCAAGCGCGCTAATGTTCGGAGCGCACATCAAAAGGCAAATTTTATTTGCCGATGCAAATCAGAGCGTGGGTGCTAAAATCAAAATCTCAGGCGGCGGGAAATGTAACTTGACGAACATGCATATAAATCCTCAAAATTATCTCGGAGACGAAGCGTTTATAAAAAATAGTTTGGATAGTTTTAGCTCCGGTGATACGCTTGATTTTTTTGCAAAATACGGTATTTTCCCAACCAAAAAAGACAATGGACAATATTTTTGCGACAATTCAAAAGAGGTTTTATCGGCGTTGATTTTGGCAAACTCTTCTCATAAGTTTTTACTTGGAAGCAGAGTTAATGACATAAGATTTGATAAAGGGAGTTTTATCGTCTGTTTTGAAGATAAAAATGTGACGGCAAAAAAACTCATAGTAGCAAGCGGAGGGATAAGTTATCCGAAGTTGAATGCAAGCAATATCGGTTACAAGATAGCTGAAAAATTTGCCCACGAGATCAAAACGCCAATGCCAGCCCTTGTCGGACTTACTTTGCAAAAAGAGCAATTTTGGATGAGAGAGCTTAGCGGAATATCTCTACATGCAAGGATAAAATATGAAAACTTTGTTTATGAAGGAGATATGCTTTTTTCGCATTTTGGTATCAGTGGTCCCGCTGTTTTAAATACCTCTTTAAGATGGGAGAGAGGCAAAATAGAGATAGATTTTTTACCATATTTGGATTTGACGGTGGATAGCTTTATATGGAATGAAAAGAGACAGCCTACTTCTGTTATTGATGTTCCCAAAAGGTTTATAAAGGCTTTTTTAAACTCTTTTGGGATTGTTGATAAGCCCATGAGGTCTTATTCAAATTTTGAAAAAGAGAAGATAATTTTATTAAAAAAATATGCAATGCCAATAGCTGGTACATTTGGATTTAACAGGGCTGAAATCACAAAAGGAGGCGTTAAAACATATGACATAAATCCAAAAACTTTTGAAAGCAGAGTACAAAAAGGACTCTATTTTATCGGCGAGGTTTTAGATGTGAGCGGAGAGCTTGGAGGATACAATTTGCAATGGGCATTCAGTTCAGGTGCAAATGCGGCAAAACATTTCAGGTTTTAACGTATTAAGAGAAAAGAAATTATTAAAAGGATTTGAGATGAAAAGCTTTTTTCGTTCCTGTTTTAAGTTGATAATTTCTCTTGATGACAAGGAAGATTTATATAAATGCCGAAGTTTAAAAACTTTAAAAGAACAGATCATTAAAACAAGACGCTGCCAAGACAATGTTTATCTTATCTAAGCAGTTGCTGTAAAAACACTTAAAAGGTAGAGAATGGATGCAAACGCTCTTATCAGCGGTTTTGAACGATTTCGTGAAGCAAAATTTAAAAAAAATCCGAGCAAATTTTTGGATTTGGTAAAAAACGGACAGCATCCAAGGGTGCTTTTTATAGCTTGTAGTGACTCAAGAGTGGATCCTACTTTGATTACCGACTCAAAGCCCGGAGAACTTTTTGTTATCAGAAATATAGGCAATATGATTGCTCCTTTTGCACCCGATAACGATTATCACGCCACAGCAGCAGGCATAGAGTATGCAGTTTCAATCTTGAATGTAAGCGAAATTATTGTTTGTGGACATTCGCATTGCGGGGCGATAGACGGGGTTTATGATATACCCACCGATAAAAATCTGACACATGTAAAAAAATGGTTGGAACTCGCAAACGAAGCCAAAAAATATGTAAATGAAAATTCGCCCGATGATTTGGATTTGACAAGGAGACTTGAACTTACCGAAAAAATATCGGTTTTATTTCAACTAAACCACCTTTTGACATATCCTGAAGTAAGTCGGAAAGTGGAAGAAGGTAAGCTTTCGTTAAGAGGATGGTATTACAAGATACAAACGTGCGAACTTGAATATTATGACGATGAGAAAAAACAGTTTTTGCCTATGGATATGAAAAGTTGAAAATATTTTTTTGGATTTTTCTATGCATTACATCGCTTTATGCCGAAAAATTTTGCACAGCAACTTACAATGTTGAAAACTTATTTGATGCTAAAAAAGATGGCACCGAATACAAAGAGTTTATTCCGTCAAAGTATGGCTGGAGCAAGGAAGAGGCAGAGAATAAATTTAAAAATACACTTAGAGTTTTGAAAGATTTAAATAGTGGCATTATAGCTTTGCAAGAGGTTGAAAACGAGAATTTGATTGAACGGCTAAAAGACGAGCTTGGATTTGCTTATCACGTTTTTTCTAAAAATAAAGAGGCTGCTGTTGGACTTGGCATCATCTCAAAATATGAGATAGTAAAGACACAAAGTTTTTCACTTAAAGGCTATGATAGATTTAGACCTATTTTGCATGTAAAGATAAAAATAGATAGTGAAATTTTTAGTGTTTTTGTAAATCACTTTCCATCTCTTAATAATCCGAATTCTACAAGATCAGCATACTCAAACGCGTTAAATCACTATATGCAAAACGGCGGGGAGAGTAAAAGTGTGCTACTTGGCGATTTTAATATAGTAGATTATGAAAATTCGCCGCTTGAAAAAGCTTTGGATGAAAAGGTTTATGATTTGTGGAATGAATTGCCTAAAAGGACCAGATGGAATTATGTGTATAAAAGTGAGCGCAAGGGTCTTGGTAGGATTTTGCTCTCAAATTATCTTTTGGATAACAAGGGATT
>JAIRSJ010000018.1 GCA_031255525.1 Campylobacteraceae bacterium
TATCAAGGCAAGTCAAGAATTGTTAGGAAAAATAAAAAAAGTAAAAATAACAACAGCCAAACGTTCATCACTTTACGGAGAGCTTTGTGAATAAAGAGCACAAACACAATTATCCGTTATCAAAAAGGATTGCTGCAAGAGTGTTTCCTATTTTGATAAGAGTTATAATCCACACTATACATTTTACGTGTAAGAAAAAATTTCTGCTTCCAAAAGAGCAGATTAAAACACCTGCTATTTGGGTTGCGTGGCATGGACAAATTATCTTGATTCCTTACATATATAAACAAATAGGGGAAACCGCAGGAAAAATACATATTATTGTGAGTGAACATTTGCATGGTGATTTTGCTATTAGAATTTTTAAAAACTATATCAATTTTGATTTTATAAGAGGAAGTAGTAGAAAAGGTGCTATCAAAGCCTTAAAAAGTGCGATTGAGAAACTTCAGATGGGCGAAAATGTTGGCATAACGCCGGATGGTCCAAAGGGACCTTTGCATTCAGTCTCTGATGGTGCAATTACATTATCACTTAAATGCAATGTGCCGGTTATTGCAATTGGTTGGAGCGCAGATAGATATTGGCAACTTAAAAGCTGGGATGAAGCAAGGATTCCAAAACCATTTTCAACCATAATGTATAAAATAAGCAATCCGATATATATTGATAAAAATGACGATAAAAATAAAGTAAAAGATATAATAAAAAATGCTATTATGGATTGTATGAATTAGTTCACATGTGGGGGAATTAAATTATGAAAAAAATAGTTTTTTGTTTAGGTATATTTTTAAGTTTATGTTTTTCACAAAGTCCATCAGATGAAGAGAAAATGGACGAACTTTGTGAAAATGGAGATGCAAATATATGTTATGCGCTTGGAAAGATGAACGAAAGAAGTGGCATGTTACTTCAAAGCAAAAACACGCCTGAGTCAAGAATATATTATAAAAAAGCAGCAAGTTTATATCAAGAACAATGCGAAAACAATGACTACGTAAGTTGCTCAATCGCAGGAAATATGTATATAAACGACCAAGGTGTAAACGTCAATCATTTTAAAGCTAAAGAGTTTTTTTCAAAAGCTTGCGAGAATGACAATCAAGATGGTTGCGTTGGACTTGGCAAACTTCATCTTAGCGGTATTTCTGCAAGAAAAGACGGAAATATGGCAAAAAAATACTTCGAAGATGCGTGTGAAAAGAAAAACCAAAACGGATGTCTTTTTTTAGCACAAATGTATCAAAACGGCGATGGAGTTAGTAAAAGTAAAAAATTAGCTAAAGAGTTTTTCGGAAAAGCTTGTGATTTTGACTCTGCAATTGGTTGTGCAGAATATGCAAACATGAAATAAGCTCTCACACGTAAAGAAATTTTATATATACTACTTAATGCCCAATCATTAGAGTATATTTGCTACAAATCTTAACATTTTGGTAAAAATAATTTTACCTTTCTTCCTATTGTTTTTCTAAATATTTCAGACAAAATAGATAAAAACCAACCATTTATCATTAACTATAAATTCTCAAAATCACTAAAATACGCTATTTTGTGAACTTCATGAAAGAATATTTTGGAAATATTATTATTTTCATTTAATTTTTAATTAGCAATTTCCTTTAAGTGCATACACGCAAAAATGGACTCACATCAGAAAAAGGAGTTTCTTATGGAAAAACAAAAAAAGGATAATCCACCAATGCAATGCAACGGAAGACGAAAAGCGTTAAAATTGCTTGCCGGAGGTGGAATTGGGGCTGTTTTGGCAACAGGTGCGACTATCACTACAGGAAATGCCTTGTCGCAGCCAAAGACTAAGAAGGTTAAAACTTCCGCTCATATTGTTATCGTAGGGGCTGGAGCTGCCGGACTTACTGCCGCTTCAAAATTAGCCAGAAGCTTGGAAGGCGCTAAAATCACTCTTATAGATACTGAGGAGGTGAACAATTATCAACCCGGATTTACTCTAATCGGTGCCGGGCTAAAACCTCTAAATTATACAAAATCCACGACCGCATCGTATGTTCCTAAAGAAGCTAATTGGGTTAAAGAGATGGCTGTGGAAATTGACCCGGATGCAAACAAAGTAGTAACAAGCAGCGGTAAAGTATTTGATTATGACTATCTTATCGTTGCCACCGGACTTACTCTTCGCTATGATAAAATCGAAGGAATGGACATATCTCTAATCGGCAAAGAAGGCATTACGAGCATCTATCCATCTCCTGAGGCTGCTTATGCTTCCTGGCAAGTTATGTCAAAATTTACAGACGTTGGCGGTGTCGGAATTTTCCACAGACCAAAAACAGAGATGAAATGTGCCGGAGCACCAATAAAATACACTTGTCTTACGGAAGATTATTTAGTGAGAAAAGGCACGAGAGATAAAAGTGAAATTATCTTTAATGCACAAAATAAAACATTATTTAGCGTTCCTATCATATCTGAGAGAATACGCATGATGTGGTTGGAGCGTGATATAAAATGGAATTACGACCGAGAGCTTATCGCAATTGACCCGGGTAAAAAAATAGCTACATTTTCAACGCCTGATGGTAATGATGAGATGAAATATGACATGATACACGTTGTTCCTCCTATGTATGCGCCGGATGTTATAAAAAATAGTCCGCTTGCTTGGCAAAGCGGTAAGTTTGGAGATGAAGGCTGGATGGAAGTAGATATGTCTACATTAAGACACGCCAGATACAAAAATGTCTTTGGTGTCGGCGATATAGCCGGTGTTCCAAAGGGGAAAACTGGTGCTAGCGTAAAATGGCAAGTTCCAGTTGCTGTAAATCATATAGTTGCCGACATCGCAGGAGAGGTTTCTGATAGTAAATACAACGGCTACACATCTTGTCCGCTTCTTACGAGACTTGGACGTGCTATGCTTATAGAGTTTGATTATAACAACAATTTAACTCCGTCGTTTCCCGGGCTCATCGCTCCGCTTGAAGAACAATGGCTTAGTTGGATAATGAAAACAACGAGCTTACAGCCAAACTACCAAGCAATGATGCGTGGTTTAATGTAAAAAAGGAGAAAAAATGAAAGAGATTACACTACCTATTATGTATAATATTTTAAAAGAGATGTTAGGCGGTATGTTTATAC
>JAIRSJ010000033.1 GCA_031255525.1 Campylobacteraceae bacterium
AAATGTTTCTTTGCCTGTTAAACTCTTTTTTGTAACCGGATTTTTGGGTTCGTTTACAACGTTTTCGGCTTTTGCTCTTGATACCGGATTTTTAGTAAGCAAAGGGGAGTTTTTAAAAACATTTTTGTATATAAGTTTGTCCGTGTTTTTGGGACTTATGAGTTATTTTGCCGCAGTTTGGCTGCTAAGAGGCATTATGAGATAAAAGAGCAGTTTCCTGCCCTTTTTATCTTACTTATATTCGACACCATAAGCATAAACGAAGTCACCGAGCTCTTCCCAGTAATACACCATGTTGCCACCATCTTTTGTGCATACATATTTATCGTCTGTAGATGGTCCTTTATTACAATTAAACCCTGATGATTGGCTCAACTGCAAAGTATATTCATCAAATCTGTCCGATATTTGTGTGTCATAAAACTTTATGATTTCAACACGAGTAACGTTACCCGGAATGCCGTCAAATACTCCATTAAAAATGTCATCTTGAACTACTTTTGCCATTGCGGGCTCGTCGAAAGCATCGTTATTGAGAAGCATCAGAAGTATTGTATCAGACATAAATGCAACTTCAGCACCCATATTGTCCCCAACATCACCATTTGTCAAGAAGTCTTCTTCTTGCTGATTGTAGTCTTGTTGTAGAAGGAGCGATTTAAAATCTGCTACTTCGTCGGGCGAAGCTTCATATATTTTATAACTTTCTACGTATCCAAGGTTATCAGTGTAATAATCAAAAGCGAGAAACGAACTTTCTACTAAAGCAAGAGACAGAGTGTTTTGATTGTTATCACCGCCAGGGCCAGAGTTATCGCCCCCACCGCCGCCACCGCAGCCAACCAACAATAGTCCGCAAGCTAAAGTTGCTGCGAACAATTTAACTATTTTTCCCATGTAATACTCCTTGTGAGAAATTTATTTGAAATTTTGAAGTTTGAAAAAGCAGAAATATTTTTAAAGTTTTGTTCAATGTTGACTTTTTGAAGTTTTAAATTCGGAATGTTATTAAACATACAATCCCCTATCATAAAAACTGAGAAATTTTACAATAATATTGATTAAAGATACTTTATATATTTATATAAAAAATTCTTTGTCGTTATAATTTGTACTTTGAATTTTTATAAAATGAGGATATTTTAACCCTAATTTGTGTTTTATTGCAAAATAGCGGTTTAAAAACCCACCAACCTCTTATCTCGGTCGATAAAAGGTTTTGTGAGGTAAAAGAGCATGAGATTGCTCTTTTGTTTTTACTTATATTTGACAGTGTAAGAATACATGTGCTTGTCGAGAGTTTCCCATAAATATACTACATCGCCGCTATCTTTTTCGCATACCAAACCTACGCAATCAAAATCAAATTCTAATGCATCAAGTCTTAGAGCATAATCATCATACCAATCCGATATGTCTTGATAATAATACTTTATGATTTTGGCATGAGTAATATTGCCCTCAATACCGGCAAATATTTCGTTAAAGGTGCTGTCTTGGACTACGTCTGCTTTTGTGGGTTCAGAGCTACTGATAAGCGCTAAGTCCATTGTACTTTTCTCAAAATCAAGCAAAACTTGAGCCGAAATTCCTTGTCGAATGCCTTCTTTCATCCAAGAGTTTCCAACTTGTTTTTGGTAACCTTGTTCTATAAGGACGTATTCAACAAAATCTGCCATCTGTTCTGCTGAGACTTTATATGTTTTACCGCTTCGTATACCCGTGGCGTTATCAGGAATATAATCAAAAAGAGGAAATACGCTTTCTATCAAAACAAACGAATTATTGTCTTCGTTACCACCGTCGTTACTGCCACCACCGGGACCGCCATTGCCGGAACTGCCTCCACCGCCACCGCAGCCTGCCAAAAAAAGTCCGCAAGCCAAAATTGCCACAAATAATTTAACCATCTTTTTCATGTATTGTCCCTTATAGGAAATTTATTTGAAATTTTGAGTATTATTGAATATATTTTTGTCTATCACAAAAACTAAGAAATTTTACAACAATATTGATTAAATATACTTTACTAAATTTATATAAAAAATTCTTTACTTTTATAAAAGAGTTGTTTAAAAACCCACTAATCTCTTATCGGCTGATGAGAGGTTATGGGATCAAAAAGAGCAGGAGATTGCTCTTTTGTTTTTACTTATGTGTAATGGAGTATTGATAAAAGCAATAGCTTTTATCAGTTATTCGGTAATATATCACGTCGCCATTTTTTTGCGCATAGCAAATCATAGTTTGAACACAATCAAACCCTAATTTTTCAAAGCTTGTAACATAATCATCATATCAATCCGATACGTCTTGGGAATAACACTTTATGATTTTAACAGCAGTAAAATTCTCTCCGATGCTACCCAAATATTTCATTAAAAACATCGTCTTGAACCACGTCTGCTTCTGTGGATTCGGTTAAACCGCCAATCTCAAACGACATTCTATTGCTATCAAAATTAAAAACAATGTGAGTATGTGTACACGGAATAATATCATCAATACTCCGGCGACGATCTGGTTGATGTTGATATTCACTGTAACCTTGTTCTGCAAGGATAGATAAAATCTGCCATCTGTTCTGCTGAAGCGTTATATACTTTATAATTTACTACGTTTGCAAGGTTATCAGTGTAATAATCAAAAGTGAGAAACGAACTTTCTACTAAAGCAAGAGACAGAGAAGTTACCAAACATATCTTTTCCTGTCATAAAATATAAGCAGCCTCACAACAACATTTATTAAAAATACTTTAATGTATTTATATAGAAAATTTTTTGTCGTTACAATTCGTATTCAAAATTTTCATAAATATAGGGGTATTTTAACTTTAATTTGTGATTGATTACGTAAGATAGACTGTAATGACTTTGGTGAATCAAAAAACCCTCGCTGCTTCCTATCCTGTCTATAATATCCGAAGCTTTCTTGAAATCCAAATGCTTGCCTTCATTGTAGTTTGTATCATAACTTGCATCTATAAATACGGCGTTTGGATTGTGTCTTTGCAAAAATTCAAGGGTTTCATCAGGCAGTGCGGAACAATCCGTAAGATAGGCGATTTTTTTGTTTGGGGATTTTATCATATAACCGTGTGTCGGACGCGAGTGGATAAGCGGTATGGGAGTAAACTCCAAGCCTCTTATATGCAAAATTTCAAAAGGTCTGTTTTCACAAAATTTAAATCCGTGCGGACGTTTTAAGATATCGGCAAAACCTTTATCGTCTTTAGGGTGATAACACGGTATATCCTCGGCGCTGTGACGTAATCTCAAAAGTCCATAAGCGTGGTCTCCGTGAAAATGAGTTAAAAATTGTGCAAATTGTCTTTTGTATCCGCGTATTTTTATAAATTCATCGCTTCCGCTATCTATAAAAATAACGCCGTTATCAAGTTCGATATAAGCACAAGTAGGCGAATTAAACCGATTCTCTTTTCTGTACAATTCGCATGCGGCGCAACTGCAACCGTAGACGGGAATCCCAGCCGTATCGCTTGTGCCTATAAATTTTAGTTTCAAATTACAACCTTAATAGTTTAAATTCCGCATTTTTTAATCCATTCATCATACCACTCTTTTTGTTCCTCTTTTCTATTATCTTTTCTTTTTTTCAGATTGTCTCTTACGGATACAAGCTCCTCAAAGCTCATATATTCCATGATATTCAAATCAAGCGTATCGCTATTTGTGTTTGTCTCAACCAAAGAGGATATTTCCGCAAGTAACGTCGCTTTATCATTCATAAATATAACCTTTAAATGCATTTTCAAAAACATTGTATAATAACATTTTATAAATTAAGGGCTTAATATGAGGAAAATTTTAATTTTTAGCGTTATATTTTTAAGTTTACTGCAAGCGGCGTCAAACGAGCAGATTGTAAATCATTTCAAATCTCAAGCAGGACTTGAGAAATTGAACATAACCGTTAAAAATCGTCAAAAAGTTCCCGATTATCCCGATTTTGAATTTGCTCTTATAGAGATTTCACAGTCTTACAAGAAAGAAGATCACAACAGTTCCAACTCTCAAAAAATAAATATTTTGATAAAAGGAGACTTCATTTTTCCGGAAGCTGTAGATATCAAAAATAATGTCTCTTTAAGGCAAAAGATAGATGATGAGCTTTTGTTTGACGATTTGGCGAAGGTATACAAAAATGAGGCAAAAGAGAATATCATTTTTTTGGGAGAGAGTAAAAAACCTACTCTTGTTGTTCTGTCCGATCCTGAGTGTTCATATTGCCGTGAAGAACTCAAAAATATAGAAAGCAGACTCAAAACAAACAGCATCAAGATTATTTTGACATCATTTGGGGAACTTAGCGCACTTGAAAAAAGCGCGCTGATTTATGAAGAGACTGCAAAAGTTAAAACGGACAAGCAAAAAATAGCCGTGCTTAAAAAATACTACGATGAAAGCTCATTTATATCGAAAAGAGTGAGCGAGGATAAAATCAAAAATATGGACGAATTGCGACAAAAATATCTGAAATTGGGGCTTGAGAGCGTTCCTTTGGTTGTCGAAGAGAGGAGACTTATCGGCAGATAACGTTATGAAAAAAGTTTTGAAACGATTTTAAGCTCGGTATTATTATCAACTTAAAGCGTGTTTTTATATCGGAAAATCGAGCAAAAACTTTTTTTAAAACTGACGAGAAAAATATCTCTCAAACGGTGATGTCCAAAACTTTTTTGCACCAAAATGCGAAGCGTATCATTTTATGCGGCGTGTAAGCGTTTTTGACGGATCTTAGATTGCAGGTTGATAAAAAAAGCGGACTTGTTTGGTTTTTCGCATTAACATAGCATTATTATTTTTTGATGTATCATATTTGCAACTATTTTTTAAAAGAGGTCGTTGTTCATGGAAAATTTGTCTATTATAATGATTGAAGATGATGAAGAATTGGCGTATCTTCTCAGCAATTTTTTAAAACAATACAACCTTAACGTCACAAATTACGCAGATCCGTTTTTGGGCATAAGCGCGCTTAGCATAGAAAAATACGATCTTTTAATACTCGATCTTTCGCTTCCCGGACTTGACGGACTTGATATCTGCAAAGAAGTACGCGAAAAGAGCGATATACCTATTATCATCTCATCTGCCAGAAGCGATGTTGAAGATAAGATAATAGGTCTTGACTTGGGGGCTGATGACTATTTGCCAAAGCCATATGAACCAAAAGAGTTGTACGCAAGAATCATGAGCGTACTTAGAAGATACAGGAAAGATGATAGAAATGTTGAGCAAAAAAGCAACTTTGTGCTTAACGAAGATGCAAGAACAATAAGTTTTAAAAATGAAGTTTTGAAACTTACTCAAGCTGAATATGAAGTGCTCTCAACACTGATTGAACGCGCGGGCTGCGTGGTGTCAAGGCGTGATTTGATACGTTTGGCGCCCTCTTTGGGAGATGAGAGTGAAAGCAGAAGCCTTGACGTTTTAATCAGCAGGATACGCACCAAGATAAACGATAACTCCAAAAACCCGGAATTTCTCCACTCTGTGCGCGGTATCGGATACAGGCTTAATAGATGAGATTGCGCGATTCGCTTCAGACAAAAATAACTATTATGTTTTTTGCGGCTATTATAGCCATATGTCTCATAGGTATCGGCGTATATATAAAACGTTATAAAGATTCGATATTTGAATATTATCATTTGGCCGTCTCTATGGCAATTTCCGAAGATTCACTTGATGAGACAAGCAACAAATTCAATATAGAAAAATTTACGAGCGAGGGATTTGTGCTTGTTACGGATAAGCAGCAGATGGACAATATTTCAAAGATATACGACGAACTTATTTTTTACAGAAAAAACTTCGGCAAACATCAAAGGCGTCATGGGGCGACCGCCGAATACAGAATGGGAAAAGTTTATATCGGCGAAAACGGGATAGATTTCGGCATCATTTTATATAACGGCGACTCTTATCTGGTTTTAAATCAAGCCGAAAATGAACGCGTTGTATTTCAAATCGAGTATAAAAACAGAAATTACGCTTCCTTAATAGTTTTTGGAGCTATTGTACTTTTGCTCTGTTTTTTGTATGTAGCTACCATAAGAAGCATTTACCCTCTCAGGATATTGCGTGCCAAGATAAAAGATTTTGCCGATGGAAATGACGATATAGATATTAAAATTAAAGGCAATGACGAAATAGCCGAAGTGGCCAACGAGTTTGATGCCGCCGTTAAAAAAATACACGCTCTAAGAGAGGCAAGGCGGTTGTTTTTAAGAAATATAATGCACGAGTTTAAAACCCCAATAACAAGAGGCAAACTCTCTTTGGAGATGCTTGAACAAGATAGTCTTTACCGCAAAATTTTGAGTAAAGTTTTTATAAGACAAGAAAACCTGCTTAACGAATTTACACGTATAGAGCAGCTCGGCACAGGGGAGTTAAAGCTTGATAAGAGCGATTATTTTTTGCAGGATATTATAGATTATGCGCTTGATATTTTGGGAGAGAACGCACAAAACGTGCATGTAGAAGTTGAGGAACAGAAGATTCATGCCGATTTTGATCTGCTTTCAACAGCTATAAAAAATCTTTTAGACAATGCCCTGATATACAGTGATGATAAAAAAGCCCGTATATGTGTAAAAAAAGGAGAAATAACCATCTCAAATATCGGAAAACCCCTGGACTTTCCGCTTGAAGATTATAAAAAACCGTTTTTCATGCAAAGTAAAAAACAAAAAGAGTCTCGCGGCTTTGGATTCGGACTTTTTATATCACTGAATGTTTTTGATCTCCACGATATTCAGACAAGATACACACATGAAAACGGTGAGAGTATATTTACGTTGAAATTTTAACGCCGCGCTGTTTATCAAGGAAAGATTTGACTCTTGATAAAAGCGGCAAAACAAAGGCTAAGTTTGCTTATCATTGAAGATAATGTAATCAGAAGGTTATATACAAAGAATTGCGTTTTTGTAGTTTTTATGACGATTTTTCATTTTGTGAGGATATTGCTTCAAATATTTTTTTTGCCGTGTTTTTCGGAAATAGTTCGTATATGGTCTTTTTGTCCGCATTTCTTGCCATCTCATAGGTTCCAAAATAATCGATCAGTTTTTTAATGATGCCATCATTCAAACCGGCTGCTTTCAAAGCAGAATTTTCGCTTGAGAGTTTCTGTCTTGTTTTTCTGTGAAATGTGATAGCAAAGCGGTGCGCTTCATCGCGAAGTCGTTGCAAAAATTGCAGTCTTTCATCACTGGCACTTAGGTTTAATTTCCCTTTTTTTGTATATATAATATCGTTTGCGTTTCCTTTTGCTCTGTGAGCTTTGGCGTCAATCTTCTCTTTAGCTATTGCCGCAGTATCTACATTTGCACCCACACTTTGCAAAATATCTTCAGCCAAATTTCTCAAAGTTTCGCCTCCGTCAATAAGCCACAAATCAGGTGCCGGCTCCTTATCAAATCTTTTAGCCCGCTCGCTCAAAAGTTCTTTCATCTGCGAATATTCGTCTTTAGCGTGCAAGTGATAATGTCGGTAGCGCTGTTTTACAAATCTGCCGTTTTCACATGTTATCATTGCTCCGACACAAGCAGCGCCCATCAGATGGGAGTTGTCAAAAACCTCAATGGTAAACGGCGGATTGTTGAGGTCAAGTAGACTTTGCAAAGACTCAACAAGCGTAGTTTTTGTCTCGCTTTTATTCAGCAAGAGCAGTTCTTTGGCATTTCTTACCGCCAAATCACAAAGTGCTTTCTTATCGCCTATTTTTGGATTTTGAATATTAAAGTTGTGGTTGCACCGCTCTTTTAAAGCTTGAACGATTGTCTCTTTATTTGCAAGTTCGTCCGCGAGTAAAATATTTTTTGCAAGATATGGAATATCGGGCGTATAATACTCAAACAAAAGTCTCTCATAAAGTTCTTCCGTGTCAAATCCGTTTGTTGAATTTAAAATCGTGTGCGTTGAAGACGTAACTTTACCCTCTCTTATAAAAAGTCTCAAAGCGCAAGCATTTTTATTTTCGATATATACGGCAAAAATATCAAAATCTTCCAATTTTGCCAAATCAATTTGACTTACATACATACTGTTTTTTATAGAAATTTGCATATCGCGGAGCCTTGAAGCTTCTTCAAAATTCAGCATTTCGGAAGCTTGCATCATTTTTGCGCCGAGATGTTTTATCATCTGCTTTTTATCATTTATAAGTTCCATCGCATTTTGCACTATACGCATATACTCTTCTTTTGATATTTTTGCTTCGCATGGAGCTAAACATTTGCCGATTTGATAAAACAAACATGCTTTTTTATCTCTCAAGCAGCCTTTTTTTTGCACGAGCGGCAAAAGCAGATACAATGCTTCCAAGATGGCTTTATGAGATGAACTGAATGGTCCGAAATATTTTATATGCGAACCTTTTATGAGTTTTCTTGTTACCTCAAAACGCGGAAAATCCTGTGCTAAATTTATATATATGTAAGGATATGTTTTATCGTCTCTGAGTAAAATATTGTATTTCGGTTTTAACTGCTTGATAAGAGAGTTTTCCAAGATAAGAGCGTCATGTTCGCTCTCTACCAAAAGATACTCAAGTCTGTTTGTTTCGCTTATCATCTTGCGTATTCTTAGGCTCAGATTTGGTGCTGGGGATAAACCGTCCTCAAAACGAAAATAACTTTTCACGCGTTTTTTTAGGGATTTTGCTTTTCCTATGTACAAAAGTCTGTTGTTTTCATCAAAGTACTGATAAATTCCGGAGCTATCAGGTAAGTTTTTTATCGCATTTAACAAAGAGATTCCTAAAGATTTAACTTTTTATCGGATTATAGCAAAACAGTAAAATCATCGTGCTATTTTATCAATATTCTAATCGTCTTTTTTGCAGATTATCTCTCTTATGGATTCAAATAGTCTGTTTAGTTTTATATCTTTTGCAAGATTTTTAAAATCGCCTTTTGACTTTTCATCATAAAAAGGTATCGTATCGGTTTTTTGCTCTTTTGTATACGGAGGTATTTTATTGGTAATAAATACTTTAATCTCATCCGCATCTATACATTTGCAACTTTCGTCTCGCCTGACAAGCTCTTTTAATAGACCTTTTATCAATGTAGTTTTATAATTAAATTCCATTTTGAAAGCCGGATGCTTGAGTACAAAAAAAAGTGTGTTATTTTTGTTGTACATAAACTTCACCGCGTTTTGATAACTTATGGGCAAAAGAGACAAAAGCTTTTTATAAGAGGCTATTTGTTCCAACTTTTTAAACGAAGGACGCTGTCTTATATGAGAGATAAAAAAGCTTACGTGTTTCATCTGCTAATTATAACATTTATATTTTTACTTTCCGGTTGTGGATACAAAGGCGACCCGAAATATACTGCCACATCATCAAACGGTTTGGTCGGTTCTTTCCAAACAATAGAGCAAAAACAAAATTCGCTTAATAGTTTAATATCTAAAAAATCAGTAAAAAGAGAGAATTCATGAAAAATGTTCCCATTGTTATTTTGGATTTTGGTTCGCAATACACACAATTAATCGCGAGGCGCATGAGAGAAGAGAAGGTTTATTGCGAGATAGTCCCTTTTAACGAGAGCGTGGAAAACATAAGAGCAAAAAATCCGAAAGGGCTTATATTTTCAGGCGGTCCGGCTTCGGTTTATGCAAAAGACGCTTATAATATAAACGGGGGCATTTATGAGTTAGGATTGCCGATACTTGGCATTTGTTACGGTATGCAGCTTATTGCGCATCATTTCGGCGGAGAAGTTGCTGCGGCTAACCGCCACGAATATGGTAAAGCAAATGTCAAATACACAGAAGGCTGCGCTATATTTAAAAATACCGAAAATAACAGTACTTACTGGATGAGTCATGCGGATAGGGTTGAAAAACTGCCTGAGGGTTTTGTGAGTATCGCCTCAAGCGACAACTCTACTCATGCTGCGATAGCCAATATAGAAAAGAAGATCTATGCTTTGCAATTTCACCCTGAAGTTACGCACTCTACCCAAGGTGCAAAAGTTCTGAGAAACTTTGCGAAAGAGATTTGCGGGTGTGAAACCACATGGAATATGGGTTCGTTTGCAAAAGAGCAGATAGCAAAGATTCGCGATATCACCAAGGGTAAAAAAGTTCTTTGCGCGGTAAGCGGCGGAGTGGATAGCTCCGTTGTGGCGACCCTTTTGCACGAAGCTATAGGAGAACAACTTGTGCCGATTTTTGTAGATACGGGGCTTTTAAGGGCAAACGAGAGAGAGCAGGTAGAAAATATGTTCAGAGTAAATCTCAAAATTCCACTCGTCACGGTTGATGCGAGCGAAATTTATCTATCGCGCTTGCAAGGAGTAACCGACCCCGAAGAAAAAAGAAAAATCGTAGGACACACTTTTATAGAGATTTTTGAAAAAGAGGCCAAAAAATATGAAGATATAGCATTTTTGGCACAAGGTACGCTTTATCCTGACGTTATTGAGTCAGTATCTGTTAAAGGACCTTCTAAAACTATCAAATCTCATCATAATGTTGGAGGACTTCCTGATTGGATGAAATTTACTCTCATAGAGCCTTTAAAGGAGCTTTTTAAAGATGAGGTACGCGCTTTGGGACTTGAACTTGGCATAACAAGAGATATGATCATGCGTCACCCGTTTCCGGGACCTGGACTTGCGATAAGAATAATAGGCGAGGTTACAAAAGATGATTTGAAGCTTTTAAGAGCTGCTGATGTGATAATGCAAGAGGAACTTAAAGCAAGCGGATATTATGATAAAACGTGGCAAAGTTTTACTGTGCTTTTGAATGTAAAAAGTGTTGGAGTTATGGGTGATAACAGAACTTATGATAACACGGTTTGCATAAGAATAGTGGAGAGTATGGATGGAATGACCGCAACTTTTGCGCATCTGCCGCACGAAGTTTTGGAAAGAATGAGTACGAGAATCATAAATGAAATAAACGGAATAAATCGCGTAGTGTACGACATCTCAAACAAACCGCCCGCAACTATTGAGTGGGAATGAGAAAGTGCAAATAGGTTGCTGCAATAATATATAAATCATGTCTCTTGGCAAAAGTTTTGGGAGGCATGATTTTAAAACTCGATAGGAATGATATCCATCAAGAAGCCGATAAGTTCCTACTAATCTAACTTGAAAAAATTAATTTTTATATCAGAACTAATAAAAAAGCGCAAGGTGACACTTCAATCATCTCTCCTCAACACGATAAATAAAGTGTCTATATATAAGTGTGTCTAAAGTCGCAATGATCTAAGTGATTTAGTAACCTTTGTCTTCCAATTTTTCATACTCGCCGCAACTCTCTTTGTCTTGCAGATTGCAGCCTTTGGCAAAATACTCTTTGGCTTTTGCGTAGTCTTGCTCTACACCCTTACCGCTTAAATATGACTTTGCAAGATTGTAGCAACCCAAATCATAATCATTTTCACAAGCTTTTTCATACAACTCTTTAGCTTTTGCATAGTCTTGTTTCACGCCGCTGCCATTTTCATATAAAACACCGAGATTGTTGCAGCCGTCAATGTATCCGTTGTCGCAAATTCGTCTATAAAGTGCCATCGCTTTTTTGTAGTCTTGTTCTATACCTTCTCCGTTGTCATAAGAAAATGCGATATTGTAGCAACCTAAGTCATATCCGCCGTTGCATGATATTTTATAAAGCTTGTTGGCTTTTTCCAAATTTTTCTTCAAGCCTTTGCCGTAATAGTACAAATCGCCCAGACTATTGCAAGCTTCCGGTCTGTCTCTGCCGTTGCAAGCTTTGGCATATAATCTTGCGGCTTTTAAATAATTTTGCCTTACGCCCTCACCGTTAGCATATGCTATAGCAAGATTGTTGCAGCCTCCGGAATATCCGCCTTCGCAGGCTTTTTCAAATAAATCGCGTGCTTTGATAAAATCCTGCACATCATATATATAAGCATGAAAATATCCGAGCAAGGAGCAGCCTCTCGCATTTCCACCCTCACAAGCTTTTTTAAAAAATTCGGCAGCTTTGTCTATATCTTGTTCTATACCAACTCCGTAATAATCAACATAATATAACAAGCCAAGATTTAAACAACTATCCGCACTGCCGTCATCACAACTGCTTTCTAACTCTTCCGAATTCTCTTCTGCTGCAAGCATGGTTAAAACTATCAATAAAATTGTTAAGATTTTTTTCATAAAACACCTTTTTACATGAAAATTTTAAGGCATTATATCTAAAAAATATTTTCTAAACAAGAAAGTTCGTTTATCTACTCTGCACACTTCATAAGCATATCTTTTACTTTTTGTTTTGCTTTATCTTTGCTAAGCCCTTTTAGTTCAAAAGGTTCGCTCGCTTTAAAAACTATAGTAGAAAACGGCTTTGGTATTTTAGCCATGTCCCAACTCTTAAGTTGCCAATATGAGCTTGCGTTCCAACCAAGCGCCACAATATAGGTGTCATACTTTTGACTTAACGTTACCACGCCATCGGAGATATTATAAAGCGGACCTATAGGACCATCGGGAGTGATGCCTATATCTTCTCCTCTATTTAACGCATCTACAGCATTTTTTAACGCTTTTAACGCCCCTTTTCTGCTACTGCCTCTGATAAAATTTATATCAAATCTTTTTGTTATGACAATAGCTATATCCCCATGAGTGTGTTCGCTTACTATAACATTTATTTTACGAGTAGATTTTAGCTTTAAATATATATAAGGGATCATCAAAAGCTGTCCGTGCCAGCATACCCAAATAGTAGACGAAGAGGGCAGTTCACATTTTGGCAGCTTATAGACTTTTTTGCATGTTAGAAAGAGTATTTTTTGTAAAAAAATCACTATATACGGTAAAAATCTATTAGCAATTTTGAGTTTCATACGACTTGTCCGTACAAGATTAATCTTTGCGGGTGGGTAATTTTAACGTTTTTTATCTTTCCGAGCAGCTCTTCGCTTCCTGTTGCGCATACCGCAAAATTTTGAGATGTTCTTCCCGCTATCATTCCGTTGTCTCTTAACTCTTCAAAATAGACTTCAAATATCTTGTCTAAATATCTTTGAGACATCTCATCGAGCATTGATGCGTGTCTGCTTTGCAATCTTTGCAATCTCAAAGAAGCTGTTTCGTCATCAATGGTATTTGTCATTTGCGCTGCTGTTGTGAACGGACGCGCGGAGTATTTGAACGAAAATATCTGCTCAAATCCGACCCTCTCTATAACCTCTATCGTATCCTCAAAATCTTTCTCACTCTCTCCGGGAAATCCAACAATAATATCGGTACTTATCGCGGCGTCAGGCGACATTTGTCTAAGTTTTTCGGCACGTTTTAAAAACCACTCTTTGCTATAGCCTCTTTTCATCGATTTTAATATATTTGTAGAGCCGCTTTGTAAAGGCATATGCATTGATTTGCAAATTTTTGGGTTAGAGGCAAAAACTTCAAGAAATTCATCATCCATATGCAAAGGGTGTGGTGAGGTAAATCTGATTCTTTCTACTTCGTTGATTTTGCTGATTTGTGATAGAAGTTGTGAAAAATTAAGCGTTCCTTTTTTGCCTCCGCTAAGCCTCTTGCCATAATTATTAACGTTTTGTCCAAGCAAAAATAGCTCTTTTGCTCCGTTTTTTGCAGCTTTTGCCGCTTCGTTTAAGATAATATCATGTGGTATTGATATCTCTTCGCCTCTTGTATGAGGAACAATACAAAAAGCACACTTTTTATCACAGCCTATGGAGATGTTTATATAAGCTTTATATGGATTTTGGCGAAACTCTCCGAAAGCGTATTCGCTCTCATCATAGTTTATGTTGATATCCACAAATTTTTCCGAATTTATCGCTTGAGTAATTTTTGAAACATTTCTGGCGCCCAAAACAAAACTAACTTCCGGGGCTCTTTTAAGTATCTCTTTGCCGAGATGACTTGCAGTACATCCGCAAACACCTATCTTGGCGCCCTTTTTTTTGTGCTTGACAAATTGTCCGATTTCCGAAAATAGTTTATTTACAGGCTTCTCTCTTACACTGCATGTATTTATGATTATCAGATCGGCTTCGCTTTCATCTTGCGTCAAATCATATTGTTCAACACGGTTTAGTTCGGCTATCATGTGCTCCGAATCTCTGACATTCATTGCGCAGCCAAGTGTTTTTAAAAAAAGTTTTTTTGCCATATCAAAAACAACTTACTCTACAAGATATGTACCTCATACATATAATCTTGTTCGTTGAGACCGTATTTGACGTGGCGCAGATAAACACTGAAGTTTTTTTCTTCAAAATGTTCTACAAGCTTCACTAAATCTTTATGAGAGTTTTCTTTATCAAAATAAAATATCCCTTCGCCTTCTTTTTCAATAGTCTCTTCAATTTTATCTAATTGTATGATTTTGGATTTTTCATTAAGTGTTGTTTTTGCAAGTTTTAATTCCATAATAACCGTCCTGTAAAATCAATAAAAGTAAATAGTATAACTACATTTGTATAAAATAGCAATTAAAGCAAAATAAAAGCACATTCTGGTACAATACCCGTTCTTCGCAATTATAAAAATCAACTTTTTCATTGCAAAACAAAAATAGGGGATAAAATAGTGGAAAAAGTCATAGATATTATAGAGTCCATCGCTAACGAAAAAGGACTCATGATAAATGAGGTCAAAGATATGGTTAAACTATCTTTGGAAAAAACTGCAAAACGTATTTACGGAGAACAATACGAATACGAAACTCAGATAGACGAAAAAAGAAAAATTTTACAACTGTTTCAAAAGGTGCTTGTTGTGCCTAACGATGATAAAAGAGCGCTGGAAGATGAAAATCATATATGCGTAAAAGATGCGAAAGAGATAGATCCGAATACGGAGATAGGCGATGAATTAAGATACGAGTTGCCGCTTGATAATTTAGGACGCACAGCCGCAGCCACACTTCAAAGAGAACTCGAATATCACATACAAAGACTTTTGGAACAGCAGATATTTGAAAAATATAAAAACAAAATAGGAAAGTGTGTACAT
>JAIRSJ010000097.1 GCA_031255525.1 Campylobacteraceae bacterium
CTCACACTCAAGTCCCAAAAGAGCTGCTACGGTTGAGCTTGCAACTCCATGCTGTCCAGCTCCCGTCTCGGCAATAATCTTTTTTTTACCCATTTTTTTTGCAAGAAGAGCCTGCGCAATAGTATTATTTATCTTGTGCGAACCTGTGTGATTTAAATCTTCTCTTTTCAGATAGATTTTTGCTCCGATCTCGTTTGAGAGATTTTGTGCAAAATAAAGAGACGAAGGACGTCCTGCGTAATCTTTAAGATACCTGTTGACGTTTTTCCAAAATTCTTCATCAAAACGTACTTTTTTATACTCTTCTTCAAGTTCTTGCAAAATCGGCATAAGAGTCTCAGGTACAAACCTTCCGCCGTATATTCCAAAATGCCCCAAATCATCAGGATCGTAGATAGAAGGTTTTGGAATATACATCAAAAAATCTCCAAAACGGAGTACACAGGTGTGCTTTGAGCTATTTCAACATCGCCTTTTAAAAATTTTAAATTTATCAAAAAACAGGCTTCCACGCACTCTACGTGTATTTTTTGCAAAAGTCTTATCGCGGCTTGCGCTGTGCCTCCTGTGGCTATCAAATCATCAATAAGCAAAACTTTAGGAGGATTTTGCGACGATTTGCTAAAAGCGTCTATATGTATCTCTATCTCGTCTATGCCGTATTCAAGTGAGTATTTTTCACTTATAGTAGTGTAAGGCAGTTTTTTGGGTTTTCTTATCGGAACAAAAGCTTTATTTAATCTTGCAGCAAGTGCGCCTGCGAATATAAAACCTCTGCTTTCAATTCCTGTGATAAACTCAAAATCAAGCGATTCGTATCTTTGCGTCAAGTGGTCTATCAGAAAATTAAAAGCTTTTTTATCGTTTAAAAGTGTGGTTATATCTTTAAAGACGATTCCTTGTTTTGGAAAATCATACACATCTCTTATCGTGCTTGAGAGGTACTCTCTCTCTTTTTCACTCAAGACAACCATTAACCATCCTTTTGTTCGATTTCTATCTTGTTTATGCGCTTTGCGTGTCTGCCGCCTTCGAACGATTCATCTATCCATGTGTCAATTATTGATTTTATAGTTCCAAGTCCTAAAACCCTCTCTCCAAAACACAAAACATTCGCATCATTATGTGCCCGCGCCATTTTTGCCGTATACGCGTCATGACAAAGTGCAGCTCGTATGCCCTCATGCCTGTTTGCTGCTATACTCATACCAATGCCCGAACCGCATATAAGTATCCCAAAACTTTCGCTATCTTTTAATACCGCTTCAGAGAGTGTGTGTGCAAAATCGGGATAGTCCACTCTTTCGGAGCTCGTTGTTCCAAGGTCAACGACTTCACAATTTTTCTCTTCCAATATTTTTATGACATCGGATTTTATGCCAAATCCGGCATGGTCGTTTGCGATATAAAATTTCACGGAAATCCTTTTAAAATTTTTGATTATATCATACGGATAATTAAGTTATAGTTATTTTTTTCGACTCCAAAATTATATGCTTTTTAGGTTTATTTTATTGCTTTTTATAAAGCAGGGAGTGTACAAGATGTCACTATACATTTTTTGCCGAAAAAGCTTTTGCGTTGCTTGCTATCTTTTTGACGGACAATGTGTTTTTGGGTATATATTTTTAAAATTCAATCAAGTTTCCGCAAATGTTTATGAAGTTATTTTAAAAATTTTGGATAACTTTGATGTATTTTATGATGAAAACATACAAAATATTTTTTTATCAGCCTGATATCGTGTAGTTTATGGCTGAAAATCAGTTTTTGACAAGATCACTGTTTTTGAGAATTCTTATCTGAATATTTCATAAAAAATCAAAACAATTTGGCAAATCAAATTCTATGTTTTATTGCTACAAACGATGGTTTTGAGCTTTGATTTAATACTGTAATATGTAGCAAATTACTTAATTATTGGAAAATGCTTATATTATTTTATAATAAATAATGAGCTTTTATGTAAAATATCCAAAGAAGTGACTTGTAAGCAAAGTTTTAATATCTTATGTTTTTATACTCTTTTTTTTCAAGAGAAGATACAAGTTTGCCGATTCTTTCCCAACGCGGAACCTTATTTGAATCCCAAGAAAAGTATATAAACCAAGGTTTTCCGACAACAAGCTTATAAGGTATGCTTCCGAAAAATCTGCTATCTTGCGAGTCGTCGCGATTATCACCTATCATAAAAAATTCATCTTGTGGGATTTTCACATAAAATGCATTAAACGAGATAGTTTTGTAATCAATATCAAACTCATCAATTTTAACGGGTTTCATTCCTATGCTATTCACTCCTCGCATCGCCAAAGCTCTGGACATCAAAATAAAAGGCGAAGGACTGTCGGCTTGGGTTAGAGTATTTTTAAATATCAAACTTTCATCCGAAGAGGTTTTATCATATGTTATACCGGGATAAGTTTGCATATAGGGATTTACAACCCAAAGTTTGCCTGAAAATTCTACTATTTTTTCTTGAGGATAGTTGTTTTTTATATATTCATCACCCTCGTTATGATGTAGATAAAAGACATCGTCTTTATAAACGACTTCATCGCCGCCTACGGCAAAACATCTTTTAACATAATTTTCATATGTTGTCGGATTTAAAAATATGACTATATCACCTCTTTGTGGTCTTTTTCCTTCAATTATGTGACCATTGTCAAAAATATCCGGGAATACGGGAGTATTGGCAAATGGTATCCTTGGAGTAGGAATGCCGTAAGAGAATTTTTTGGCAAATAAGAAATCCCCTATTAAAAGAGAGTTTTGCATAGATGCGCTTGGAATGATGAAAGCTTGCGCAATAAAAAATATCACGATAAAAACTATAATTATAGTGCCTGTCCAACTGCTTGAAAACTTGTAGAGTTTGCTCAATATATTTTTCACTATATCAGCCTTGCGCAATTCTGTTTTCTGCTGCTTTTATCGTATTTTCAAGCAGCATAGCTATAGTCATAGGACCAACACCTCCGGGTACTGGGGTGATAAAAGAGCATTTTGGTGCAACATTTTCAAAATCGACATCCCCGACAAGTTTTCCGTTTTTCAGATGATTTATGCCGATATCAACGACAATTGCGTCATTTTTTACCATATCTTTTGTTATAAGTCCAGCTTTACCTACGCCTACTATCAAAAGATCGGCTTTTTTCGTATGAGATGCCAAGTCTTTGGTGTAAATATGGCAAATATCAACGGTAGCAAACGCGTTTAGCAAAAGATTCATCATGGGTTTTCCGACTATATTGCTGGCCCCTACTACACACGCATTAAGACCTTTGGGATCAATATCATAATGCTTCAAAAGCCGCATTACGCCAAGAGGTGTACATGGCACAAAACCTTCAAGTCCTGCAACAAGGCGTCCTACGTTGAACGGGTGGAAACCGTCCACATCTTTTGTAGAGTCAATAGCTTCAATGATTTTGGTCTGATTTATATGATGCGGCAAAGGAAGTTGAACCAAAATACCGTCAATATTGGAATTTTTGTTCATCATTGTTATGGTTTCAAGTATCTTCTCTTCCGATATTGAAGACGGCATTTTGTGCAAAATGGAGTAAATGCCCGAATTTTCACACGCTCTTTCCTTCATTTTTACATACGAATGACTTGCAGGATCATCGCCTACCAAAATTACGGCAAGACCTGCTGTTATATCTTTTTTTCTCAGTTTGTCGGTTTTTTGTTTTATCTCATTTTGAATGGAATTTGAGAGCGTTTTTCCGTCAAGCAGCACCATTAATTTCCTTTCTTAAAAGTGATATAAAAATTGTTTGGGTATGATACCATTTAACTATTAAATTTTGGCAAAGACAAACAAGTGAAGTTATTGTTAATATTGTTTTTCATATCTTTTACGCTTCGAGCAGATGATTTTATCAATAAAACAGATTATGCAAAATTGCTCTATTCAAACCCTAGGGGCATAGGCTGTGATAAATGTCATGCGAAAAACGGCAAAGGAGACATCATCGCTTCATATGTGCAAAAAGGCAAACAAAAAATGTTAAGTGCGCCCGCTATAAACAATATAAGCAAAGCCAGATTTTTCGCAGCTTTAAATAACCCAAAATCAGTTATGCCGAGATACTCTCTTACTATGGAGGAGTTTGAGAGTCTTTATGAATATGTGAATTCACAAAAATAAGATGGTTTTATCCAAATATAATATATGGTTTCATTTCATTTTCAAAAGTTAAAAACTCAAAAATCCCAATTTTTATATTAATAAAACCGTAAGTTTTTGTTTCATTTGATAAAAATATATGCAATATTATATACGTAGCTGCGTATAGCGTAAAAACTTAACTAAAAAGCATGGTTTGTTTGTGACATTTTTGATATGGCTCAACATAAATTTACCTTTTATAAGTTACAATCACGGGATAAATAAAAATAAGGTAATTTAATGAAGATAAGGCTACCTCACGCTCCTTATATTGCAAGTAAAATATCTGTGGATTTACTAAATTGCGGATTTGTCACGCTGCAAAAAGGATTGGAACCGATCATTGAAAATGCTAAAATTCTCATTGTTGAGGAGATAAATAAAGAAGCGGCATTGGAGCAGAGAGTATCGGATATGCTTGATGAAAACAGCGAAGAGATGGAGTTTATGCAAATTGACCGCAGAAATATGTTTTGGCTTATCAAAAAAAAGCTTGCAAAAGATTATAAGGTTATATTATCGTTTGAAGAGAGATACAGCGACCTTTCGCACAGGATTTTAAATCTGTTGCAACAAAAAGAGCTTGTAAAATATCAAGTTTCTGAAAACCGCGTCAAAAATGTCATTTACAATGCGATAGAAGAGTATCTTAAAACTTATGAAAAAACACAAGATATTGTGTTGGAAAAGATAGATAATTACAAGCGAAAGTTAATTCCGGGAACAGAAGAGTATGATCTTGTATTTGAGAGACTTTATGAAGAAGAGCTTAGAAAAAGAGGAATGATAAAATGAGCCTCAAACCTGTTTGGATATATATAGAAAACGGTGTTTTTTTAGAAGGCAAATCATTTGGAGCAGAAGGCACAAGGGTAGGGGAGATAGTTTTTAATACTTCTATGACAGGCTATCAAGAGATTATTACCGATCCGAGCTATGCAGGGCAGTTCATCGTTTTTACAATGCCTGAAATCGGAATAGTAGGATGTAATGACGACGACATGGAGAGTTTTACGGTTCACGCTTCTGGCAT
>JAIRSJ010000039.1 GCA_031255525.1 Campylobacteraceae bacterium
GATAATGAAGGTAATATCATAAACGATACAAACCCTACAAACTCTCAAACCATAAATATTCCTATCGGATTTGCAGGTGGATTATATGATCATGACACAAAACTGACTAAATTCTGATATAGAGACTATGATAGCCAAACTGGTAGATGGATGAGTAAAGATCCTATTGACTTTGATGGAGGTGATAGTAATCTGTATAACTATGTGCTTAATGATCCTGTGAATGGAGTAGATCCGGAGGGGTTGAAACCTGTAGGCGTAGACATGAATCTTTTTGGACACAATGAAACACTGCGACGGCTTGCCAATGAAGCACTAAATTTTAGCGGTCGTTTTACTGTTGGTGGACATGGAAGTTATATGATTGGATTGATGTTTGATGGAACAACAAATAAATATATTAATGCTACAACATTAGCTGATTCAATAAGAAACGACCCAGATTATAAGCCAGGACAGCCAGTAGAGCTTAAAGTTTGCTTTTCCGCGAGAGGCGGAGAAAACTCTCTTGCAAATCAACTCTCTAAAGAGCTTGGCGTACCTGTCAAAGGATACCAAAATACATATGAGTATCACCCAATCACACCATTTTTAAATGGTCCTGGTGGTGGCGATAAGAAAAAATAAAATGAGATGCAAATGAAAATTATTGGGTACTTAGTTATGCTTATATCTATTGTATTTATTGTGTATATCTTATTTTTTGCAGACAATTTAAGTACGCCAAAAGCGTTTAACTTGACAACACAAGAGATACAAGAATTAACTATAAAGGCTAAAGAAGGCAATAATGAAGCAATTGACAGATTGGGCAAATATTATCTAATGTCATTGGACAATAAAGAAGAAACATTAAGTTTTTTAAAAAAATACTATAAAACAAGAGAAGACTTTGAATATATTTTGCTCAATGAACTGCTAAACAATAAAACTGATCAAAATTATAAAGAGGCTATTAGTATAATTTTAGAAGCACAAAACAATAAAACAAAATTAATAAAATATGTTACATACTTTAAAGATATGTTGCGTCAAGAGGATTTGTGTAAAATGATTAATTCAAACAGTCTTGATGAGATATTAGAAGTTGAAAAAGAGTTAATAAGTAAATGTTCACATTAAAAATATTTGATAATACAAAAGAGATAAGTGGTGCAACCCGATGAGCCTCCCAGCATTACCAAACACTCTCCTCCGTCATTCCCATGAAAACGGGAATCCAAAACTATCAGACAACACTTTTACCAAACAATACTCTTACTATATATTCGGAAACCTAAAAGAAGCAATATTACCAAATCAAACATTCACTATTCCATTTAATTTTGCAGGAGGACTGTACGATCATGACACAAAACTGACTAAATTCGGATATAGAGACTATGATAGCCAAACAGGTAGATGGATGAGTAAAGATCCTATTGACTTTGATGGAGGTGATAGTAATCTTTATGGGTATGTGTTAAATGACCCGGTGAACTTTGTAGACCCCACGGGAGAAGCACATTGGGTAATAATTACAATAGTGGGCGGGATAATAATCAAAGGAATTGATACTTTTATATCAGCCATAGAATCTGCAATATATGTTGATGAACTTAGTAAAATTAAAAATTCTAAAGAAGATAAATGTGGCAAGATTGATTCTTGTCAGGCAGATTATAAACAAATGTGTGAAAAAGCTGTTGATGAGACAGCGCGAGAACTTGCAAGGAAAGCAGGACAAAAGTTTCCGTTTGGAAGTTCAGGAGGCCCATCAACTCCATTGCCAAAAAAACCTTGGTTTTAACAATGCAAAAATTATTTATGAAAACATTGATAACAATCATCACACTGCTTATAATCAATTGGATATGCGCATATGCGTATACCATAAAATACGGATATTCTTATAATGTATATTTGTATAGATTTATTTTTAACCTTTTTCGCATTACGCATATAGAAACTGCATATTTTACGATTGATATATCAAAATTTCAATGGCTATCATTAAATAATAGTGAAAATAAAAATAATTTAAAACTCTTTTGGTTTGCCGGCTATTACATAAATCCAAAAACCAAGGAAGAAGATGTTTTTACTGTGAATATCAATATTGAAAAACATAAATATAATATTGATTATCTAAAGCGAGTATGTAATTTTATATCAAATGAAGCAATCAGTAATTTTGTGTTGGAGATGTATGATTGTAATGAAGTTATAAGTGATAAAAATATCATTGAGAGATATGCGTTTTATAAAGATGAATATTTTGTATTTTCACCATATCTTGATGAATTCAAACCTCAATACGACAAATTCTTTGAAGGTGTAAGGCTAAAAGAGTAATGAAAAATATCATAAACGATACAAATCCCACAAACTCTCAAACCATAAATATTCCGATAGGATTTGCAGGAGGACTGTACGATCATGACACAAAACTGACTAAATTCGGATATAGAGACTATGATAGCCAAACTGGTAGATGGATGAGTAAAGATCCTATTGACTTTGATGGAGGTGATAGTAATCTGTATGGGTATGTGTTGGGAGATCCGATAAACTTTGTAGACCCCACGGGGGAATTTGCATGGATACCCATAATTATTGGTGCAGGAGTAGTTATTGCAATAGTTAATTGGTATTCTTTTGAAACTCACACAGAAAATGCTCAGGATATTATGAAACCGCAACAGCCGTCCATTCCAGGCAAAAGCCGCGAAGATGAGCTTTGGAACAACATGATAGATCTGCAAAAGCAAAGACAATCTTTTCCTGATGCGTTAAATCAGATTAAAAAAGCTGCTCAGGATTTGCAGCCATCGCCAATACCATTTGCTCCAGGAGTAGTAGGAGCTGGTGGAAATTTAATATGTGAAACGATAAAAGAATATGGTAAGTAAGAAAACTATAAATTGGATTGTTGGCATTACTAGTATTATATTTATTGTGTTAAATATAGTTTACTCTAGCAATGCAGGTGTTTTTTACGCCAATCTTTTACGTCAAACACACTTTGGAACAAAAAACTTTATCGTTGATTTACCTAAGTTTTATTGGGTAGGACAATATATGTACGATGATGCTGGAGAATTATCTTTTTTCGGACTTCCTTTGTCTATTGAAAATTCAAAAAAAGGTATTTTTCCAATGATATATTTATTCACTTCCAGCGATATTAATGATAGATTGGAAGCTTTAAAAATATCCTGCGATAAATCTTTAGAAAAATCAACTCAAAAAATAAATAATTGGGAAGCTGATGTATATACTTGCATTAAAAGAGAAAACGATACTTTAGATAAATATATTGTCTATAAGGACGAAGTTTTTCATTTTTATTACTATTCTCACAATATAAGTCTTTTTAACAATTTCCAATCTCAATACGATAAATTCTTTGAAGGTGTAAGGTTGAAAGAATAGAATGAGTTTCCCTAATCCGCCTATCTTTTTACTATCTCATATGTATAACTCTCATATTCATAACAATAAAACATTTGATAACATTCCAAACATTCCTATTGGATTTGCAGGTGGATTATATGATCATGACACAAAACTGACTAAATTCGGATATAGAGACTATGATAGCCAAACAGGTAGATGGATGAGTAAAGATCCTATTGACTTTGATGGAGGTGATAGTAATCTGTATGGGTATGTTATGAATGACCCTGTGAATGGAGTGGATCCGGAGGGGTTGATGACATTTGAAGAAAATATGCAATGGTGGTACGATGCTGTTATGGGAGTGCATATCTTTATCAATGAAAGTGAGGCTTTAGAACGAGCTCCACGTATTGGTGTTAGCAATGATTATTTGAAAACTATAGATAAATATCACCATTGTATGGCAAATTGTTTGGCAACCAATTTAGGTAATGGTGGACACAGTGTCGCAAGAACTTTAAGTGAAATTAAAGAGTGGTTTGATGAAAATATCAAAGGCTATGATAGGGCAACCTGCGACCTTGATAGAGCTGCAAATAGGCAAGGTCAAAAAGGAGGAGATTGTAGCAAGGTTTGCTCTATGGATTGGTTCAAAGAACTGATGAAAGATGTTAGATGAAAATCATTATCTTAAAATTCATAGAAATAATGATAAAAATATTCATAATTTTATGTTTTGTTTTTTCAGTTTTTATTTGGATAATTACATTTGTTCATATTTATTTATATCATTTTAATATTGACTTTATGGCGATAAGCCTTTGTATTGAAGATTATACAAGAGCTTGGAATTATGATGAAGGAATATGTATGTGGGTAAATGAGGATAAGAAGCAATGATTGTTATACAGAAGAAATATTTGTTTCTTGTGGGGTTTTGTATTTTAACTATCGTTTTGATATTTTTCCTAAGAGTTGTACCTTACAGACATATATATTTAAACTCAAAGCAAATTGAAGAATTTCATTATCTTGCTTCTCAAGGCAATGCAACTGCTATGTCAAAATTGATAAGTTATTATTATTTAATCAACAAAGATATGAATAAAACAATTGAGGTATTTAAACAATATAAAGACGTCTCTATAAATTTCAAAAAAGGTTATTATCGTTTTTTGACAGAAAGAACTTCTGATTATAAAAACGAAATGATACCTCTTGCTATTGAACTTGCAAATGAAGGAGACTATTATATGCAAAGAGAATTGGCTGATTTTTATGCAAACGGTATATATGTTGAAAAGGATTTACAAAAAGCGGCATATTGGAAGAAAATATCAGAATGTAATAGGAGAGGCATAAGTATGAGAGATTGCGAAATGGATAAAAAATTAAGACAATGAGCATTAACGTAAACGCTCCTTTTCGTCATTGCGAGCGAAGCGCGACAATCCATACATTTCATGAACCCTACAAACTTGAAAACAGTAAAAGGATATATGCCCATACAAATACTCTAAGAAACGCAGCAGGTAAATTATTGACACAAACAGAGTATCTTCATGATAGAACTTTGTATCATACATATAGTTATGATAAACAAGGAAGACTTACTAAAGCTTCAACGCTTCATTCAGGTATTAAAAATGAAAAACCATCGTCATATACTTACAGTGAAGAGTTCAGTTACGACAATCAAGGAAATATACTAAAACATACTATTACTGATAAAAACCAAAAGAGTATAAAACAAGGAGTTTATGATATAGACGACAGAATGGAACTATTCGACGATACAAATTATGTATACGACACAGATGGCCAATTGATACAAAAACAAAAAGGCGGAGATTGTGGGGTGATTTGCAATCCATCACGATTTAATATACTATCTGACTGACGGTCAAGTTGAAAGAGTAAATTTTAGTTTCTACACATTTTTAAACGATGTATAAAAAATGAACCCAAAACAATCAAATCACAAAAGAGATAATCTCATAGTTTTATTAGATTGACTGCTATCAGGTAAATAGATCTTTTCTTACGCTTTTTAAATGTTTGATGACTTTTACTATTTCATCAAATCCCATGGGTGCATTTTCATCACTTCCAAGAGTTTCGTCCATATCATCTAAATATGCGTCTATAGCTTCTTCAAGTTTTGTTTTTTTCACGCCTGCAAAATATAAAGCCACACTCAGCATATCGGCGAGTTGTATAGACAGATCTTTTATCTCTTCTTGATAATCTTCCGTTTCGTAATTTTCATAACTCATAAATTTCCCACCTTCATTTTAATCAATTCTATTATCTGATTTTTGATTATATCGTACGAAAAGCTGTCTTTGAAATTCGTCAAAGCGCCTCCGCTTGCATTTGGATGACCACCTCCATTTGCCAATTCGCTTGCTATTTTACTCACGTCGACTTTACCGTTTGCCCTAAAACTTACAGTTTTTCTTGATGTTACATCCATGAAAAAATCATAATCGTCGTTTTTAACCAAAAAGTCGTTTCCGATTATTGAAGCATTGCCTATGTTGAAGGTCAAAATGCCTTTATGATCTTTATACAATATCGTCATTTTGTTTTTCATTTGCTTTAATAACTCGACATTGTAGTTCGAGACTAAATTGTTCAGCGTGTTGTTTTTATCTATTTTAAAAAAGTTCTTTTTCATCACATGTATATTGTCTTCGAGCGCAATATGAGCATCTTTTTTATCAAAAAAATCACAACTTTGATTCAGGAGAGAAAACATAAATTGCGTATTTGCTTCGTCAAACATGATGCGATTTAACTCTTTGGCGTTTGCTATCATTCCAAGACATACTTTGCCAAGCTCAAAATCTTTATCGCTACTTCTCCATATGTCGACCGCATCAATGATGTTTACAAGTCTTGAGAGATTATCATTTTTGCCGTAAAGCGATGAAAAAAAATCATAAGTTATTTTAGTAGCACTGCGTTTGGTATCCAACAGATACCATGAATTGCGCTCCGCCGTTTCTTGACCGCTTTGGTGGTGGTCAAAAAGCATAAGTTTTACGTTTTTATTTGAGGCGATTTTTTCTTCAAAATTTTTTGCCTGTTCGGATGTGAGATTTAAGTCTGTTATTAATATAACATTGAATTTTGCATCAATAGTCTTGATATCTTCTAAAATTTGAGCATATCTTTCGTCTATCTCTCTGCCATAATTTGAGTTGTAAAACTTTCTGTTTTCAAAATAGTTTTTCACAACAAATTGGCAGCCATAGCCGTCAAGGTCTGTATGCGAAAGATGAAAGATGTTATATTTCAATTAATATTCCTTAGATTTTTTTGAGCATAAAATCACTCTTTGACTATATCAGCCAATGTGATTGTTTTTAAAAATTCATCTATTTTACTTTGAAAGCGGTTGAAAAACGGCCAGATTTTACAAAATTCCGCACGGTTATTTGGGCAGCTTGCGATAGAAGGAGCGCACTCAAATATAACGGTCGGTTTTTTCTCTGCGCACTCTACAATCTCTCTTATCGTGAGTTCTTTGGGGTCTTTTTCCAAAGTAAAGCCGCCACGAGCGCCTTTGAATGATTTCAGAATATTTTCTTTCGCCAGTGATTGTAGTATTTTTGCCAAAAAGCTTTTTGAGATGCCAAGTTGTGTTGAGAGTGTATCAACGTCCTGCGGAGCATTCCTTTGGGCTATGATTATCAAAGATAGTAGAGCATACTCGCTTGCTTTTGTCAACAACATAAACTTTTTCCTATTCACAATTATTTTAAAAATATAATTTTACTAAACACTACCTCGTTTTTAGATTAAGTAGTTGTTTATATGAAAAATTTTTAAATATTTTCTATTATTTTATATGTCGCCGAGAAATCGTGAATGCTTTTAGCTGTTTTTGTGTTTTTAATGGTATAATTCGCTTCCCCAAATTAATTGGGCAATTTTACCAGTCAGGAGGTCAGAGATGGCTTTGGATTCGGCAGCTCGCAAAGAAATTATTCAAAAATTTGCAAGAAAAGAGGGTGATACAGGTTCTCCGGAAGTGCAAATAGCGCTTTTGACAAGTCGCATTGTATATTTAACGGGACATTTGAAGGTTAATGTTAAAGACCATTCGTCCAGATTAGGGCTTTTAAAACTTGTAGGACAAAGAAAACGTCTTCTTAAGTACTTGAAAGCAAAAAATTATACTCGCTATCAAGAAGTTATTAAAGAACTTTCGATAAGAGACAAATAATACTTTGGAAGTCTTGCATAATATTGCAAGGTTTCCGTTTTTTCATTCTAAATTTACGCATTTAATTTACCCAAACTATAATATTACACACAGAGATTTCGAATGGTATTTTATCTTTTTACAACATTTAGTCAATTGGACTAAATATTCTTTATAAGAATACAGTTATAATTATACTTGACAATAATACGCTCAATGTTGTATAATTACAAGCAATTAACTCAAAAGAGTGCTAAAAATGAAGGTGACATCTAAACAGGATTTAATTTTAGAAGCTATTATCAAGGCATATTTGGAAGATAATCTGCCCATAGGTTCAGCTGAACTTCAGACAAAGATGTCCATAGAGATATCAGCGTCTACTATAAGGGCATATTTTAATAAGCTTTGCAATGAGGGCATTTTGATGCAGCTTCATATAAGTGGCGGCAGAATACCTACTGTAAGTGCTTTGAAAAAATATTGGTTAGAGAAACTAAGGACTGATACTACTATAGTATTTGAAAGTTTGAATAACATAAAAAATGCCCTTAGAAAGTATGAGCTTTATTGCGCTTTGGAGTTTTACGACAACGAGGAATTAAAAGAGGTTATCAAAGTTCAAGACCGTTTTTTGCTTTTGATTTTTACAAACAGCGAAGTTACTATATCCTACAGTGATGAGGCTGCGAGATTTTTAAATGAGCTTTTAGGGTTTAGTGTTTATGATTTACGTGCTATCTCAACAAAAGTCGGATTTGATGAGCTTTGTACAAAATTAGATCAGATGCTTATAGGAAAAGTGCTTTTTCAAGAGGGTGAAGATGTTTTGTATGAAATGAGGAGAGAAAACGACAACAGATTTTTGTACGACTCTTTTAAAAATATCAGGACTATTTTGGAACTTAAAGACGGAATATATTTTGAAGAGATGGTTCCTGTCGGCTATATGGCTGTAAAGCGAAAAGCCAAAATTGGAGACAGCAACGCTAAAATGTTTTGTTTGGGAAGATTAAACACCGATTTTGAGAGTTTTTTTAATAAAGCTAAGGAGATATGATGAAAGATAAAAAGCATGTGTATGCAGAAACAGAAAAAAAAGAGACGGAAGAAGTCGTTTTAGATGCCAACAAGATGATAGAAGAGCAGAGTGAAGTTTTGTCAGACGCTAATTTATCAAGTACGGAGGAGAAAATAAAGGAGCTTGAAGAGAAATTAAAATCCTGCGAAGATAAGTATATAAGAGCTCACGCCGATTTTGAAAATATAAAAAAGCGCTATGAAAAAGAGAAATATCAAGCTATAGATTATGCGCACGAGCAATTTGCAAGAGATTTGCTGCCTGTGATAGATGCGCTTGAAATAGCCTATAAATCGGCAGATGAAACTATCGACGATGTTACTAAAAAGATAAAAGACGGTATTGGTTTGACGCTTGAACAGTTCAAAAAAGTGTTTGAAAAACATGGCATAAAGGAGGCTGACAGCGATGGTAAGTTCGACCCCAATTTTCATAATGCAGCGCTTCAAGTGGAGAGCGAAGGTAAAGAGAGTGGGGAGATAGTTCAGACTTTTCAAAAAGGATATACCATCAAAGGTAGAGTATTAAGAGCCGCAATGGTTAGCATTGCTCGTTAGATTGTATTTTTGCGCCGGCTTTGTAGGAAATTTGTTGTAACGTTTAGCAAATTTTCCGCTTTGCAGAGCAAAAAGCAGGCTTAAAATTTATAATTACCGCCTGAGAGCGAATTTGGTTTGAAAAAAATTATTTAAAAGGATAGAAAATGGGAAAAGTAATCGGAATAGATTTGGGAACAACAAACTCCTGCGTATCAATATACGAAAGAGGCGAGGCGAAAGTTATACCAAACAAAGAGGGTAAAAATACAACGCCTTCAGTTGTAGCGTACACAGATAAGGGCGAGATTTTAGTTGGAGACACGGCAAAAAGACAAGCTGTTACAAATCCGCAAAAGACTATATATTCGATAAAAAGAATCATGGGTCTTATGAGCAATGAGGAAAAAGCGGCAGAAGCTAAAAAGCGCCTTCCCTACAAAGTTGTAGATAGAAACGGCGCATGCGCTATAGAGATAGCGGGTAAGGTTTACACTCCTCAAGAAATAAGTGCAAAAGTTTTGATGAAATTAAAAGAAGACGCCGAGAGTTTTTTGGGAGAGAGTGTAACTGACGCTGTTATTACGGTGCCTGCATATTTTAACGATGCTCAAAGAAAAGCGACAAAAGAGGCAGGGACTATCGCCGGATTAAATGTGCTTCGTATCATAAACGAGCCTACCTCTGCCGCTCTTGCTTATGGACTTGATAAAAAAGAAGCCGAAAAAATTATGGTATACGATTTGGGCGGCGGTACATTTGACGTAACTGTACTTGAAACAGGCGATAACGTAGTAGAAGTTTTAGCAACAGGCGGAAATGCGTTTTTGGGCGGAGATGATTTTGACAATCGCCTGATAGACTGGTTGGTCGGCGAATTTAAAAATGAGAGCGGTATTGACTTGAAAAACGATGTTATGGCGCTTCAAAGATTGAAAGAGGCTGCTGAAAATGCCAAAAAAGAGCTCTCATCTGCCAATGAGACAGAGATAAATCTACCGTTTATAACGGCAGATGCCACAGGTCCTAAACACTTGGTTAAAAAGCTTACACGTGCAAAATTCGAATCTATGATAGAAGATTTGATAAATGAGACTGTGGATAAAATCAAAGAAGTTATAAAAGATTCCGGCGTATCAAAAACAGACATCAAAGAGATTGTTATGGTAGGTGGCTCCACAAGAGTGCCGTTTGTGCAAGAAAAAGTTAAATCGTTTTTCGGCAAAGAGCTAAACAAATCAGTAAATCCTGACGAGGTAGTAGCTATCGGTGCAGCAATTCAAGGTGGAGTTATCAAAGGTGATGTTAAAGATGTGCTTCTTTTGGATGTTACGCCTCTTAGCCTCGGCATAGAGACTCTTGGCGGAGTTATGACAAAACTGATTGAGAAAGGTACGACAATTCCTGCGAAAAAAACTCAAACTTTTTCAACGGCAGAAGATAATCAGCCCGCAGTCACTATACATGTATTGCAAGGCGAGAGAGATTTTGCCAAAGATAACAAATCCTTGGGGCAATTCAATCTCGAAGGTATTCCTGCCGCTCCGCGCGGAATTCCACAGATAGAAGTTACGTTTGATATAGATGCAAACGGAATTTTAACCGTTTCTGCGAAAGACAAAGCAAGCGGGAAAGCGCAAGAGATTAAAATTACCGGAAGTTCCGGGCTTGATGAAAAAGAGATAGAAAAGATGGTAAAAGATGCCGAACTTCACAAAGAGGAAGATAAAAAAAGAAAAGAGATAGTAGACACCAGAAACAGCGCCGAGGCTTTAGTCCATCAAACAGAAAAATCGCTTAAAGATTTGGGCGAAAATATATCTGCCGATGATAAGACTAAAATAGAAAAAGCTCTAAATGATTTAAAAGAGACTTTGAAAAATGAAAGTGCTGATAAAGATGATATCGACGCTAAAGTAAAAGCTTTAACAGAAGTTAGTCATAAATTAGCCGAAGAGATATATAAAAAAGAGCAGGGTGCAAATGGTGGTGCCGGTGAAAGCAACAACGACGCTTCATCAAAAAAAGATGATGATGTTATAGATGCTGAGGTAGAGTAAAAATTTTGGGTCGACTTTCCGCGCAAAAACGGAAAGTCAACTTTATTATTTAAATAATAAGCTTGCCATGCAAAAAAATCTTAACTGTCTTGATTTTTTAATAAACTTACGAAAAAATGGACTTTTATATAATTTATCATAATGATGCAAATATATATTTTTTTTAAAAACAATGCTTAAATATTTTTCTGATACAATTTTTAGCTTAATGAAAATATCTAATCAAATATAAAAGGGTCAATTTTGCAAAATTTTTCTAAAAATCAACTTACTATGTCTATTTTAATGACGCCAAATATGGCAAATTTTAGCGGAAATGTTCACGGAGGAGATCTGCTCAAACTTTTGGATCAGGTAGCTTATGCGCTTGCAGCAAGATACAGCGGGAAAAGCGTAGTAACTCTTTCGGTTGATAGAGTGCTTTTTAAAAACCCTATACCTATCGGGACGTTGGTTACATTTTTGGCAAGTGTAAATTATACGGGCAAAACGTCTATGGAAATAGGGATAAAAGTTGTCTCTGAAAATATACAAAAACATACCGTTACGCATACTAATAGTTGTTTTTTTACTATGGTGGCGATTGATGAGAACGGCAAACCGACTCCCGTGGAGACTTTTGTACCGCATAATGTTGATGAGAAAAGACGTTGGGAAAATGCAAAAATAAGGCGAAAAAATCTACTTAAAGAAAATCCAAGATAGCCTCATGACAGTTATTTCATTGTAATTGTCAAAGTTATCTATGTTTTAGAGCGTATTTTTGTCAGTTTGCAGAACTTTTATTGTGTTTGGCTTTTGATAAAACGCACGATGAATGTAAAAACCGACAAAACGTCTACGGAAAATAAAAGTTGTTTTTAAAAACAGAGCAAAACATATTTTTACGTATACCATATAGTTGTTTTTATCGCAGAAGCGGTTGATAAGAGCTTGTTTTTGCGTAAAATTGATATAAGGTGGGTTTTTATGTAAAATGTGCAACTGTTTTTTTAAACTTCAATGATAATCAAATCTATTAATTTTAAGATTTAAAAAACCAAGATAAGATTTGACAATCTAGGCTTAGAACAGCATGATATCTCCTGTCCATATACTAAATCCCACCAACTCTAAAACTTTGATAAAATCAAAATGCAAAATCCACATACAAAAAATTTCTCAGTTTTGTCTTATCCTACTATATGAAATGAGCATGAAGAACTTTGTGTTTTAACAGAATTTACGAAACCTTAGTAAAAACGATTATTTATAATCTATATTATGGTTATATACTCAATAAAGAGACTTTTTATCATAAACTCATCTTAAAGATACGATAAAATATAAATACAATTTAAAATGTTCAGTGGGGATATTCTTGTTTAATTAGGAAAAATTGTGCTAAAATAAGGCCTGAAAAATACTTAATTATTTATGAATAAAATAAAAAGGAGTTAATGTGAAAAAAGTACTATTTATAGTTATTTTGGGATTGTTTTTTACCGGATGTAGCAGTAAATATATGACTACTATACAAAATCAAGAAACACAAATATCGCAAGATGAGTCCGCTATCATATTTTTCAGACCATCTATCTTTGGTGGTGCAATTATGGCGCCAATCGCCGAATACGACGATAATAAATTAAAATTTGTAGGAATTTTATCCGGAAATTCAAAAATATTTTACAAAACAACGTCCGGCATACACCATTTTGTAGTCGGTGGAGAATCGAGTGAACTTTTAGAAGCAAACTTGGATGCCGGCAAAACATATTATGTTGCAGTGCGACCATCTATGGGATTTGCAAAGGCAAGGTTTAAATTTTATCCGATAGGAGATGGAGCGCCATCTATAGAGTCTGCAGAGTTTAAAAAAGAAATTGAAGGATGCTCATGGTTGGCAAATACACCTGATTCTGAGAAATGGTTTCATGACAATATGCAAGATATTCAGAAAAAATATGATTCCGCGTTAAAAAAACACAATGACGCAGATGAAAGCGATAAAAAAATTGTTAAACCGGAATACGGCATATAAAAGCTTTCATTTTTATATTATCACTTTTTACCCTCTACTTCTTGAGGGTAAAAAGATTTTTCGGTCTGCATAAAAAACTTCGTAAACTTTTGAGAAAAGCTGTCTGAAATTACATAGAATTCAGAGCCGGCAAGACACTACTTTTTGTAAAATTTTTCAATCTCGCCTATGTAGATCCTATGATAATCTTTTGCAGGATAAAGGTTATCTATAGTTTTGTTTAGAAAATTTTGAGGATTAAAATCGCTGAAGTATAGTTTTTTACAGACTATTATCTCTTTTGCCTCTTCGAAACTTATGATATCTTCGTCAAAATATATAGGCGTAATGTTTGCTTCTTTGGCTTTGTCTGTGTTGCGTCCTGATTTACTACCGAAGATTTTGTGCACTCTGTTTTTAAGTGATTTGTCAAAAAAAGTCAATGTGAAACAGTTTGATTTTTCCATAAAGTCGTATGTATGGCGGGTAGGGCGCACATATACGATAGCGACATTTCTTTCCCAAAGATATCCAATCGTTCCCCATGAAGCCGTCATGGTATTGTAATTGTCCTTCGTCCCTGCGCTTATAGCTATCCATTCTTTACTTATTTTAGTTATTACGGAACCTTCAAAATCTGAAGTTATATTGCTCTCTTTCCATAATTTTGAAGCTTTTATCGCTTTTGTTTGTTGCATATGAACTCCTTAAAAATTCTAATTATATCTGATTTTTTTTAAGATAATAGCAAGAAGCAAAGTAATTCTAAAAGGCTACTTTTACTATCAAATTTGCAGTAAAGTGGCAATCATTACATATGCAGTAGCATTGATATAAGCAAATATTGGGATAAAAGTCGAGCTAAAACTCATTTGGTACAAAAGTCAAAAACATTTAGTTTTATCTATCTTGTTTATTTCTGCTGCAAACTTTATATTTGTTTTTATCATAACAAGTTTGCGTAGAATAATTCTATCTATACAATAGGACTTTAGTTTCATTTTACTATCAGAATTTATGATTTACGTGAAAAATTCTTCCAATGTTTCAAGCAGTTCATTTTTATCTGAAATTGCATTTATCTTGTGACGAAATATTGAAGCTTGGGGAAGGGATTTTGAGTATGCATGCAGGTGTTTTCTAAATAAAATTATCCCAAATTTATCGCCGTAAAACTCTATCATTAGCTGCAAATGTTCTAAAACGACGGATTTTATAAGCGATTTATCCACACTGCTTTGATTATGTTTCAGCTGATAAAATATCCACGGATTGCCTATAGCGCCGCGTCCTATCATGAGTCCTTCGCATTTGGTAAAATTCCTGACTTCCAAAGCTTTTTCATAAGTTGTGATGTCACCGTTAGCAAAAACAGGAATTTTGACTGTTTTATTTGCGCGTCTTATCGCATCATAGTCAATTTCAGATTTGTATCCTCCGCTTCTTGTGCGCCCATGAATACTGATAAAATCTGCTCCTGCGCTCTCGATGGTTTTTGCTATTATTTCGGGTGTTTTTTCACTAAAACCGATACGTGTTTTTACGGAAGTGTAGTGTTTATTTGAGTATTTTTTGATAGCTTCCACAATGTGTGACAAATGCGATAAATCTTTTAAGAGTGATGAGCCTGCGTCCTGTGCTACGACTTTTGGCACAGGACAGCCGCAGTTTAAATCTATACCTGCTATGCCATCTATATCATTTAAAATTTCAACTGCTTTAATGATATTATTTATGTCGCTTCCTGCGATTTGTACTATGTATCTGTCTTCGTTTGACGCGCATTTTAACATGTGAAAAGTTTTTTTGGAATTTCTAATCAGAGCATTTACACTTATCATTTCCGAAAAAGTTAAATCTACGTCGAATTTCTTACATACATAACGAAAGGGCAGGTCTGTAAAACCTGCGAGTGGAGCCAAAGCAGAAGGACTTTGGCTAAAATCAATCTCAAACATTAAATAATAAGGTCTGTATCTACTATTTTGCCGTTGTCGCGCAAGAAAAGTAAAATCCTAAACTTTTCAAATTCACCCTCTTCGTTGTTATCTAAAAAATCTCTCACTTTATCGATAAGTCTTAATTCAAATAGAATGTACAGATAGGAAAATGCGGCATGTTGATTTTTGGATTGAACATTATCGTAAAGTTTTAAAAGAGTGTCCGGCTCTATAACCGTTTTAAGTACTTTTGCGGTATTTAAAAATTCGCCCGAATTCATAGATGTTTTTTCCAAAAGTTCTTTTATCTCGGCGTTACTTAATGTAAAGTCATTGCTTTTATCGGCAAATCTTTCAAATAAAATAAGCAGCATGTCGCCTGTTAGGTTAAAATTGTAATTTTTAATATCAGAATATGAAGCTCGTTTTAAAAATGCGTAAAAAGCTTTTTCGCACACTTCATTATCAAGAGAACTGCAATGCTTTAAAATCTCATCAATGGACTTTTTATCGTCTTGTGGGAAATTTAGACGGTTTTGATTTAAGATTTCGTTGTCACTTCTTAAGCGGAATTTTTTCAAATCGACATATTCACCGTTTTTGATTTTTTCTAAAATCTTAAACACCTCATCAAGTTCTTTCTCGCCCGTATTTTCATCGGCGCTTTTGGGATTATACTTCATTTTTTTGATTGCCGCAGCCAAAATCTTAAAAGGTTCGGTTCTATACTCGAAATCTTTTTCTTCGCCCAAAAGCGTGTGTTTTATATGTAACACAAGCGTCTCATAATCCTTTTTTGTAAGCCGTTTTGTCAAAAAATTCTTTACCGAATAAAATAACATGTGTATAACTGAGGCTATAAATAAAACAAATATTGGTATGATAAACCACACAGCTATGGGCAATTCCCAGCTGTATCTAAAAAATGTCAGCGTATAATATGCATTTTCATTTGGGATTATGCTATAGACATAAATACCGACAATTGCTAAAAGGAAAACAGAGAATACTATATATTGTTTAATACCCATTAAAAACTCCTTTTTTTATTTTTTTCTTTTTCCGAAATTTCACGGCATATAATGCAGTATTTTGCGTGAGGTTTGATTTTAAGTCGCTGAATGCTTATGGCTTCTTCGCACATTTCGCATATCCCATAAATGCCTTTTTCAATCTTACCGAGCGCATATTCTATCTCAAAAAGTTCTTTGGACTGCTGCATGCTCAAAGCTTGGTCAATAAAATTGTTTGCATTTAGAGTTGCAAAATCAACTTCATCTCTGGCGTCGGAGATATCCAAACCCTCAATCTCTTTTGCCGCTCCGTCAATATTTCTTAAAACCTGCTCTTTTCTTTCGAGGAGTAGATTTTTAAAAAACTCAATATCGCTTCGCTTCATTTCTATCCTTCAGTTTAATTTTACTCTTTGTGATATGGGTGATTATTTTTTATGCACAATCCGCGATAAATCTGTTCAAACAGTACCAATTTCGCTATTTTATGTGCATATGTTAATCTACTCAAGCTTACAACTCTTTGAGCGCGTTTTAAAAATTGCTCCTCAAAACCGTAAGCTCCGCCTACGAAAAACCTTATATCCGCATCATTATCAAAGATTTTACTAAACTCCATACTATTTAAATTTTCTCCGCTTTCATCAAGTGCCAAAGTATAATTTTTCATATACGGCTCAAAACTTTGAGTATAAGATTTTTGTGCTTCTGATACTCCTTTGCTTTGCGCAGATGCAATTTTGCCGCTAAAAAGCGATATGTCTTCTATCTTGGCAAAGCGCGAAATCATTTTTATAAACTCTTCTATCATATTTTTAATTTCGCTTTGAGGAGTTTTTTCAATAGAATACACTGTGATCTTCATAAAGTCCGGAACCTATCGTCAAATATGTTACATGCCTAAACTCGTCATACAATTTTACTCCGCCCACAGCCGCTACAGGTTTTTTAGAGAACTTGGCAAGCGAATCAAGCGTATTTCCCAAGATATTGGTTGTATCTTTAGTGTTGGTTTTACGATACGCACCAAGCCCTATATAATCGACGGGTAAAAAATTTGCCGCCGCTATCTCATCTGCATTGTGAGTTGATAAGCCGAACAATTTTCTGTTACCTATGACGCGTCTTACTAAATTTGCTGCATCGCTGATGTTATTTATAAAGTTTAAAATATCCTCTTGTCCAAGATGAATACCATCGCAATAATCTATTAATGTTATATCGTCATTTATTATGAGTGGAGTATCGCCGCAAAGAGATTTTATAATCACTAAATCCTCTTTTTTTTCGTCAAAATCGCCTGTTTTGTTTCTATACTGAAACAGATAAGCATTAAGCTTTTTTGCTTTTTCAACTATCCACTCCAACGATTTATCATTTTCTTTTAATGTCGCTTTATCTATCAGCGCATATAACTTTAAGTTTGCGATTTTATTCTCCTGTTTTTTTAATTTTTATTGGCATGTTCGGATTGTTCGCTGATGAAATATCTGAGCAAATCAGCTATCGCGCGTTTCAGGTCGCTTCTTTGTATTATCATATCAATAAGTCCGTGTTTTAGTAAAAACTCTGCTCTTTGAAAACCTTCCGGCAGTTCTGCACCAATAGTCTGTTTGATAACTCTTTGGCCGGCAAATCCTATTAAAGCGCCGGGCTCTGCTATTATCACATCTCCAAGCCAAGCAAAAGAGGCACTTACTCCTCCCATTGTAGGATCTGTGAGTACAGATATATATGGCAATTTTGCTTCCGAGAGCTTTGTTAAAATTGCTGAAGTTTTTGCCATTTGCATCAGCGAAAACGTACTCTCTTGCATTCTTGCTCCGCCGCTTGCGCTTACTATAACAAGACCTTGTCTTTTTTCTATAGCTCTTTTGGCGGCGCGTACTATCATTTCACCTTCGACAGATGCCAAACTTCCGCCCATAAACTCAAAATCAAAAACAACAAGCTGAACGCTTATGTCTTCTATTTTGCACTCTCCTGCGATTAGAGCAGAATTTCTTTTTGTCTTCTCGTGTGCCTCTTCTATCCTTTTTTTGTATGATTTCTTATCAACAAATTTTAAAGGGTCTATCGGTATCAAATTTTTATCAAAGCTCACGAAAGTATTTTTATCACTCAAGAGATTTATTCTGTCCATAACATTTATTCTCATATGAAATCCACATTTTGGGCAGACATTGGCTTGAAGCATAATCTCTTTTCTATACATTAAAGAACCGCATGCTTCGCACTTCACCCAATGGCTTGGAGCTTCGGTTGCTTTGGGCTGTTCTTTGCGTGTTTTAAATATTTTAGAAAAATCCATTTATAGATTGCTCCTTTATAAAGTTAGAAATTTTATCAAATATTCCCTTATCTTTGCTTACGAGTAGAAAATTACCGTCTCTGAATCTAAACAAATCTTCGCACATATACCATCCGCCTGTTATATCAAATTCTCTGATTTGTCCTTCATAGAGTACAAAACCTACCTCATGAGCCATACTCAAAGATAGAGCCAAAGCCCCCATGGAACGATATTTTAGAGATTCGTTTTTCAAGAAATTGTGAAGTTTATCAGAGTTGTAAGATTTTTCAAAAATGCCGATGTTTGAAAAAGTATTCAAACAAATGGTTTCTGTTTTAGTGTCAAATAATGAACATTTTTGAAAAATATCGGAGTTTTTGACATATAAGGAGCCGTTTGATAAATTTGCAACGACAGCATCTGTGACGATACTATTTTTTTGTCTGGCAACAGATGTGCCGAAGTATGGTATATTCGAGACAAAATTCTCACTACCGTCTATAGGATCTATGATAATAATATCCCCATTTGTTCCCATTAGACCGCTCTCTTCGGAGTATATCATGCCGAATTTTTTCAAATGTTTCACGAAAATTTTTTCAGCTTCTAAATCGGCTTTTATACTTATATCTCCGCCAAAACCTTTTGAGAATTTTTCGCATAAAAGATCATGTGCAGAGTTTTGTAGAAGATGATAGATTTCAAGATTAGCATTTATAACTGATTGCAAAAAATCCATTATTAAAATCCGTTTTTGCCCGAATAATACCAAAATGTGCTTTATCTTGTGATAAAATAAAAAACACAAGTAAGGACAAAGGCGTTTATGCAAGGGTTTATCATAAATATCAATAAAGTTCGCGACGAGGACTTAATGGTCTCTATTCTCACCAAAGATAAACTAAAAATCGTATATAGATTTTACGGAGCGAGGCATTCGACAATAAATCTTGGATATTTGATAGATTTTGAGATACAAACGAGTGTAAAATCAAATATAGCCCAATTGAGAAATGTCATACATCTGGCTCATAGCTGGAATCTCGACAGAGATAGGTTTTATATTTGGCAGCAGTTTGTGAAGCTTTTTTACAGACATTTGAGAGATATAGAAAATCTTGACGGTTTTTATTTCGAACTTTTAACTGACTGCGCCAAAAAATGGCAGAAGCAAAATCCAAAAAGGGTTGCTGTGGAGGCATATTTAGAACTTTTGCAGTTCGAGGGAAGACTTCACTCTTTGGATCACTGTTTTTTGTGCGAGGAGAAAATTACAAGCGATGAGATAGCACTTGCGAGAGCTTTTTTGCCCGCTCATACAGAGTGTATTCACGATAAAGGTTTTGATGTAAATAAATTAAAACAACTTTTTGATAAAAAAAAGACACTTTTTTTAGACGACGATGAGGCTGAGTATCTATATAGAGTGATGAATGAGGGACTTTAAAAAGTCGCATTTAGTGTTGCCGACCTGACGCAATTTTTGTTATTTAAATAGTGGTATATTTTAATAGTCAAAGATAAATGGTCTCATGGAGTCGTTTTAGTCTTGTCGCATTTTTTAAGTTGCGTAAAAGATATAAGCAGAGCTATCATCATAAATATTAAAGATACTACAAATGTGATATGCATGCCGAACATAAATAACTCCTCCTCTCCTTTGACATATGTTGAGATATGCTCTCCTGCTCTGAAACTCATAGCGGCAAACAGTATGGTTGTGGCAAATGTTACGCCTACAATATTGCCGATATTTCTTGCAAGTGCATTCAAACTTCCCAAAGTCCCAAGATATTTTTTATCTACAGAACTCATTATGATCGTGTTGTTCGGCGTTTGAAAAATGGCGTTACCAAGTCCGATAAGTCCGACAAGCATGATAAAATAGGCAATATTCATATCTATATCTATAAATATAAGCAAAAAATTTACAAGAGCAATGAGGCTAAGCCCCAATATTGTAAGTCTATTTGAACCCAATTTGTATACAAGACTTCCCACTATAGGCGCTGCTATGACCATAACCATAGGAAAAGCCATCATGATAAATCCTGCCGCGCGTGGAGTGTAACCTCTTGCCGTTTGCAGATAAAACGGCATCAAAATGGCAAAAAAGAAATTTGTGCCAAATACTATCAAAGCGCATATAAGTCCTACAGTTACGGTTTTGTTTTTAAATATCGCAAATTCTATCAGCGGCGAGCTTCTGCCATACTCATATTTGATAAAAAGTATTGCAAATAGCAATGAAAGAACAAGCAATATCTGTATAGCGGTATTTTTAAAACTTGTCTCTTGTCCTGCAAACATAGCGCCAAAGAATAAAATAATCGCCGATGCATAGATGAAAAAGCCCATAAAATCGATATCGCTTTTTGTTTTCGATACGTCTTTTGGTAGATATCTAAAACCAAGAAAGATCGTTAAAAGACCAAATGGAATGTTAAGCCAAAAGATATACGACCATGGAAGATAGTGTACTATTATGCCGCCGACACTAGGACCGGTGATACTGCCCAAAGAGACGATTGAGCCTATAAAGCCAAGAGCTTTTCCACGTTCTTGAGGTTTAAATATCTCAGTTATGATACCAAGATTTGTTGACATGGTCATGCTAGCGCCAAAAGCTTGTATGATGCGCGCTGCTATGAGAGTACCAAGCGAGTCGGCAAGACCCGATAGAAACGTGCCGCTGACAAATACAAGTGTACCTATGCGAAAAATTTTTATTTTGCCGACTATATCACCTATTTTGCCAAATAACACCAAAAATGCGCAAATTGTTATCATATAAACAGCGACTATCCATATAGATTTGTTCATGGGAGTGTTAAGGCTTTGGGCTATTGTAGGGAGTGCTATGTTTACGATACTGCCGTCAAGCGTTGCCATGAAAGT